>DATLYH010000353.1:0-9130 GCA_035575035.1 Gemmataceae bacterium
GCCGCTCGCCCTAGCACCGGCCGGCTGACGCCGGCCGCTCGCCCTAGCACCGGCCGGCTGACGCCGGCCGCTCGCCGCTTACGAATGAATGACCTGGTCGGCGGCCCGATGGCTCTTCAAGCCTTCTTGACCAGTTCGGCCCCAAACCGGTAGGCTTTACCAGTCCACCCCGTTGTGGCTTGGTCCCCGTGGTGGCGCCCGTTGTGGCGGTAGGGGGCGCGGTCTCCAGACCACGTCACAACAGAAGGGGTTTGGTTTCCAGACCAACCCCCAGCAGGGGTGATGATGGATAGCCGACCAGCAGCGCCCGGTTCCGCTGGCCCGGTCAGGAGGCCCGGCCGACCATTCCCGCCCTGGAGAAATCATGCCCATGACGACGGTCCTGGTGACCGGAGGTTGCGGCTTCATCGGCAGCAACTTCATTCATTACCTGTTGGAAACCGACCCCGAGGTCCGGGTGGTCAACCTCGACTGCCTGACCTACGCCGGCAACCTGGCCAACCTGGCCGACGTGGCGGACCACCCCCGCTACCGTTTCATCCGCGGCGACATCGCCGACCGCGACGCGGTCCGGCAGGCCTTCCAGACCGGTATCGACGTGGTCATCAACTTCGCTGCCGAATCGCATGTTGACCGCAGCATCCACGACGCCAGCCCATTCGTCCGGACCAATATCCTGGGCACGCAAACCTTGCTGGATGCGGCGCGGGAGTTCCGGGTCAAGGTCTTCGTGCAAATCAGCACCGATGAATGCTACGGCAGTCTGGGGCCGACCGGCTTTTTCACGGAAGAAACCCCCCTGGCCCCGAACAGCCCCTACGCGGCCAGCAAGGCAGCGGCCGACCTGCTGGTGCGCAGCTATGTCCACACCTACGGTCTGCCGGCTTTGATCACCCGTTGTTCGAACAACTACGGCCCTTACCAGTTCCCGGAGAAACTGATCCCGCTGTTCATCACCAACCTGTTGGAGGATCGGCCGGTGCCGGTTTACGGGGACGGCCAGAATGTGCGCGACTGGATCCACGTCCGCGACCACTGCGCCGCCATCGACCGGGTCTGGCGGGCAGGCCGACCCGGGGAGGTCTACAACATCGGCGCCCGCTGCGAGCTGACCAACCTGGAGCTGACCCGAACCTTGCTCAAAATCATGGGGAAGCCGGAGTCGCTGATCCGCTTCGTCAAGGACCGTCCCGGCCACGACCGCCGTTACGCCATCGATCCGAGCAAAATCGAGTGCGAGCTTGGCTGGAAGCCGCGCATCCGTTTCGAGGAAGGCCTGCGCGAGACGGTCCGCTGGTATCAGACTCATCCCGAATGGGTGGCGCGGATCCGCACCGGCGAGTATTTGACATACTACGAGAGACAATACGGCCCGCGTGAGCACCTGGCGGCACCGTGAAGGGACGGCTGCCGCCCGGCCGCTGGAACGGATTTATCGAACCGGCAGAAGGCGAAGGAACGCGCTATGCCACGGGCGTTGATTAGCGGTATAACCGGTCAAGACGGTTCCTTTCTGGCCGAGCTACTGCTCAGTAAAGGGTACGAGGTGCACGGCATCGTGCGCCGGTCCAGTACCGAAAACTTCGAGCGGATCGCCCATCTGGCCGGGCGGGTTCATTTGCACCAAGCTGACCTGCTGGATCAGCTCTCCCTCATTGACGTACTCCGCCAAGTGGACCCTGCCGAGGTCTACAACCTGGCAGCGATGAGCTTCGTGCCGACCAGCTGGCAGCAGCCGGTGCTGACCGGCGAATTCACGGCCCTAGGGGTCACCCGCATGCTGGAGGCCATCCGCTTGGTCAACCCCACGGGCATCCGCTTCTACCAGGCGAGCAGCTCGGAGGTCTTTGGCAAGGTCCGGGAGACACCGCAGCGCGAGACGACGCCGTTCCACCCGCGCAGCCCCTATGGGGTGGCCAAGGCTTACGGCCACTGGATCACGGTGAACTACCGGGAGAGCTATGGCATGTTCTGCTGCTCAGGATTGTTGTTTAACCACGAGAGCCCGCGCCGCAGCCGCGAGTTCGTCACCCGCAAGGTCACCGACGCCGCGGCCCGCATTCGCCTGGGGTTGCAGCGCGAGCTGCGCCTGGGCAATCTCGAAGCCCGCCGCGACTGGGGCTACGCCGGCGACTTCGTCAAGGCCATGTGGCTGATGTTGCAGCAGGATCAGCCCGACGACTACGTCATCGCCACCGGCGAGACCCACTCGGTGCAGGAACTCGTCGAGATAGCCTTCGACCACGTCGGCCTGGACTGGCGGAAGTACGTAGTCCAGGACCCGGCCCTGTTCCGCCCGGCCGAGGTTGACCTGCTGGTCGGCGACGCTAGCAAGGCACGCCGCGTCCTGGGCTGGGAGCCGGAAGTAACCTTTGAGCAGTTGATTCGTCGGATGGTCGATGCCGACCTGGAACGGGCCCGGGCCGACCTCTGGGCCCGCAGTGCGTAGATCACGGGCACCCCCATGCGCGTCCTGATCACGGGGATCACCGGGTTCGCCGGCGGCCACCTAGCGGAGCACCTGCTGGCCGAACCTGGGGTGGAACTTTTTGGCCTGAGCCGAAGCGGGGAGTGGCCCCGTGAGCTAGATTTCCTGGCAGGCCGGGTGGTGCTCCGCCGTTGCGACCTGGAGGATGGGGCGGCCGTCGAGGCGCTGCTGGCCGAGGTGCAGCCGCAGGTCGTCTACCACCTGGCCGGTTATGCCCATGCGGGGCGGTCATTCCGGGAGGCGGAGGCGGCTTGGGCCGGCAACCTGACAGCCACCCGCCGCCTGTACGACGCCATTGCCCGCTGGGGCGGCCAGCCGCGCATCGTCCATGTGGGCAGCGGTCTGGTCTACGGCGACGGCGAGGGGCCGGCACAACCCCAGGATGAGCGCTGCCCGCTGCGGCCGGCCAGCCCCTACGCAGCCAGCAAGGCAGCCGCCGACCTGGCCGCCTACCAGTACACCCGGGCACCGGGTCTCGACATCGTGCGGGTTCGGCCATTCAACCACTGCGGGCCGCGCCAGTCGCCCGAATACGCCGTCGCCCACTTCGCCCAGCAAATCGCGGCCATCGAGCGCGGCCGGCGGCCGCCGCTGTTGGAGACGGGCGACCTGAGCCCGCGACGCGACCTGACCGATGTCCGCGATGTGGTCCGCGCCTACCGCCTGCTGGCAGAGCACGGCCGGACCGGCGAGGTTTACAACGTGGGCACCGGCCGGACCTGGTCGATGCGCGAGGTGCTCGACTGCCTGCTGGCGCTGGCGAAGGTCGCGGTCGAGGTGCGGCCGCGGCCCGACCTGGCCCGTGCTGCCGAAACCCACACCGCGTGGGCCGATCCGTCCCAGCTGGTCCGTGCGACAGGTTGGTCGCCGGCCTGGACGCTGGAGCAATCACTGGCCGACATCCTGGCATACTGGAGACAACGCTCGTGAAAGTCACGGTTATCGGTACAGGATACGTGGGTCTGGTCACCGCCACCTGCCTGGCGGAGAGCGGCAATGATGTCATCGGCGTCGATAAGGACCCGCGCAAGATCGAGGTGCTCAACGCGGGCCGACTGCCGATCTACGAGCCGGGTTTGCTGGAGTTGGTCCAGCGCAACCGCCGCGAGGGACGGTTACAGTTCACCACCGACCTGGGTCAAGGGGCGTCGGCCCAGCTGATCTTCGTGGCGGTCGGCACACCTCAGGGAGCCGACGGCAGCGCCGACCTGGGGAATGTCTGGGCGGTGGTGGACGAGCTGGCCGCTCACCTGGCGGGCAAGCCGTCGGGCGGCCCCGCCTCGCGGGTAGTGGTGATCAAGAGCACGGTCCCGGTCGGCACCAATCGGGCCGTGGCCGAGCGCCTGGCGGCCCGAGGGTGCAGCCATGTCCAGGTGGCCAGCAACCCGGAGTTCCTCAAGGAGGGGGCAGCGGTTGACGACTTCATGAAGCCCGACCGGGTCGTGGTCGGGGTGCGGCGGCCGGAGGTGGCCGAGGTGCTGCGTGAGCTGTACGCCCCCTTTTTGCGGACGGAGCGGCCGTTCTTGGTGATGTCGCCGGAGAGCGCTGAGGCGACCAAGTACGTGGCCAATGCCATGCTGGCGACCAAGATCAGCTTCATCAACGAGATGGCGAACCTGTGCGAGCGAGTCGGGGCCGACATCAACGATGTCCGCCGGGGCATCGGCCACGACGCCCGCATCGGCTTCCAGTTCCTCTTCCCGGGCGCCGGCTTCGGAGGCTCCTGCTTTCCGAAAGATATCCGCGCCCTTATTTATCTCTCAAGGCAACTCGGCATCCCCTTGCACCTGATGGAGGCGGTGGACAAGGTCAACGAGGCGCAGAAGCAGGTCCTCTTCCGCAAGATTCGCCAGCACTACGGCGACCATCTCAAGGGAAAGACCATCGCCATCTGGGGGTTGGCCTTTAAGCCGCGCACCGACGATATCCGCGAGGCGCCCGCCCTGGTCCTGATCGACGCCCTTCTGGCCGAGGGGGTACAACTGCGTGTCCACGACCCCGAGGCGCTGGCCAACACCCGGCAACTGTACGGCGACCGCCTGGTCTATTGTGACCGCCCCTACGGTGCCCTGGAAGGGGCTGACGGGCTGGCCATCGTCACGGAGTGGCAGGAGTTCCGTAATCCGGACTTCGACCTGATGCGCCGCCTGCTCCGCGAGCCGGTGATCTTCGACGGCCGCAACCTGTACGAACCCAGGACCCTCGCCAGCCACGGCTTCACCTACTATGCCATCGGACGGCGGCAGGAATAATTTGTGGAGAAGAAGGTGGGGAAGAGAGGAGGTTTCCCAGAGCTACGACTTGACGAGAAGGAGGACAACCCTAGGCTGCATCCGCCCCCCTGCGACGGATAACTGGCTCCGAGCCAGGTTCAAGCCGGGGTATTGCCTCCTCCTCGCCAAATCGTAGTGTTCCCCTCTTCCTGCACAAGGTGTGCCAGCCGGCCGCCATCCGCCGCTGCCCGCAGGATCCCCGAGGGACGGCAGCGCAAGTAGTTGTCGCTAGCGGAGAAAGGAAAGAAATCCCCGGGGCGCACCCACCCCACCGGACGAGGAGGCCGGCCCGGGTTAGCGCCGCTGTTAACGAAAATTGTCAGAGGGAGGTTATCGGTGTAAACGAAAGTTAACGGCGGCTCCCCAGCCGCGGCCTGGTCGGGAGACCGTGTCGTAACCGTGCAGGGCCACGGACCTGGAATGTCTCGAAAGGTTAGCGCTCCGCGGTGGCCACCATGCAGTCGGACTGACGGCTCAGGCAGGTATACCAAGCGGCCAGGCGCGAAACCGGCCGTGTGCGGAGCCAGCGATACCAGCGCGGCGTCGGCGCGTTCTGGCCGGCCAGGCGGGCCGACCAGCGCATCCAGCCGCTGCGGCGCACCATGCGGATCGGCCCGACCCGGAAGCCGGCCCGTTCCAGCATCAATTGCAGCGTCCACGGCGCGAAGTGGGTCAGGTGGCGCGGCAGGTCCAGGCCGTACCACGCGGGTCCGAACCAGCGGAACGCCAGGCTGTCGATGTTGGGGACCGCCACCACCAGCCGGCCGCCGGGCACCAGCAGCCGGTACGCCTCGCGCAGCACCTCCAGCGGGGCGTGGACATGCTCCAGCGAGTGCCACATGGTGATGACGTCAAAGCGGGCCGCTTGCAGCTCGGGATGGGGCAGGGTGCCGACCAGGGCGGGCAGCCCTAGCTCGCCGCGGATGTACTCGACAGCGACCGCCGAGGCGTCAATGCCGGTCACTTGCCAGCCGCGGCGGTGCATGTCCTCCAGGAAGGCGCCCCGGCCGCAACCAAAGTCGAGCAGCCGGCCGCGAGCCGGCCCGGCCACTGTCCGCAGTTTGCGGGGAACCCAGCGGCCCGGTCCCGCCATCAACCGGCGCCAGAGGCTGACTCGCCGCCGCCGCGCCCGGTAAGGGCGATAGCCGGCCGGGTAAAACTGGCCGATGGAGGCAGCACTCGGCCGCGGATTGGTGAAGCAGAGGCCGCAGTCCTGACACTGGACGACGGCGAACCACAACCCACTGCCGCCGGGGAGGTTATCCGGGGCTTCCAGCAACAGCGACCAGCACTCGCCATCGCACAGCAAGCACCGGGTTTCTTCCCATTCCACCCGCCCCTTGAGAGGAGCGGGCGGGGCAGCCGGCTGTTGAGTCGAAAGGCTCATCGAGGGAAATCCTTTTCGTCCTCGGTAGGTGGCCAGAGCAGAGTCGTCGAAATCCCGGCTCCATGATGTGGAGCCGTCTCCCGACCGCTCCACCCCGCCGCCAACCGCGACACGGTCAGGAGACCGTGCCGTAACGGGGGGCTCGCCTCCTGGAGCGCCCCGGCCACCCAGCCGAACTTATAGCCGCCCACCGGGGGAACGGTCAATCGGGCTTGCCCGGAGTCAGGACTGTTTCTGGTTTCAAGTTGGGCAAACCTATCGACCGTCGTTCCTGGACTTGCCGCACGGAAGCCTTTCCGGATGAGGAGTGCGCATTGCCTGAGACTCACGTCAGAACGGCGGTCAGCGGTTGTACGGCGGACTGACCCCGCGAAGGGCCTTCCACACTCGATCACAGGCAGCGACTGTCTCGGCGGCCAGTGGCCCTTCCTCCGCAGCCGCCAGGTTCTCCTTCAACTGTTCCAGGCTCGACGCCCCGAGGATGACGCAGTCGGCCGCGGTGTGGTGCAGCAGCCAGCCCAGGGCAAGGCTGATCAGCGAACGGCCGGCGGTCCGAGCGATGGCCGACAACTCCCGCACGGCGTCGAAATTGGCCGAGTGCCAGTAACGGTCCCGGTAGGTCGGCATCCGATCGAAGCGTGTCCCGGCCAACGGCGCCGCGCCGGTATGCTTGCCGGTCAGCAGGCCGCCTGCCAGCGGGTTGTACGCCGCCACCGCCAGCCCGAAGTCCCGGCACATCGGCAGGAACTCGGCCTCCGCGCTGCGGGCGATCAGGTTGTACATCGGCTGAACAACCTGCACCGGCTGCCAGCCGTTCCGCTCCGCCAGCCAGAGCATCCGACAGACTTGCCAGCTGGCATAGTTGGAGGCGCCCACGAAACGGACCTTCCCCTCCTGCACCAGCCGGTCCATCGCACCCAAAGATTCTTCCAGCGGGACCGTGTAATCGGGTTGATGCAGATAGTAAAGATCGACGAAATCGGTCTGGAGGCGGCGCAGGCTGTCCTCGATACCTCGGCGGATGGCAGCGGCCGAGAGACCGCTGCCGCCGGGCTCCTCGTCCATCTTCAGACCCACCTTGGTCGCCAGGACCACCTGGTCGCGCCGGCCCCTGAGCACCTTGCCCAGGATTGTCTCGGACCCGCCGGCGTTGTAGACGTTGGCAGTGTCGATGAAGCTGACGCCCCGCTCCAGGCAGTAATCGACCATCGCTGCGGCGGCAGCCTCATCCACCTGAGCGCCGAAGGTCATGGTGCCCAGACAAACGCGCGAGACGGTCAGGCCGGTCCGGCCCAGCGTTCGGCTTTCCACGGTCCGCCTTTTCTTCAATCGGGGACGAATTGACGCAGATAACGGATGCTCTGCTCGGCCCATTCTGCTTCCCGGGCGGCCGACTCGTCAATGGTCGGCCCGGGCGGCGGCCATAACTCCAGGATCACGTTCGGGTCCCGCCGCAGTGCACGCAACTGGGCCAGCAGCCCGGGGATGTCGAGCTGTCCCTTGCCGGCCGGGCGCCCCTCGACCACGAACCCCTTCCGGTGCGGCGGTCGAAAGATGCAGTAATCCTTCAGGTGCAGGTTCATAACCCGGCTACCGAGGACCTCCACCAGGGTTTCGACCCGCTCCAGACCGCCGATGGAGTTGGCCGTGTCCAGGCAGATGCCGGCCCACTCGCTGCCGACGCGTTCCAGGATGTCGTGGAGGGCCGCCGCCCGGAAGCGGTCGTGATTTTCGATGGCCAGCCGGACGCCGGCCCGCTCAAACTCGGGCATCACCGTCCGGAGTGCGTCCACTACCTCATCTGGGGTGGGGTGATGCCCCTCGGTGTCCGCGACCACCCGCACGATGTCGGAGCCGACCTCCCGCGCCAGGTGCAGGTAGCGGCGGAGATGGGCGGGGCAGATGCCGCACGTCCCCACCTCGAGGGCGATGTCCAGCTGCCGGGCCTGTTCGATCAGGGCGGTGCGTTCCGGGCCGCTGAGCCGATCCAGCGGCAGGTTGTCGGCGATCTGCACCACGCGGACGCCCAGGCGCACGGCCCTTTCCAATAGCTCCACGGCCGTCAGCGGCGGTTGCGGGGCAGGATAGCCGGGCACCCCCACGGCCCAGACGTAGGTATAGGAGCTGATCCCCAAGCGCATGCCTTCCCTCCGGCCCGTCAGGCCACGCCAGCCCCCTCACCCCCTCTCCCCCGCGGCGGGGAAGAGGGGGTGGGGTGTGGGGGCCGCCTCGACCGGCGCTTCCTCGCGGAGCAAGGGCTTCGACGGGTCGATCCACGCGAACAGGAAGGCGGCGACCAGGACGTTGCAGGCGATCACCACCAGCGGGACGTTGTAACTGTGGTACTTCTCCACGAGATAACCGAACAGCACCGAGCAGAGTGTCCCGCCGACGTGTCCAAACGAGTTCATGGCGCCCGAGACGGCACCGGCATGTCGGCCGCCCACGTCCAAGCAGACAGCCCAGGCCGAGGGGAGCATCAGGTCCATGACGCCGAAGCCCAACGCCAGCAAGAGCAGTCCGCTCCAGCGGCCGGTCGTCAGGGCCGTGGCGAGCAGGAACAGGGCGGCGATGGCCAGACACGTCGAACCCATCAGCCGGCGCCCGAGCTTCAGCCCAAACTTCCGCGACAGTTTGTCACTCAGAAAGCCCCCCAGTGGGTTGGCCATCGCGCCGAGCACAAAGGGGAGGACGGAGAGCGGCCTCATCTCCTCCTCGCTGAAGCCGCGGCCTTTCACCAGATAGGTGTGCAGCCAGGTCAGGTAAAACGTGGAACCCCAAACGTAGAAGGAGTACATCACCATGATCAGCCACAGCTGCGGCGCGCGGAACAGCCGGCCCCACGGGATCGCCCGGTGGTCGGGGATCTCCTTCGGGGCGCCGATCTCTTCCAACTCCTGGGCGGTAATGCCGGGCTCCTCGGCGGGATGGTCGCGATACTTCAGATGCCAGACGACGGCCCAGACCACGCCGACGCCCCCG
>DATLYH010000354.1:0-15277 GCA_035575035.1 Gemmataceae bacterium
GACGCCCGTCAGCCCGACCCGCCTGGAAGAGGCCAAGCAGAAGGCCCAGGAATTGCTCGATGACCTGCCCGACGGCAGCCGCGTCGCCGTCCTTGACAGCGCCGAGCCGGGCGGCGAATGGCTCCTGACCGTCTCTCAGGCCCGCGATCGCATCGCCGCTCTGAAGCCGCGCCCCAACAGCGGCCCGGTCACCCGTGCGCTCAGTCAGGCCTACCGCCTGTTCAACGAGCTGGAGCAGGAGCAGGACCCCGGCACCGACCCATTGCCGCGTTTCCTTTACATCTTCTCTGACCGGACGCCGGCCTGCTGGGATGCCGCCGATGTCAAGAATCTCCGGCCGCCCGAGCAGGTCAACGCCGCCTTTGTGGATGTCGGCATCGCCGAGCCGCAGGACCTGGCCGTCCTGGACCCGGAAATCACCGCGCCGGTCGTCGGGCCCGGCGAGACGCTGGAACTGCGCGTCACCGTGCAGGCCGTCGGCACCGCCTGCGACACCGTGCTCACCTGTCAGATCGATGACGAGGGCGACACCGACCAGAGGCCGATCCGGCTGGCGGCGGGCCAGAGCGAGGTGGTCCTCCTCCGGCGCCCGGTCGGCAAGCTGAGTCCGGGGCCGCACCATGTCCGCATCAAACTGGCCAGCAGCGACCCGTTGCCGTTCAACAACGAGTGCCACGCCGCCTTCGAGATCCGCGCCGGTCGGTCGGTACTGGTGCTGACCGACCAGGTGCGTCAAGCCGACATTTGGAAGGCGGCCCTGGAGGCGCGCGGCTTCCGCTGCGTGGTCAAGCCGATCGACGAGGCCCATCAACTCGGCCCCGGTGAATGGTTGGCCGAGTACGCGGCCGTCTGCTTGCTGAGCGCGGCCGAGCCGAACGCCGGGTTGAGCCGCGAGATCTGGGGCAAGCTGCGCGAGTACGTCCAGAGGGGGGGCGGCCTGGCGGTCATCCCCGGCGGCGACGAATTGCGGCGCGACGCTTACAACGATGAGGCCGCCGCCCGTCTCTTGCCGGCCGAGTTCGTCGGCATCGTGGAGGCGAAGGACAGGCCGGTCCCCTGGAACGAAGGCGAGTCGAAACACCCGCTGATGGCACCGTTCCGCGAGTGGCGCCGGCAGGCAGACGTTGATTTCCACCGCGAGGCCTATCAGCCGCGGGCCAGCCGGTACTGGGAAGTCAAGCCTTACCCGGGCGAGGGGGAGGTGGTGGTCCGCTACGCCGATGAACCGGGCCGGCCGGCATTGGTAGAGCGCAAGGTCGGCCAGGGACGGGTGCTCCTCTTCACCGTCCTCCTCGACCGCCGGCACGCCGACTGGCACAATTACTGGAACGAGTCGTCGTTCGGCCTGGTGCTGGCGGACAAGGCGGTCAGTTACCTGGCCGGCGACGCCGCGAAGGCCAACTTCACTTACCGGAGCGGCCAGCCGGTGACGGTGGTGCTGCCGCCGGCGCCGTTCTTCCCGACCTATACCCTGGTCGGGCCGGGCCTCTCCGGGGCAGAGACCAGCGTCCGCCGGCCCGAGGGACAGAACACGGTCTCGATCACCCAGGCCGTGATGCCCGGCGCATTCACCCTGTACGACAGCAAGGGGACGCGGGTAGCCTGCTTCGCCGTCAACGTCCGCCCGGAGGAGAGCCAGCTCGCCCCGCAGGTGCCGCCGGACCAGATCGAGTCGCTGCTAGGAGCCGGCTCGGTCCTCCCCGTTGGCCGGGGCGGCAGTCTGCGCGAGGCGCTGCAAGGCCGCTGGCTGCAACCATGGGAGCTGTTCCCCTGGTTGATGATTCTGCTGCTGCTGGCGCTGGCGGTTGAGAACTTGCTGGCCAATAAGTTCTACCGCAAGCCGGCGCAACCGTAAGCGACAAGGAACAAGTAACATAATGAGGGCACACGAGAGGAAGGGCTGTGAGACGACTTGTTCCTTGGAACTTGTTCCTTGCGGAAGGGGCTGCAAGGCGATTTATCACTTGTAACTCAATCCGGTCGGCAGCACGCGCAAGTCCCCCTCGCGCCGGGTGACGCCGACGCGGTCCAGGTACTCGCACAGCGGCACCGCGTACTTCCGGGTCGTGCCCAGCAGGTCGCGAATCTCGGCCACCGTCAGCCCCGGCCCGCCCTCGGCGAGCTTCGCTGTGATTCGCCGTCGCATCTCCGCCTCGGCGTCGCTGTGCAGGTAAAGGTCGTCAGCGATGGGAACCAGGTAACCCTCGGCGACGCACAGGTCGAATAGGTCCTTCAGACTGGCGGCATTACCGCCCGCCTGGCCGACGAAGCTGGCCGGCTCGGGCGGCTGAAACTGGGCCTCCTGGTAGGCGGCCACGATCTTCTCTTTCAATTTGCGCTGGCTGCTGCTGAGTTTCGGCTTGAAATCGGCTCGGGCGATCCGGCGCAGGTCGCCGACCACCTGCTTGCGCTGAATTAACCGGTCCACCACGGCATGCACCAGGGCATCGTCACCGACGTAATCGAGCTGCGACTGCACCTTTTGCCGGTCGTGGGCCGACATCAGCGGGAACTGCTCATGCAGCCGGGCCAGCACTTGCAGGATGCGCTCCTCCAGCTCCCGGACCATATCGCTATGCAACAGCAGCCGACGGGCCGGACTGACCACCACCTCAACCAGATCTCCCCGCTCGCGGAGACGGGCGATCAGTTCCGGGGCCTGGTCCGGAGGAATATTGGCCCCCCGCACCAGGTCGGCCGCGGTGAAGCCGGCGAAGCCGCCGAACCACGCCACCGTCAGGGCCCGCTGCTCGGCATCGCCGGTCCACAGGCGCTCGATCCGCTCCAGCATTTCCAGGTGGCGGCGGCGGATCTTGCGAGCCACCGGCTGGAGCACCTGGCCGCCCCCCAGCGTTTGCGTCGCCGACGACTCACGGATGACGAACGGCTGTCCCCAGGTTGCCGTGGCCGGCTCCTCCAGGAACAGCTGGGCCAGGCCCCAGGCCCCCGGCTCGACCGCGTCACAGTCAAGCAGTGAGACGGTGCCCATGATCTCGGCGGTGCCCAGGTGGAAGCGCACCGGCAAGCGATGTTTGATCGGCCGGCGGGCGTCGGCCAGACAGTGCAGCCGAACCGTCAGCACACGCGACGGCACCAGGTAGCCGGGGGTTGCAATCTCCTGGCCGCGAACAACCTCCTCATGATGGACGCCGGCCAGGTTGACCGCCGCCCGCATGCCGCGGTGTACCTCCTCGACCGGCCGGTCGTGGTTCTGCAAGGAGCGCACCCGCACCCGTTCGCCGCGCGGCAGCCACTCCACCTCATCGCCGACCTTGATGCTCCCGGAGGTGACCGACCCGGTGACCACCGTCCCATGTCCCTGCACAATGAACGAACGGTCGATGGCCATGCGGAACCACCCCCCCTCACCCCTCCCCCTCTCCCCCCCCGAGAGGGGAGGGGTGAGGGGCCGCTCCTCCACCCGCTTGCAGATCTCGGCGATGCGTGCTTTCAGCTCGGCGATCCCCTCGCCGGTCTGGGCCGAGGTCCGGACGATGGGGGCGTTCTCCAGGAAGGTCCCCTGCACCAGCTCGCGGACTTCCAGCTCGACTACCTCACGGGTAGTCTCATCGACCAGGTCGCACTTGGTCAGGGCGATCAGGCCGTGCCGCAGCCCAAGCAGGCGGAGGATCTCCAGGTGCTCGCGTGTCTGCGGCATGACGGAGTCGTCGGCCGCCACCACCAGGATGGCCAGGTCGATGCCGGTGGCACCGGCGAGCATGTTCTTGATAAAGCGCTCGTGGCCAGGGACGTCCACGATGCCCAAGCGGTATTCGCCCAGGTCGAGGACAGCGAAGCCGATGTCGATGGTGATGCCGCGGGCCTTCTCTTCGGGAAGGCGGTCGCAGTCGATGCCGGTGAGGGCCTTAACGAGCGAGGTCTTGCCGTGGTCGATGTGGCCGGCAGTGCCGAGAATCAAATCGCGGGGCATGGGTGCTCCCCTTTGCAGGTACGCGGACAATTTTATTGTCGAGACACGGAGACCGGGAGACAAGGAGACCGGGAGACAAGGAGACGAGGGAACACGGAATTAGGCTATTCTCCGTGTCTCCTTGCGAGGTGGGTTCGGCAGCGGCGGAGGTCGTCAGCCAGGGCGCGGGCTGTGGGATAGCGGTCAGCCGGCTTCTTGTTCAGGCACTTCATGCAGATGTGCTCCAGCGCGGCGGGCACCCGCGGCTCCAGACGCCGCACCGACGGGGGCATTTCCGGGGCGACCACTTTCAGGACCGTACTCAGGAAGGAGCCCTCGTCGTAGGGGGCACGGCCGGTCAGCAACATGTACAGGATGGCGCCCAGCGAGTAAACGTCGCTGGCCGGCCCAACCTGGTCGAGGTCCTGGCCGGCCTGCTCGGGGGCCATGTACGACGGGCTCCCCATGATGGTGCCGTCCTGTGTCAGTGCCGAGTCCTCGTGGAGGAACTTCGCCAGCCCGAAGTCAATGATGACCGGGCGGCGGCAGCGCTCGAGCAGGATGTTGGCCGGCTTCAGGTCGCGGTGGAGCACGCCCTGGGTGTGAGCGTAATGGATAGCCTCGGCAAGGACGATCAGCAGCGTCACCGTCCAGGGAATAGGCGGCAGGCCCTTCCGGGTCAGGTCTTCCAGGGATGGCCCCTCAACGTAGTCGAAGACCAGGAACTGGCCGGCGGCGCAACGGCCAAGTTGGTGGACGGTGATGATGTTGGGGTGCTTCAAGGCAGCGACCGCCCGGGCCTCGAGCAGGAAACGTGCCGCCCGCATCGAGTCGTGCAGGTGTTCGTGCGGCAGCAGCTTCAGGGCCACGGTGCGTCCCAGGCTTTTCTGCCAAGCCTTGTAAACGATGCCCATGCCGCCGCGCCCCAGCTCCGCCATGATCTCGAAATCGCCCAGGCATTTGCCAACCAGGGACCGCGGGCGGGGCGCCGCGGTCAGCGACGCCGCGTCGGGGACCAGCCGATGCCCGGCGGGGAGGGAGTGGACCGTCGCCTCCTCGGCGGGGAGGTCGGTATCGACGGGGGCTTCCTGATGGACCAAGACCTTGGCCGGACAGGCCCGGTCAGCCTGGCAAGGGGAGCGCAGCGAATGCGGGCCGGAGGAAGGAATCATCCCTGGCGCCTTTGCAAGAAACCACACGGGTCAAGAAGGCGAGTGCGGCATTCCCGTCGCAAACCGATGGGGAGGGGGGAGGGGCCCTTCTCGGGTTCCGGTCATCGCCAAGCCGCGGGCCAGGGGATTCTTTTCTTGACTCTGGGAAGGGTGAAAAGAATCGGTCCCCAGCTGCTTGGGAGAGAAGCCCAGCTTCGCCGACAGGTCGGGCTTCGGGAGCATCCGCCTTCTCTTGTTCCGCGGGTTGTTAGGGGCAAAAGCCGTGCCGGCGTCGCCTCGGCCGCGTCTTGGTCGGACCGCTTGGATTAAACAGTGACCATTCCAGGATTTACGACCATTTCTGTGCGGGTAGAGCGCCCACGGGATAATTCGGCGTGTTCCGATCGGTTAACGCCGCGAGTAACCCGAGTGAAGGGAAGTTTACAGCCTCCTCTGCAATCAAAACGATGACAATCGTATCCAAACGATGACGGAAACCGGATGCTTCCCCACCTACGCCGACCCGGGGGCGGGGCGTCGGCAAAAGCGACAACATATCTCAAGTACATATTTCGAAGACACTTATATTGATGGTACTGCGAGCGCCCCCCGGAAGTGGCACCGCCCTTGCGTTAAGGAGGTGCGTTCGAGAGACAGGTGGACTCATTCGAGTCAACAGTCGAACGCTGTATCGCAGCAAGGAGTCATTCATGAAGCGGTTGATCACAAGTCTGGCGGCGGTGGTCCTGGGACTGGCAGTGGCTGGCGGGGCGCAGGCAGCGGGGAAGGGGGGCGGGGGTCCGCAAGGCGGCTTCCGCAGCAGTGGCGTTCAATCGGGGGGCTTCCGCAACCCCGCCCCAGTTCCCGTGACGATGCCCTTCAAAAAGGGGACGAATGTCCTCCCGCCCACGCAGCAGGTGCCGCACGTCAACAAGAAGGTCGGGGGGCCGGTCGGTGGGCATGACTACCTGGTGAAGCACGCCAAGAAGTGCCATTTCGGCTGGTGTTACCCCGGCAGCTATCACTGCCACTGGGGGCACTGCTGCTGGAGCCCGGTTTACGGCTGCACGATCTACTGGTGCCCCTACACCTGCGGCTACTTCTACTGGTGCGCCCCGCATGGTTGCTATTACCCTGTCACCTACTGCCCAACGGGAACCTACGCCTACTAAACCGGCAGGATCGGTGGCCGTTGCCGCTTGCGGCGTGGTGCTTGCACCGCAAGCGGCAACGGACCGAAACCCAGACAAATCCGGAGCGATTTCCTTCGCGATAACCGCACCTTCACCTCGCGCTTCATACTCAATCCTCGCTTCCCCTGTTGAATTTCCCTTCCGGAATTCCTGTAACATCCCGAACCCCATAAGAAAGTCCCCCGAGAGTGAGCTAGGATATCCACTGGAGCCTCAACCTGGGCAATTCAAATCAACCTTGGGGGGATCAGAATGCCCAATACCGACGAAACACGAGAAGGGGACCTCGCTGAGTTAAAGGCACTCCGCCAACGGGTGGAACAAGCGGAAGCAGAGCGGCAGCAGGCGGTGGCAGCACTGCGGCGGTCCGAGGAGCGCTTTTCCCGGGTGTTCCACGCCAGTCCAATCGCCATTGCCATTAGCACCCTGGCGGAGGGACGGTTCCTCGACGTCAACGATTCTTTCCTCTGGCTGCACGGCTATCGCCGGGAAGAGGTCATCGGCCGGACCATGGCCGAGTTGGACGTTTGGCCTCAGGGGGAGGAGCGCTCCCGGCTCCTGGAGGAGTTGCGGCAACGGCGTTCCATCCCCGAGAGGGAATGTTCCCTGCGGCTCCGTTCGGGGCAGGTGCGCGACCTGAGTGCCTCGATGGAGCTGATCGAGCTGGACGGCGAGCCGTGCGTCCTCACCCGGCTCCGCGACATCACGGAGCACAAGCGGCTGGAGGCCCAGTTCCTGCAAGCACAGAAGATGGAGGCGGTAGGGCGGCTGGCTGGCGGCGTCGCTCATGACTTTAACAACCTCCTCACCATCATCACCGGCTACGCCGACCTGACCCTCGCCGGTCTGGGCAAGCAGGAATCCCTCCGCGCGTCGGTCAAGGAGATCAAGAGCGCTGCCGAGCGAGCCACGGCGCTGATCCGTCAGCTGCTTCTGTTCAGCCGCCGAGCCATCCTTACCCCTGTGGTGCTCGACCTGAACGTCCTGGTGAGCGACCTGGATAAGATGCTGCGGCGTCTGATCGGTGAGGACATCGAGCTGACCACGGCCCTCGATCCGGCATTGCGGCCGGTGAAGGCCGATCCGGGGCAGCTGGAGCAAGTCTTGATGAACCTGGCGATCAACGCCCGGGACGCCATGCCGCACGGCGGCAAGTTGCTTATCGAGACCCGCAATGTGGAGTTAAGCAGCGCCTACGTGCAGGCGCACCGAGAGATCCGGCCGGGCCCCTATGTGCTGCTGGCGGTCAGCGACACCGGCTGTGGCATGGACGCGGCGACGAAGGCCCACCTGTTCGAGCCATTCTTCACCACCAAGGAGGCAGGCAAGGGGACGGGGTTGGGGCTGGCGACGGTTTACGGGATCGTCAAGCAGTCGGGCGGCTATATTTACGTCTACAGTGAGCCGGGCCACGGCGCCTCGTTCAAGATCTACTTGCCGCCGGCGGAAGGGGTGACGATGCCGCCCCGGCCGCGGCCCAGCGCCCCGGACATCCCGCGGGGCACCGGGACGGTGCTGCTGGTTGAGGATGAGGAGGGGGTGCGGACCGTGGCGCGCCAGGTGCTACAACACTGCGGCTACCAGGTGCTGGAGGCCCGGCACAGCCGCGAGGCGCTGCGGCTGGGCGAGCAGCACCCCGGTGCCATTGACTTGTTGGTGACCGATGTGGTGATGCCGCAGATGAGCGGCCGGCAGCTGGCCGATCGCCTGGCCCGGCTGCGCCCCAACCTGCGGGTGCTTTACATGTCCGGCTACACCGACGATGCCATCCTCCGCCACGGCATCCTCGACAAGGGGGTGAATTTCATCGAGAAGCCGTTCGCCCCCGAGGCCCTGGCCCGCACCGTCAGCCGGATGCTGGCGCGGTCGTGAGAAAGCGATTCGCCGTTCAGGCGGATCGCAAAGCCGAGAGGAATGACGACGTAATTTGGCGAAGAAGCGAAGGCGCTGCCGCGATCGGGTGGCAGGAATTACATCGCCGAAGACGTTTTTTACAAAGCCCTGCAAGCGCTCGCCCGGCGCCCTCAGGAGGGGGTGTCAGGCGCAAGTCGTCTTGCTGTAGCTGCTTGCATCATTTCCCTGAACCGCCCGGCGTGGCTGGCACGCTGCTTGCGAGAGAAGGAAGACGACCCGACCGACGTGAAGCGCTGGCCGGGTGCTCTGGTGGATGAGGGGCCGTTCCCCCGACGGCCTGTGCGGAACCCCCCGTCCGCGGCGCGAGTTCGGGATGGTTGCTGGGAGACCCCCCGCACTCCCGACCCTCAACTGTCCCGGACTCGCCATCATCCTTATCGGAGCGCTGCTTCCCCCCTTTCCTACCTCGACGGCAACCCCGCTGGACCCCCTGGGCCACCCGTCTCCCCCCACGGGTGGCCCTCCCTTTTTTCTTTGCCGTGGACACGCCCACAACACAACTGCAAAACGCGCAGCTTGGGAATGACGAATGACGAAACACGAATGACGCAAGAAGGACGAATACCGAATGACGGAGGAAGCCCGAACAACCCACACCGAAGGGGGTGGAGGGGTCGGCCTCCGGATGCTCGTTCCTCGACGAGGGAGGGAGGTCCTTCTTCCGGGTTTCGTCATGTGGCCATTCGTCATTCTTTCGTCATGCGGATTTCGCCATTCGTCATGGTCGTCAGCGCCTGCCGGAGCGCCCGGGCCACGGCCTGCGGGGCTTCCGCCTGGCAGATCGCCTGGCTGACGGCCACGCGCCGAGCCCCGGCCGCGACCGCAGCGCCGATCGTCTGGCTGTTGATGCCGCCGATGACAAAGGCGGGCAGCGATGTCTCGGCCGTCGCCTGGCGGACAAATTCGAGTCCGGCCAATTCGGCGAAGTCCTTAGTGCCGGAAGGGAAGGTCGGGCCGACGCCGAGGTAGCTGGCACCGTCCAGCACCGCCTGTCGGACCTGGTCCAGGTTGTGCGTGCTGACGCCGATCAAGGCATCGGGCCCCACGATGCGGCGGGCATCCTTGACCGGCATGTCCTCCTGACCAAGGTGAACGCCGTCGGCCTCCGCTAGCCGGGCGATGTCGGGGCGGTCGTTGACGATGAACAGCACCCCCGCCTCGCGGGTCCAGCGGCGCACCTGCCGGGCCCGCTCCAGGAGCCGGCGGTCGTCCAGCTCCTTTTCCCGCAGTTGAATGATGTCCGCCCCGCCAGCGGCCGCCTCACGGATGGTCCATTCCAGGGAGGCCCGGCAGGCCGAGCCGCTCAGCAACACCATCAGCCGCGCTCCCGCCAGCCGCTCGCGCGCCGGCGCTCCCCGGACAATCGCCCGCTCCAGCGTATAGCTGCGGTAGCGCAGCTGTTCCAATGCTGCACTCAGGTGGGGTGTTGCCCGGCCGCCGAAGGCCCCGCCCGGCCCCAGCAGCTTGGCGTACTCTTCCAGGCTGCGCAAGGCTTCCTGAAGCCGCTTGAGGTTGGCCTGGACCACGGCCCAAAGCGAGCGGCGCTCCTGCTCCTGTGGCGTGGACAGGGCGGTGCCGACGTCGCGCCGGGTGTCGCGCGCTGCCAGCAAAATCCCCGGGGGCAGGCCGGCGAGGGCTTCGGCCAGGTCGTGCCGCAACCGCTTTAGCTCGCCGCTGAGGAAGGCATCGTCCAGGACGAAGCGGCAATAATCCTCGATGACCCGCAGCGCCTCGCGGGCGCGGTTGGCGCCGGCATCGAGGATACGGGCCGTGTCGATTTGCTCCGTTGGTTCGGCCAGATGAAGCGGCTCCTCCAGCCGCAGCGGCGGTCCCTGGGCGGCGAGGAACAACTCCTCCAGCCGGGCGATGACCAGCCCAAGCTGCTCTAGCGAACGGCGGGCCGCCTCATCGCGGCGCAGGATGGCCAGCAGCAGAAATTCACTGGCCACCACCCGCTCCCCCGCAAACTCCTCCGCCAACTCCCGGGCCAGGTCGAGGATTGCCGCGGCGTCGGCGCTCAGCGGCAGGGACGGCCGGGATTCGGCGGCGTCGATCGGCGGGTGCCGGGCGAAGGCACGGCGCAGGGTGTCGGGGGCGGCGCCGGCGCGGGTAAGCAGCACGGCGGCCCGGCCTTCGTCTTCCTGAAGCAGGCCGTGGAGCAGGTGGACCGGCCGTACCTCGGCGGCCCCCTCCGCGTGAGCCCAAAGTTGGGCCGCCTCCAGAGCGCGGGTGGCAGCGGGCGTGAAGTTCGGAGACATGCCCTCAGTTTAGCGAGGCCGACGCCAACGCGGTAGCGGCGCCCGCCCCCGGTCAATCGACGCGGAAGGGACTATTCGGATCGTTCTCGTGGCGGACCTCGTCCACAGGGTCCTTGCGGCCGGGGCCCTTGTAGAGCCGGTTGGGACAGTTGAAGACCAGGCCGGGCCGGCCGCCGACGTTCTTGTACGCATGGACCACGCCCGGCGGGATAATCAGCAGCATCGGCCGGTCCTCGCCGACGATGGCGGTCTCGAAGGTACGGTAAGTCGGCGAGCCCGGCCGGTCATCCCACAGATAGACCTGGAAGTTGGACGGTCCGAGGAAGCAAAAGCAATCGGCCTGCTCGGCGTGGGCGTGCGGCCCCCGGGCCACGCCGGGCTCGGTGAGCGAGACATAGGCCATCACCGGATGGAACTCGGGCGGCAGTTCGTCGTGGCGGAACAGCTCGCACAGCCAGCCGCGGGCATCGTGGTACTTCCGCAGCGGCCGCCAGATGATCCCCTCGATCCGACCGGGATGAAACTGCATGAGAAATCCTTTCGAGCGATCCCCGCGGACACGAAGATACATCAGAGACCGACTCTGCTCCCCAAGGGGCAGCCGCCTTCGCCAGAAGGCAGCCAGGCCGCGCCCTTATCCCGCGGGTTCTTTTCTCCCTTCGTGTCCTTTGGTATGCTCCGCGGATGACACCTCAGCGTCAGCGAACAGGCTGGGCTGCTCGGGCTGGTCCCTTCGCCGCCGGGGCGCGCCGCCGGCGCGGCGGCGGGCATGGACCTGGTGGCTCTCCAGTTCGGCCAGTACCTCCTGGGCCCGGTCGAGCACCTCGTCGGGCACGCCGGCCAGCCGGGCCACGTGGATGCCGTAGCTCTTGTCGGCGCTGCCGGGGGCAATCTGGTGCAGGAAAACCACCTCGTTTTGCCACTCGCGGACCAGGACATTGTAGTTCCGCAGCCCCGGCAGCTTGTCAGCCAGCTGGGCCAGTTCGTGGTAATGGGTGGCGAACAGGGCCCGGCAGCCGATCTGATCGTGCAGGTACTCGGTGATCGCCCAGGCCAAAGAGACGCCATCGTAGGTACTGGTGCCGCGGCCGATCTCGTCGAGGATGACCAGGCTGCGGGCCGTGGCATTGTTGAGGATGTTGGCCGCCTCGGTCATCTCCACCATGAAGGTGCTCTGGCCGCGGCTCAACTCATCGCTGGCCCCGACCCGGGTGAAGATGCGGTCGGCGATCCCGACCCGCGCCTGCCGCGCCGGGACAAAGCTCCCCATCTGGGCCATCAGCGTGAGGAGCGCCACCTGTCTGATGAAAGTTGACTTTCCAGACATGTTCGGTCCGGTAATCAGCCAGAGCCATCCCTGCTCCGGCCCCAGGTTGACATCGTTGGGGACGAAGGTGCCCGGGGGCAGCAGTTGATCGAGGACGGGGTGTCGGCCGTGGCTGATCTGGAGGACCGGTTCCTCGGTCAGCTCGGGGCGGCAGTACTGCTGGGTGTCGGCCAACTCGGCCAGGGCCGCCAGCACGTCTAGCATCGCCAGCACCTCGGCGGTTTGCAGCAGCCGGCTGGTCTGGGCCGCCACCCGGTCGCGCAGGGCCAGGAACAGCTCGTACTCGCGGCTGTAGATCTTCTCCTGCGCTGTCAGCACTTTCTCTTCCTTCTCCTTTAGCTCCGGCGTAATGTAGCGCTCGGCATTCTTGAGGGTCTGCTTGCGCTGGTAATCCGGAGGCACCTTGCCGGCGTGGGTGTGGGTCACCTCGATGTAGTAGCCGAAGACCTGGTTAAAACCAACCTTCAAACTGGGGATGCCGGTCCGCCGGATCTCGTCGGCCTGGAACTTGGCGATCCATTCCTTGCCGCCGCTGGTGATGGCGTACAGTTCGTCGAGGGCGGCATCGTAGCCGCGACGGAAGATGCCCCCTTCCTTGGCCGTCAGCGGCGGGTCGTCCACCAGGGCGGCGTCCAGCGCCTCGCGGAGGTCGGGACACAATTCCAGCCGCGACTCCAGGTCGCGGAGCAGGGCCGACCGCCGGGCCGTCACCTTGGCCTTCAGCCGGGGGAGCAGGCGCAGAGTGCGGGCCACCGCCCCCAGGTCGCGCGGCGACGCCCGGCCGGCGCTCACCCGCGCCGTCAGCCGCTGCAAGTCGAGGGTCTCGGCCAGCAGCTGCCGAAGCTCGCTGCGCAGGGCATGGTCATCCTTCAGCTCGGCGACGGCATCCAGCCGCGCCTCAATGGCCGGTCGATCGGCCAGGGGGGCGACGATCCAGTCCTGGAGCAACCGGGCCCCCATCGGCGTCACCGTGCGGTCCAGCACCGCCAGCAGCGAGCCCTCGCGGCCGCCGTCGCGCAAGGTGCGGGTCAGCTCCAGACTGCGGCGGGTGACCTCATCGAGAAAGAGAAAGCGATCTGGGCGGTAGGGCCGCAGCCGATTGAGATGACTCAGGTTTGCCCGGAACGTCTCTTGCAGATAGAGGAGCAAGGCGCCGGCGGCGACCAGGCAGGGCTGCTGATCGTCGAAACCGAAGCCGGCCAGCGTGGTGATGCCGAAATGATGGAAGAGGGCGGCCCGGGCCGAGGCGGCGTCGAAGGTCCAGTCGGGCCGGGGGGTGATGAGCGCCGCCGGCGCTGCCTGCCGCAGGCGCTCGTCCAGCCGGGGGAGTTCCCCTTCGGCGCAGAGGCACTCGGCCGGGGCAATCCGGCCCAGCTCATCGGCCAGGCGCGGCCAGGGAACATCGACAGCCTGGAACTTGCCGGTGGACAGCTCCACCCAGGCCAGCCCGGCCAGCGGGCCGCGCGGCGCCACCGCGACCAGATGGTTGGACCGCCGCGGATCGAGCAGGTCATCCTCGGTCAGGGTGCCGGGCGTCAGGACGCGCGTGACCTCACGGCGGATGATCCCCTTGGCCTGGGAGGCATCTTCCATCTGCTCGCAGATGGCGACGCGGTGGCCGGCTTGCAGCAGCCGCCGCAGATAGCGGTCCAGGGAGTGGTGCGGCACCCCGGCCATCGGGATTTCCTTGTCCCGTCGGGTCAGCTGGATGCCCAGCAGCCGCGCGCCAAGCTCGGCATCTTCCTCGAACAGCTCGTAGAAGTCGCCGTTGCGGAAGAAGAGAAGCATCCCGGGGTAGCGCTCCTTGGCTTCCCGGTACTGCTGCATCATCGGGGTCAGTGACTTGTCCATTCGTCCGTGGTCAATAATCCGTGGCCCGTGGCAGAGATTGTTTGGGTATGAGGATAGCAGGATCGGCGGAAGTGGGCCAGGGAGGTAGACGAGGCCGGCGGCGAAGGTTGCGACAACGCTGCGGCGACGCCGTTCTTTTCCCCCCGGCGGACTACATGCCCAACGGCATCAACCCGAACACCTGGACGCCCGCGGCAGAAGGGCGGATTTCCGCCTCGCTCCCGCGCTGGTCCTGCGAGTGAGAGCAAGGCGGCGGTCAGCGGCCGGCCACGAGGTCGAGCACCTCGTCCAGGCAGTCCACCAGGAAATCGGCGTCGGCGCGGGTGAGGCACATCGGCGGCTTGATGCGGAGGGTGTTGCCGAAGTATCCGCCCTTGCCCAGAAGCAGGCCGCGCTCCTTGCACAGCTCCAGCACCTCGGTCGCCTCGCGGTCGGCCGGCTCCTTGGTCCGGCGGTCGCGCACCAACTCCACGCCCAGCATTAGCCCCAGGCCGCGCACCTCGCCGATCAAGGGGTGCCGCTCCTGGAGCGCCAGGAGCCCTTCCTTCAGGTGCCGGCCGACCTCCAGGGCGTTCTGCTGGATGTTCTCGCGGTCGATCACCTCCAGCGTGGCCAGCCCCTGAGTCATCACGACCGGGTTGCCGCCGAAGGTGTTGAAGTGGGTGCGGTGCTTCAGCGCCTCGGCGATCTCCCTGCGGGTGACGCAAGCACCCAAAGGCGCGCCGTTGCCGATCCCCTTGGCCAGGGTGACGATGTCCGGTGTGACGCCCCAGTTCTGGAAGCCCCAGAAATGCCGTCCGGTCCGGCCGAAGCCGGTCTGCACCTCGTCGGCGACGCACAGCCCGCCGTGGCGGCGGATGATGTCGTAGACGATCGGGAAATACTCCGGCGGTGGGGTGATTGCCCCACCGACGCCCTGGATCGGCTCGGCGATGAAGCAGGCGATTTCGCCCGACGTGGTGTAGCGGATCACGTCTGCAACATCGTGGGCGCAGCGGATGTCACAGGAGGGGTATTCCAGGCCGAAGGGACAGCGATAGCAGTAGCCCGGGGCCGCGTGGCTGACACCGACGGTCAGGTTGCTCTTGAATTTCCAGGTGCTGTGGCCGACCAGCCCCAGGGTGGCCTGGCTGCCGCCGTGGTAGCCGTGTCGCAGACTGATCACGTCGAAGTTGCCGGTGTACTCGCGGGCCGTCAGCAGGGCGATCTCGTTGGCCTCGCTGCCGGAGTTGGTGAAGTAGCTGACGCTCAGGCCACTGTCGGGCGGCATGTGCTCGGCCAGCTTCTTCGCCAGCAGTCCGGCCGCGGGGTGCAGGTAAATGGTGGTGGTGTGCTGCAACTTGCCGAGCTGTTCCCGCACCTTCTCAACGACGCGCGGGTGGCAGTGGCCGACCGACACGGTGACGATGCCGGCGAAGCCGTCGAGGTACTGCTTGCCGGTCTCGTCCCAGAGGTATTGCATGTGCCCCTCGACCAGGAGGAGCGGCTCGCGGTAGTAGGTGATCAGCGCGGGGGTGAGGTACTGCCGACGGAGGGCGAGCACTTCCTCGCGGGATGGGCCGGTGTACGGAGCGGGCCGGTGCGACGAGACCGGCAGGGGGATGCGCTGGCGCGTAGGGGTGGACATAAGGGGCCCTTTCCAGAGGCCGCTTGCGGCTTGGCGCCGGCGCCAA
>DATLYH010000355.1:0-29497 GCA_035575035.1 Gemmataceae bacterium
CGCGGCCGTCCCGGACCTGACCGCCGCTCTGACCGACGAAAGCCAGCCGGTCCGCCGCAACGCTGCCCTGGCCCTGGGCCGGATTGGTCCGGCAGCGCGGTCGGCCATCCCCGATCTGGCGCGGGCCCTCCGCCCGGAAGAGCCCAGCGCCGCGGTTCGCCAGTTTGCCGCCGAGGCCATCGCCCACATCGGCCAGGAAGCCACTGATGAGAGGCAGTTCCGCGAGATCGAGCGGCTGGTGATCGACCAGGCCCTCCCCGCGCTGCTCCGGGCGTTGCAGCACGACACCGGGCCGGGGGTGCGTCACCGGGCCGTCTGGGCACTCTTCCTGGTGCAGGACCCGGAAAAGGCTGGCCTTGTCGGCCCGTTGACCGCCGTGCTGCACGAGAGGGATCCGGAGATTCAGGTGGTGCGCTACGACGCAGCCCGCTGCCTGGCGCTGCGGCTGGGGCCACGCACCCCGGACAAGGCCATTGACGTGCTGCTGGAAATGCTCAACGACGACCGCCTGCGGATTTATAACCGGACTGACGCTCAGGTGAGCGGGGGCGGCGAAGGGCAGACCGGCGACTCGCGGGTGGCGGCCAACCTGGGGGGCGACGCCCGCTTCCTGGCGGCCCAGGCCCTGGCCCGCATCGGCCCCAAGGCCAACCGCCCGGCCATCATCGCGGCGCTCAAGGACGCCCAGCAGTCCCCCGACAAGCGCTGCCGTGACGAGGCCGCCAAGGCCCTGGCCATCATCCAGGGACGCTGAGAACCCCCAGCGAGTGACAGCGTTGGCACCGCCGCTCGCCATCCCATCGCCACGCTCTTTCGAAGGGCACGGCCACGCCTGTGGTATGATAGGTTGGCGGGCGGCAAGAACGTTCAACGTCCTCAGAGGTCGCAGCCGATGAAGTGGCAGCTCAGCCACGGCGACATCCTGGACGTGCCGGCTGATGTGCTCGTCTGCTCGGCGAACGTTTTCCTTGCCCTGTCGGGCGGCGTTGGCGGCGCCTTCCTCCTCCGTTATGGCGACGCCATGCAGGCCGCGCTGAACCGGTACCTCACCGACCGCGGCCTCCGGTCGGTCGGCCGTGGTGAAGTGGTCGAGATGCCGCCTTGCGGGAGCTCTTACCGCGCGGTGCTGCACGCCGTCGCGGTCGATGCGTTCTACAACAGCTCGGCCGAGGTCGTCCGGTCGGTGATCGACGACAGCCTGCGGCGGGCCGCCGCCCGGTCCGCCCGACGGGTTGCACTGGCGGCGGTCGGTACCGGTTATGGACGATTGTCGATGGCTGAGTTCGCCCGCGGCCTGACGCCGCTCCTCGAAAGGGCGTATCCTCCAGTCGAAGAGGTGGTGCTCTGCCTTCGTTCGTGGCCGGATGCTGAGGAGCTTGCGAAGCTTCTGCCACAGCTGGAATGGCTGGGGGCTCGGTAAAACGGGACAGCGATGGATCTCGACGACAAGGTCTGCTACTGCTTTCACGTGACCAAGCGGAAGCTGCTCAACTTCATCCGCCTCCGCCGGCCGAAGGTCCCTAGCCAGCTGTCTGAGTGCGGCGGCGCCGGTACCGGCTGCGGCTGGTGCATCCCGTTCTTGAAGCAGCTCCACCGCCAGGCGGTCGCGGGAGGCCAGACCGAGTTGGAGCGGCTGACCCCGGCCGAGTACGAGCGCCGCCGCGCCGCTTACGTCCGTGCCGGCAAGGGCACCCCACCTCCCGGCGCCACACCGCTGCCGCCGGCCGACCCCGCCGACGAGGAGTGAGCGCTTGTCCCCGGCTGGGCGAATCCATGCCCGCCCGTCCCTACCGTGACGCAGTGATTGCCTCCGCGTAGCGCAGCTCGCCGGTGCGGCCATCGTAGTACTGAAAGACTACCTGCGGCCGCGGGAACGCCACCCAGCGCTCCTCCCCCAGGCGGAGTGGGTTGTTGAAGACGTTGTTCACCTGCACCACGCAGTAAAACGGGTGCTGCAGGTTCTCGCGCGGGATGTCGTCCCGGAAATAACTCGACCAGCGGATCTCGCACTTGCGGCCCCGCGAGTCGTAAATGCCGCTCGCCGGCCGGTTGTCCTCGTCCCGGGCGATGTGGTTGTTCGAGTTGTGCGGGCCCGAGGCAAACTCCCAGACTCGGTCGGTGATCTTGATCGCGAAACTGTTGTGCAGGTCGCCGGTCAGCACAAACACCGGCTTGCCCAGACTGTCCCAGAACTTGATCAGCTGCTCCCGCTCATCGAGGAAGACCGTCCAGGCGTCGTCCTTGTTCTCGCCCCGGACCGCTCCACCGCCGACGTGCGGCACCATAAAATTGACCGACGACACCACAAAGAAAAAGTCGGCGTCGCTCTGCTTCATCCCCTCCAGCAGCCACTCCTTCTGCTGCCGGCCCAGCATGGATAGCCCCGGCTTGTCCGGCTGCCTGACGTCGTGCATCTCCCGGTGGGAGCGCGTGTCGAGCACGAAGAAGTCGCAGTTGCTGATCCGCAGCCGGTAGTACGAGCGCCGACCGATCGAGTACGATGGCTGGCCGTCCTCCCGGGCCGCCGGCCGAATGCGCAGCCGGGTCTTGTCGAGCACCGCCACAATGTCGTAGACGCCGGCGTTAGGGTCGCCGCCGACGCCATCGAGTTTGTTGTCATTGACCCCGGCCGTCGTCGTGCCCCAGTGGACATGCAGGTTGGCCGCCTGTTTGAGGTCGAGTTTGGTGAAGTCGGCCTCTGGATCGGTCAGCACGTCGCTGCCCTTCTGCAGCCGAGCCTTGCCGAACACGATGCCTTGGCGGAAGTCCACCGGGTTGCTCCAGCCCAGGTAGTCATACCAGGCCTGCACGCCGATGTCGCGGAAGACGGCCCGACGGTCGCGCAGCCCAGCCGAGCCGGCACCCCAGACGTCGTTGAGGATTTCGTGATCGTCAAAGGTAAAGAACGACGGGATCTCGCGATGCCAGGCGGCCAGGTTCTTGCCGCGCTCCAGATAGACCTTGTAGTTCTCCCAGACGCCGACGATGGTCGGGGCATGGCGCACCACCGGCGGCAGGTCGGCGCGCGTCCGACCGACCTGCTTCAGCCACTCGTCCACCGTGTACTCCCGACGGTCCTCGTAGAGCCAGTCGCCGTTCTGGATGGCAAAGTGGATCCGGTCCTTGAGCTGCTCCAGCATCGTCTTGAAGGCCGGCAGCTCGGTGCCGCTCCCCTGTTGAGGCGTCTGGTTGTTACCGCAGGCGAACTCGAACCGGAAGTTGAACAGGCCGCGCGGATTGAGCTTGGGATCGCGGAACTGGGCCGGCTCGGGCAGGGTGCGGAATGACCCGCCCGGGCCAGCTTCCTTCCCCTCGCCCACCTGGACCTGGTAATAGTACTTGGTATTCGGCTTGAGCCCCGTGATGTGGACCCAGCCGGTGTTGTCATGTTCCAGGCGGGTTGCCGCCGGGCCGGAGAGCTGGTCCAGCCGGTCCGCCTGGAGGCCCAGGCGCACCCGAAAGGTGCCGGGACGGGATGTCCGGACCCAGACGCCAATCTCGTTCGGGCCGAGCCGTCCCAGAATCGGCCCGTGGGTGATCTGAATCGACGGGGCCGTGTCCGGCGGCCCTGCGGCAACCAGGAGCGCCAGCGACCCCAGGAGCACACCACCGGCCAGCAGAACGGTTCGCATGGAGTATCCCTTTCCTCTTGGGACATTAACGCTGCGGCGAGCCGGGGCATTGACGACCGGAGCAAAGCATCGGCCCGGGGGTTGGTTTACGCAGTGGCGCGAATCTTTTCACCCCCCTCCGTGAAGAAAAGAGCAGCGGGTCGCTTCTTTCTTGGCCCGGGCGATCAGAAGCAGGACGGCCTGTTCCTGCACCTCGACATTGGACGCCGGTCCCAGACCGTAGCAGCGACGGCCGGCAGCGTCAACGACACGTACACGCGCCGCCGCTGGGCCTGCTGAGGCTCGTTCCACGCCAGGCGGAAGCGGCACAGTTCAATCTCCCCGAGCATCGGCGGGACGTTCAGCCGCACCGGAGCGAACGGCGGGGCGCAGCGGGATGAATTCGATCCGGGAAGGTCCGTGGATGGGTCCTCCTTTGGCAGCGGCAGAAAGCGACGGGAACGGACCTCCTGGCCTGGCCGCCGCCGTCATCGGGCAATGCTCCTTTGTTCTTATACGCTGCCACCCCCTTGAGATTTCTGGTATATACTGGGGGACCCGGTTTATGAGGCGTCTTCGCTTTGTCGCGATCCGCGGCTGGGTGGCACGCCCGGAGTCTTCGACGGGCGTGGGTGGTCCGCACGCCCGTCGCAGACTCAGGGTGTGCCACCCGACAGAGATCATGAAGAGGGTACCGCATGACAAACGAGAACCAACCGGATCACATCGGCATCAACACCGCGCCGCCGGCCTCGCGCCTCCCGACGCGACGGCACCTGCTCAAGCTGCTCGCGGCACTGGGGGTTGGGTCGCCTGTGTTCCAGCGCGCCCTGGCCGCCCAAGCGGAGAAGGCCCCGGCCGTCACCGCGGAGATGATCCAGCAAGCCGAATGGATCGCCGGCCTCAAACTGTCCGACGAGGAACGCAAGGCGATCGTCACCGGCCTGAACCAGGCCCAGCGCGACTTCCAGACGATGCGCGGCGTTCCCCTTGCCAACCATGTCCCGCCGGCCCTGGCGTTCCACCCGGCACCGTGGCTGCCGCCGGCCGACCGGCTGGGCCGCGGCACCGTCGAACCGATCCAGCAAGCCGCCCCTAAGCGGCCCGATGCCGGCGATGACCTGGCCTTTCTGCCCGTCACCACCCTGGCGGCCCTGCTCCGCACCCGCCAGGTATCGAGCATGGAACTGACCCGGCTCTATCTCGAACGGCTGCGGAAGTATGACCCGGTGCTGCGCTGCGTCGTCACCTACACCGAGGATCTGGCGCTGCGGCAGGCCGAGCAGGCCGACCGCGAGATCGCCGCCGGATGCTACCGGGGACCTCTGCACGGCATCCCCTGGGGCGCCAAGGACCTGATCGCCTACCCCGGCTACCCGACGACCTGGGGAGCGGCCCCGTTCAAGGGACAGGTTCTCGACACCAAGGCGACCGTGGCCCGGAAGCTGGAGGATGCCGGGGCGGTACTCGTCGCCAAGCTGACACTGGGCGCCCTGGCCCAGGGCGACCGCTGGTTCGGCGGCATGACCCGCAACCCCTGGGACCCGCGGCAAGGCTCCAGCGGTTCGTCGGCCGGCTCCGCCAGCGCCGTCGCCGCCGGGCTGGTTGGCTTTGCCCTGGGCAGCGAGACATTGGGGAGCATTGTCTCACCCTGTCGGCAGTGCGGCGTCACCGGGCTGCGGCCGACCTTCGGCCGGGTGAGCCGCCACGGCTGCATGACCCTGGCCTGGAGCATGGACAAGATCGGCCCGATGGCCCGCTCGGTGGAGGATTGCGCCCTGGTCTTCGGTGCCATCCACGGCTTTGACGGGCTCGATCCCAGCGCGGTCGATCGGCCATTCACCTGGCCACTGTCGCGCGACCTCCGCACCCTGAAGGTCGGTTACTTCGAGGACGCCGGCGAAGAGCGGCTCCGCGTGCTCCGCGAGCTGGGCGTCCGACTGGTGCCGATCAAGCTGCCGGCGAAGTATCCGGTGTCGGCCCTGCGGATCATTCTCGGGACCGAGGCAGCGGCAGTCTTTGACGAGTTGACCCGTCGGGGCATCACCGAGGGGCTGAACAACTGGCCGCGCACCTTCCGCCAGGGGCAGTTCGTGCCCGCCGTCGAGTACCTCCGGGCCAACCGCATCCGCCGCCTGGTGATGCAGGAGATGGAGGAAGTGATGGCCCAGGTGGACCTATACGTCGGCGGCAACGATCTGCTACTGACCAACCTGACCGGCCACCCGACCGTGGTGCTGCCGGACGGCTTCCGCAAGGCCAACGGTGTCGAGATGCCGACTGCGGTGACGTTCACCGGCCGGTTGTACGGCGAGGCCGAGCTGCTGGCGGTGGCCCACGCCTACCAGCAGGCAACCGGTTTCCACCTGCGGCGACCGCCGATGGACCGGGTCACCCCGGAGAAGGTGGGCGACAAGTAGCTGGTGCCGTTCCCCAATCCGCTGTGCCAGAGCCCCCAGGCGGCCTCGCTAGGGGCCTACCCGTGAGGCTGCCCAGGGCTACGGGCCTGGCGCTTGCCTTCTGCCAGTGCGGGACTGCTCTCCGGCGCGGCCTCCTCTGGCGGGGCAGGCCGGGCTGTGGGACAATGAAGCAGCCTCCATTCGGTTGGGGGACCTGGCCATGACGCAGCACAACCTCGCCGACTTGGGCCCGGCGCTGTTCGAGGAGGCGGGCGACGCCCTGTTCCTGCTCGACCCGGAAACCGACCAGCTGATCGACGTCAACCCCATGGGCCTGAAGTTGACCGGTTTCTCCCTCGCCGAGCTGCGGCGTATGCCGGCCACCTACCTGTTCCGTTTCGAGGGGCAGGGGGGCAAACAGCGGCTGCACCAGGCCGCCTCCCGGACAGGCGTGTTTCACTCGCAGGAGGGGTTCTTCCTGCGTACCAGCCAGGACGGCGTCTGGGTGCCGGTCAACCTCACTATCGCCCGGCTGCATGTCAAACCGAAGGCCCTGGCCCTGATCACTGCCCGCGACATCCGCGAGCAGCGCGAGGCCCACGCCCAGCTCAAGAAGATGGAGGCCGAGCTGCGCCGCGTGCTCACCTCGGTCTCCGACTGCCTCTGGAGCGCCGCCGTCGATCGTGACGGCCGCTGGACATACCGCTACCTCTCTCCCGTCGTCGAAAAGCTGACCGGCCGACCGGCGGACTTCTTCACCACCGGACCCCAGCGCTGGCGGGGCATCGTCCACCCGGAGGATCGGCCGCGCTGGGAGAAGGCAATGGCCCGGCTGCGGGCCGGACAGCCCAGCCAAGAGGAATACCGCGTGGTCTGGCCGGACGGCTCCCTCCGCTGGCTGCGCGAGAGCGTGCTGGTCAACCGCGGCGAAAGCGGTGCCCTTCGGCTGGACGGCGTGCTCACCGACGTCACCGAACGCCAGCAGACGGAACAGGCACTGCGCGAGAGCGAGGAGCGCTTCCGCCGCGCCGTCCTCGATGCGCCTATCCCGATCATGATCCATGCGGAGGACGGCGAGGTTCTGCTCGTCAGCCGGGCCTGGACCGAGTTGAGCGGTTACACGCTCGCCGACATCCCCACCATCGCCGACTGGACCGAGAAGGCCTACGGCAAACGTCAGGAGGCCGTGCGGGCAGAAATCGACCATCTCTATCGACTCGATCGGCGGCTGGAGGAGGGGGAGTACGTCATCACCACCCGCAGCGGGGAGAAGCGGACCTGGCAGTTCAGCTCCGCTCCGCTGGGCGGACTCCCGGACGGCCGGCGCCTGGCCATCAGCATGGCCATGGACATCACCGAGCGGAAGCGGACCGAGCAGGCCTTGCGCGATTCCGAGGCCCTGTACCACTCTCTCGTTGAGACCCTGCCACTGAACGTCTTCCGCAAGGACCGCCAGGGCCGCTTCACCTTTGGCAATGCCCGCTTCTGCGCCACGCTCGGCGAGCCGCCCGAGCGCATCCTCGGCAAGACCGACTTTGACTTTTACCCGCCGGCGCTGGCGGAGAAGTACCGCCGCGACGACCAGAAGGTCATCGAGACGGGCGAGGTTCTGGAAGACATTGAAGAGCATCTGAAGCCGGACGGCCAGAAGCTCTATGTCCAGGTCCTCAAGGCCCCGGTCTACGATGCTCAAGGTGACATTGTCGGCACCGAGGGGATCTTCTGGGACGTCACGGAACGCAAGCGAGCCGAGGAGGAATTGCAACGGGCCAAGGAGGCGGCCGAGGAAGCCAACCGGGCCAAGAGCACCTTCCTGGCCAACATGAGCCACGAGATCCGCACGCCGCTTAACGGCATCATCGGCCTGACGCAGCTGCTCCTGGAGACGACGCTGAATGCCGAGCAGCGCGAATACCTGGAGTTGGTGCAGAAGTCAGCCGATGGGCTGCTGTCGGTGATCAACGACATTCTCGACTTTTCCAAGATCGAGGCGGGCAAGCTCGACTTGGACCACATCCCCTTCAGCCTGCGCGACAGCGTCGGCGACACGCTCAGCACGCTTGCCCTCCGCGCTCACCAGAAGGGGCTCGAGTTGGCCTGTCGGATCGCCCCCGACGTGCCCGACGACCTGGTCGGAGACCCGGCCCGGTTGCGCCAGGTGCTGGTCAACCTGGTGGGCAACGCGCTGAAGTTCACCGAGCGGGGCGAGGTGGTGGTCGAGGTCAGGAGTCAGGGGTCAGGGGTTAGGAGTCAGGAGCCAGGAGTCAGGGGTCAGGAGTCAGGAATCAGAGGTCAACCGTTGGGTGGGGAGGGTCAGGGACAGGCGCCGCGTGAAGAGATTTCTCCTACTGAACCCCGTCCCCTGACCCCTGACTCCTGTCTGCTGCATTTCTCTGTCCGCGATACCGGCATCGGCATTCCTCCCGACAAGCAGCGGTTGATCTTTGACCCGTTCGCCCAGGCTGACGGTTCGCTGGCCCGCAAACATGGGGGCACGGGGCTGGGCCTGGCCATCTCATCCCGGCTCGTTGAGATGATGGGGGGCCGGCTCCAGGTCGAGAGCGCCGTTGGCCGGGGAAGCACATTCCACTTCAGCGCTTGCTTCGAGCGGGCCAAGGAGCCGGCCGCACCGCCGGTGTTGCCCGAGCCGGGCCGGCTCCGGGGAGTGCCGGTCCTGGTGGTAGACGACAACGCCACCAACCGTCGCATCCTCGAAGAGCTGTTGATCGCCTGGCAGATGAAGCCGTATGCTGCCGCGAGCGGGCCGGCGGCGCTGGCCGAGATGCGGCGCCGGGCCGAGGCCGGAGAGCCGTTCGCCCTGGTGCTGCTTGACAGCGCGATGCCGGAGATGGATGGCTTTGCCGTGGCGGCACAGGTCCGACGGCAGCCGTTGCTGGCCAGCACCCCCTTGATCATGCTCACATCCGCCGGACAGGTCGGCGACGTTGCCCGTTGCCGGGAGCTGGGCATCAGCCTGTATCTGACCAAGCCAGTCAAGCAGACCGACCTGTACCGGGCGATTGCAGCGACCCTGGGCGAAGCGGGAGTCGGCGCCCCGACGGCAGAAGGGCCCGATCGCGCCCGCCCGGACACCGGCCGGCCCCTCCGAATCTTGCTGGCTGAGGACAACCCGGTCAACCAGACGCTTGCCGTCAACCTGCTCCGCAAGCGGGGGCATGAGGTGGTGGTGGCCGGCACCGGCGGCGAGGCGCTGGCCGCGCTGGAGCGGGGACGGTTCGATGTGGTGCTGATGGACGTGCAGATGCCGGAGATGGACGGCTTCCAGGCGACCGCCGCTATCCGCGAACGCGAGAAACAGACCGGCGGCCACGTGCCGATCGTCGCCATGACCGCTTACGCCATGAAAGGGGACCGCGAGCGCTGCCTCGAAGCCGGCATGGACGCCTACCTCGCCAAGCCGATCCGGGCCAGCGAGCTTTACCAGGTCATTGAAGAGTTGGTCCAGCCGGCCGCCGGTCCGAGTAATGTCCAAACCAATGGGTTAGCTTCGGAGACCGCCCTCGACTGGGAATCGGCCCTGGAGTATGTAGGCGGGGACCACAAGCTGCTCGGCGATCTGGTCCGACTGTTCCTGGCCGAGTGCCCGCGCTGGCTGGCCGAGCTGAAGCGGGCCGTCGCGGCCGGCGACACAGCAGAGGTACAGCGTCGCGCCCACAGCCTCAAGGGGGCCCTGAGCCACTTCGGCGCCCAAGCCGCTGCGCAGACAGCCGCCCGCCTAGAGGAGATGGGCCGTAGCGGCGACCTGGTCGGCGCCGATGACGCCTGGGCGGCCCTGGAGCGGGAGGTCCGGCGCGTCGAGCCGGCCCTGGCCGCCTTCCCGAAGGCCGGCAAGCCCTGACGCCCCCAAGACTGACATCCGTCATTGGTCATTGGCCACCGTGGCGCCGTGTCGCCCTGGTTTCCCGGTGGCGGTCTAGGCGCTGATGTTCACGCAATCCACCTGCCGTTGGATGCGGCGGAGCAGGCCGGTCAGGACCTTGCCGGGGCCGATCTCGTAGAAGCGGTCTACGCCGGCCGTCAGCAGATTTCGCATCGTCTGCTCCCAGAGCACCGGCTGAAGCACCTGGCGCACCAGCAGCCGGCGGATCTCCTCCGGGTCGGTGTGTGGTTGGGCATCGACGTTGGACCAGACCGGGATTCGCGGCGGGGAAATGGTCACCTCGGCGAGGGCCTTGGCCAGGGCCTCGTCGGCCGGCTTCATCAGGTCGGTGTGGAAGGCGCCCGCCACAGCCAGACGGACCACCTTGATGGCCCCCATCGCGGGAGCCAGGCGCTCCACCTCGCGGCAGGCGGCCTCAACCCCTGAGACAACGATGTTGCCCGGGCAGAGCAGGTTGGCCACCTGGATGGGACCGGCCGACCGGGCCTGGGCGCAGATCTCCTCGACCTTGGCCTGCTCCAATCCCAGGACGCTGACCATGCCGCTGGGCGTGGCATCGGCGGCCGCTTGCATGGCCACGCCGCGATGCTGCACCAGGCGCAGGCCATCGGCGAAGCTCATGGCGCCGGCAAAGACCAGGGCGGTGTATTCACCCAGGCTCAGGCCCGCCGCGGCCACGCAGCCGGCCTCCGCGGCCGGGTCGTCGTGGCGCAATGCCTCCAACGCCGCCAGGCTGGTGACGAAGATTGCCGGCTGGCTGATGACCGTCGAGTTGAGCCGCTCGACCGGGCCGTTCCAGCACACTTCGGCCAGGTCGTAACCGAGGACCTCGGCCGCGGTGTTGTACAGTTTGCGGGCCTCGGGGAACTTGTCGGCGAGTTGCCGGCCCATACCGACGGTCTGGGCCCCCTGCCCAGGAAAGAGAAAGACGTTCCGAGACATTACAACCTCCTACCCCTTCTCGCCGGCGCAAGGTTGATCGGCCCCCGGTTGGAGCCCGCCGGACGGCATTATACGGAACGGCGACGGAAAGGCGCGCGGTCAGGGGATGCCGCACAGCCCTTGCTGCCGGACGCTATCGGCTTCGATCTTCGGCGCGCCGCACCGGGCCGACCTGCACCGGGGAGGCGCCTCCGGCTTGACAGCGCCTTGGCCGGCGTGCTACAACCCGCTCTCCGCCTTCACGCACGCCCCCCGCAAGGGGGCCGGACTGCACCCCAGGGATGGGGCAAGCCATGATCAAACGCCGCAGCCAGGCCCTCTGTGCCTGGTTTTTGGTCTGGGACCTGATGGTGACCGGGGCGGCCTGGATCGGCGCCTATTACGTCCGCTTCGAGACCGGCTGGCTTCCCGTCACGAAGTCAGCGCCCGATTTTTACCTCTGCTGGCGCAATCTGCCGCTGGTCCTCTTGCTGGCCGCCGTCGCTTACCACTGGACCGGGCAGTACGCCATCCACCGCCTGCGGCGCGTCCGCGAGGAGGTGGTCTGCGTCCTCAAGGGGACCGTGCTGCTGTCGCTGTTGGCGATGGCGAGCACCTTCTACCTGCACGACCCCTACGAGTCACGCGGCAGCATGGTGATCTTCTCGTTGCTGACCGCGGCCGGCATCCTGACGGTCCGCCGACTGAGTTGGGCCGCCATCCGCTACCTGCGCCGCAACGGCTACAACCAGACCAACGCCGTCATTGTCGGCACCGGCCGGGTGGCCCGCAAGACGGCGCGGGCGCTGCGGCACGCCTCCTGGATGGGCTTCCGCAACCTCGGCTTCGTCGAGGACCAACCCAGCCGCTGGACCGCTGACCTGCATATCCTCGGCACCTTCGCCGACTTGCCCGATCTGATCAAGAAATACCAGATCGGCCATGTCTTCATTGCCCTACCGCTGAGCCGCTATGCCGACGCCCGCCGGGTCTTCGATATCCTGTCGCAATCGCTGGTCGAGGTGCGCCTGGTGGCCGACGTCCCCAACCTGGCCGGCCTGTCGCTGACCACGACCAACCTCGACGGCTTGCCGGTGATCGGCCTGCGCGAGAGTCCGCACTTCGGCCTGAATGTGGTGGTCAAGCGGGCGATGGACATTGTGCTGTCGCTGGTGGCCCTGGTCGTGCTGTCGCCGTTGCTGCTGTTGATTGCGGTGCTGGTCAAGCTGACCAGTCCGGGACCGGTGTTCTACCGCCAGGAGCGCTGCGGGCTGAACGGCCGGACCTTCCACATGCTCAAATTCCGCAGCATGCGGATTGACGCCGAACAGCAGACCGGGGCGGTCTGGGCCCGGAAGGATGACCCCCGCCGGACGCCGCTGGGGGCCTTCCTGCGCCGCACCAGCCTGGATGAGCTGCCGCAGTTGATCAACGTGCTCAAGGGAGACATGAGCCTGGTCGGCCCGCGGCCGGAGCGGCCGGTGTTTATCCAACAATTCAGCAAGACCATTCCCAACTACATGGCCCGCCACTGTGTCAAGGCCGGCATCACCGGCTGGGCCCAGGTGCACGGCTGGCGCGGCAACACCTCCCTGCGCAAACGTATCCAGTACGACCTGTACTACATCACCCACTGGACCCCCTGGCTCGACCTGCGCATCTTGTGGATGACGCTCTGGCACGGACTGGTCCACCGGAATGCGTACTGATCAGCCTTGTCCGGCAGGCGCGTTCGCGCCGCTCCCCTCAAGAAGCCAACGCGACCGGTTGGCAGCAGGCAGTTCGAGCGATCACCGATTCCTTCCTCTCTCCTTGTCTCCTTGTTTCCTTGTCTCTTGGAGAGAGGGGGCAGCAGCCCGCCGGGCGGCGGCCGGAATCCGGATAACTGGGTGCAGAGCGAACCAGAGTCGCAACCGGCTTCTGCCGCATGGCTTAGGTATTTCGACCGGCTCCGGTTGTCTCGGAACGTTCCGCGCGCTATAAGATTCATTTACGGAACACGGGGAGCGGGGCCCTTCACAACGGCGTGGGGCCCTCCCCGGACCGCGGGAAAGCCGCGAGCGAGAAGAGTCATGTCCGTACTCGCCAATGGGGGCGGTGCTTCACGAGCTCTCATCCCAGACGGAGCGGTTGCCATGCCAGGGACGGCGCCGGCAACGAATCCCCTTTTCTCCCACCCCGGTCCTCGTTCCACCCCGCCGGCGGCCCCGAGGGAGACACTCACGGCGGCAGAGTTGGAGCTGTTGCGGCGGCTCCAGCACCAGGCGCTGAGCTACTTTCTGGACAATCAGGTGCCCAACGGTCTGATCCTGGACCGACAGCACAACCACGGGCCGCGCCTGGCCCACGGCCTGTGCAGCACGGCAGCAACCGGCATGGGGTTCATCGCCCTGGCGTTGGCGGCCGCCCCGCCCTACCAGCTGTTGTCGCCCCGCACGGCCGTTCTGCGCGTCACGGCCGGCGTGCGGTCGGCGCTGGAAGGACTGCCACACGACCACGGCGTCGTGCCGCACTTCATCGACTCCGCCACCGGCGAGGTCGTCGGGGTCGATTACTTCAGCACCATCGAGACGGCCTGGCTGGTGGCTGGCGCCCTCTGGGCGGCCGCGTTCCTGGGCGATCCTCACCTGGAGGCACTGGCCGAGCACCTGTACCGCCGGGTGGATTGGCACTACTGGACGGCCCCCGACCAACCCGACGCCCGGGGCTTGCTCCGCCACGGCAAGAGGCGCGACGGCAGCTTCCTCCTCTGCTCCTGGGACCGGGTCAATGGTGAGACGGCGTTCATGTACGTGCTGGCGGCCGGCGCCGCGGAGGGGAAGGAAATCCCGGCCGAGGCGTGGCGGACGCTGCGACCGTTCTACGGCACCGTGGCAGGGCATCGCTTCAACAACGCTGATCTGGGATTGTTCGTCTTCCAGTATGGGCTTGACCTGCTCGACCTGGAAGCGTGGCGGGCGCCGGATGATCCGGACCTGCCGAGCGAGGCGAAGGTAGCGGCCCAGGCCAACCAGGCTGCCTGCCGCGAGGCGGCCGACCGCTTCGCTACCTATCGGCGCTTCTGGGGGTTGTCGGCCGGTGACGGCCCCGGCAGGCCGGGGGGGCCGGACGTGTACCGCTGCTATTCCCCTGCCGGTCCCATCGACGGCACGGCCCACCTGACAGCCGCCCTGGCCTCGGTGGCCCACTGCCCGGCGGCGGTTTTGCAAAATCTTTACGAGGCCCTCCACGACCGGCAGCTGCCGGCGCGTGGCCGCTACGGCTTGAGCAGCGTCAATGTGGACTGCGGTTGGGTTGCGCGGGACATGGTCGGCATTGACGCTGGCGCCGCAGTGCTGGCTCTGGACAATTACCTGATGTACGGCCGGGTGCGGGCCGTCTTCCAGGGCCTGCCGTGCGTCTGCCGGGGCCTGGAGCGTCTGGGCTTCACGCGTGATCCTGCGGTCACCGCTGACGCCCCAACGACGGTGCGTCAGGCCTCGTGATGCCGGCTACAGGAGCCGGGCGGTCAGCCGCTGGCCGCCTTGCTCGTCCTGGTTGCCGTCGGCCGGGCGCTCAGCCGACAGCGGCGCCTAGCCAGGCGGCATCTGTCCCGGGCATCCCGGTCCTTCTACCGACGGCGGTACGCCAGGACAAATTCCTCGAATTGCAGCTGCTTGTGGCCGTTGCCCGCGTCGGCGAAGAACTGCTCGAGGAGGTCCCGGATCAGACCGGATTGGACGTAGTAGTAGTTGTGCTTGCCGTCCCGCCGGTAGCCCACCAGGTCGCGGGCCCGCATCAACGACAGATGGTGGCTGACGGCCGGCTGCGACTGCTTGAGCAACTCGCAGAGGGCCGAGACGTGCAACTCGCCCCCGTGAGCCAAAGCCAGCAAGATCTTCAGCCGGTGCTCGTCGGCAAGGAGACGGAAGACCTCGCTCAACCGTTTGATGGTGCCGTCGGAAACCTTGACCGCCGGGACCGCTTTTGCCGAAGCAGCCCGGCTGCCCCGTGACTTGCCATTCGCGGCAGAGGTGGTAGCCAAACCTGAATCCTCCTGCGGTGATCTGTACCGGCTTCGTGGCAACGCCGGGCGTCTGGGCGGGCCAGGCGGCTCGACGGAGAAGGCAGGAAGGTTGGTTTCGGGACGGCTGGCCGTTGCACGCCTCCAACCTCTCACTGTTTGCCAGCGAGGACTGGCCTTCCTCCACGATCGCGCCGGCGGCCCTCCCTGACCTCAAACCGAGAGGAGTACACCCAGCGGCGGCCGTGTACCGATCAAAGACTGCGAATGCCCCACCGGCCCGCCCCCTCACCCGACCCTCTCCTCCATCCGATGGGGGAGAGGGTCGGGTGAGGGGATCGAACCGGCAACCGCACCTCAACTCTGAGCAGGCCGTGATGGAAGACAGGGGGGTAATAAGGCGCCAACTCCTTCAGCACCTCGGTTGCCGGCCGGCCCCTCACCCGCCCCTCTCCCTCCCGACGGGGGAGAGGGTCGGGTGAGGGAGCGGACCGGCCACTCAATCCATCCCAAATCCATGCTGAAATTCCGGAGGTAGGATACCGACTCCTTACGCAGCGTCAAATAAATTCCTGTCGATTCTCAACCGTGCGCCCGTTGCTGTAAAATAAACCGCATGGAACGCCTTAACAAAGTGCTGGCTCATGCCGGTTTCGGCTCACGGCGGCAGGTCGAGGACCTTATCCTCGACGGCCGGGTTGCCGTGGACGGTCAGACCGTGCGCGAGCTGGGCACGCGGGTGGACCTCGACCGGCAGACCGTCACGGTGGACGGCCAGCCGATCCAGGCCGAACGCCTGGTTTACTGGCTAGTGAACAAGCCGCGCGGCTACCTGTGCACCAATCGCGACCCGGCCGGCCGGCCGCTGGCCATCGACCTGGTGCCGCACGTCAGCCAGCGCGTCTACACCGTCGGCCGGCTGGACGAGGACAGCGAGGGGCTGCTGCTGCTGACCAATGACGGCGACCTGGCCTATCGGCTGATGCATCCGCGCTTTGGCGTACCCAAGACCTACCTGGTCCAGGTGGCCGGCCGGCCGTCGCCGGACGATCTCAAGCAGTTGCTCAAGGGAGTCTGGCTAAGCGATGGCCGCGTCCGTGCCCGCCGCGTCAAGAAACTGAAGTATCAGGGGGAGAGCACTTGGCTGAAGATCGTGCTCAGCGAGGGAAAGAACCGCGAGATCCGCCGGATGCTCGCCCGGCTGGGGCACAAGGTGATGCGCCTGCGACGCGTCGCCATCGGGCCGGTGCAACTAGGCCGTCTCAAAACCGGTAAGGCCCGCCGCCTCACCGCCCCGGAGTTGGCCGCCCTGCGCCGGACGGCGAACCGGCCCAATCGGCAGGAGCAGGCGTGAGGAGGGGGAAATTGCAAATTGCAACTTGCAATTTGCAAATTGTGCAAATTGAGGAAGGATGGCAGGCCGCGCCGCCGCGTCGATGACCGGTTGCCTGCTCCCGCGAAGGAGAATTTGCAAGTTGCAAGTTGCACTCGGAATGACAGACACTCGTTCCTTTCCCTCGTCCTTCTGCCACGGCCCGGTTGGCGTGACGGCCAACGTTCTCTTGGCCCGCGCTACCTACCTCATCCGTTTACATACCCCCGAGCTGGCTAGGGCCATCCGGCCGGGCCAGTTCCTGATGCTCCGCTTGCCCGGCACCACCGACCCGCTCCTGGGACGGCCGTTCGCCCTGTACGACACGGTCCTGGATGAGCGCGGCCAGCCGGTCGCGGTGGACGTGGTTTACCTGGTGGTCGGCAAGCTCACCAGGATGCTCACGCAGCTGCGGCCCGGCGATCGGCTGGAGGCGTGGGGACCGCTGGGCAACGGCTTCCCCGACTTAGCCGGGCGAGACCATGTCGCGCTGGTGGCCGGCGGCATCGGCCAGACCCCCTTCCTGGCCTATGTCCGTCAACTGTTGGGCCGGCGCGGCTACGGCGGCCGGGCGCCTCGGCAAGAGGCACGGCGTGTCTCGCTGTACTACGGCGTGCGGACGGCGGAGCTGGCTGCTGGCGTCGAGGACTTCCGTGCCGCCGGCGCCGAGGTCCATCTGGCCACCGATGACGGCAGTCTCGGCTTCCGCGGCTTCGTGACGCAGCTTTTGGAAGCGCACCCGCCACCGCAGCACCTGGTCGGCTGCGGCCCCGAACCGATGCTCCACGCCCTGCACCGGCTGGCCCGGCGCTGGGGTGTACCGTGCCACCTCTCTTTGGAGACGCCGATGGCCTGCGGCCTGGGCATTTGCTTCAGCTGCGTGACACGGGTGCGGACGGGACCGGGTTGGGACTACCGCCGCGTCTGCGTGGACGGCCCCGTCTTCGATGCTGCCGCCCTGGCCTGGGACGGGGATTGAGATCCTCTGTGGGGGCCTATCTGGAGGAACATTTCGGAGAGTATGGCAGTGGCAGACGGCCCGGTGATTGGCCTGATTACTCAAATCCAGGAGACGATGGCGGAGCCTGATCCGCTCGCCCCGGCGACCAACCGGCAGTACCTCCGGGCCATCGTCTCGGCCGGCGCCTTCCCGCGGCGCATCCCCCTGCTCGCCGACAAGGAAGCGCTGCTCCGCTCTTGGTACGAGCGGCTCGACGGCCTGTTCCTGACGGGCGGCGCGGACGTGGACCCATCCCACTACGGCGAGGAGCGCCACCCGCGGTGCGAGCCAGCCGACCCGGCGCGCGACCGGACGGAGTTGCTCTTGTTCCGTTGGGCCCGCGCCGACCGCAAGCCGGTCCTGGGCATCTGCCGCGGCATGCAATTGATGAACGTCGCCGCCGGCGGCACCCTCTACCAGGATCTCGCCTCGCAATGCCCCCGCGCCCTCAAGCATGATTACTTCGCGGCGCCCGGCGGCTTGCCGCGCGACCTGCTCGTCCATGAGGTGCGCGTGAAGGCGGCCTCATCCCTGGGCCGGATCCTCGGCCAAGAGCAGGTCTGGGTAAACAGCATGCATCACCAGGGCATCCGGGATCTGGGGGCCGGCCTGGTCGCCACGGCTTTCGCCCCGGATGGGCTGATCGAGGGGATCGAGGCGGCCGACGGTGGGTTCCTGATCGGCGTGCAGTGGCACCCGGAGGAGTTGACCGAGAACTCGCCGGTGATGCGGCGGCTGTTCGCTGCGTTCGTCGAGGCGGCGAACCGGTTCCGCCGAGGCGCCGGTTAGTCACCTCGGCCGGTGCCCCTGTACGTCGCTACTTGGACAACGACCGGCATTGCCGGCGCGGCCAAGTCTCTTACAATCCCATCGAACTGACTTCTCCTGTTCCGGGCCCGATGGGGGGTGAGTGCATGTGCCGGGCATACTCTGTTGGCGGTCTGATGGCGTTGGTCCTGGCCCTGTTCGCGGCCCTGGCGGGCGGGGCGGCGGAGAGCGGCTGGATCGATCTCACCGGCGACAAGGAGCTAACCGCCTGGACGCCGCCGACCGACGGCTGGGTGATCGCCGGCGGCATCGCGCTTGATCCGCAGAATCCCCGCCGGTTGGCGTGGAAGCCGGGCAGCGGCATCCTGGTCAACGGTCCGAAGGGAAGCGCGCGTAACCTGGTCACCCGGCAGAAGTTCACCGACCTGGAAGCCCACGTGGAGTTCCTCATTGCCAAGGGGTCGAACTCCGGCGTCAAGTTTATGGGTCTGTACGAGATCCAGATTGTGGACAGCAACGGCAGGAAGGAGCTGACCGGCGACTCTTGCGGCGGCATCTATCCGCGGGCCGAGGAGAAACCGCGGTATCATCACATCGACCAGGGGGTGCCGCCGAAGGTCAACGCCGCCAAGCCGGCCGGTGAATGGCAAACACTCGATATGGTCTTCCAGGCGCCGCGCTTCGACGCCGCGGGGCAGAAGATCGCCAATGCCCGCTTCGTCAAGGTGGTGCTCAACGGCCAGGTGGTCCAGGAGAACGTGGAGGTGCCGTGGCCGACCGGCGCCGCCTGGCGGCAGCGGCAGGAAGTCCCGGCCGGGCCCTTCCTGCTCCAGGGCGACCACGGGCCGGTCGCCTTCCGCAACGTCCGCATCCGTCCCTGGTCGGCCGAGGCCGGGAAAGGCAAGCCGTGAGCCGCCCTCTGTACCTTCGAGGATAACGGCCCCCCAACCTCGGAACGCCGGCAGCCGCCGGTTGGGGTTTCACGCAGCTTGGGGTTCCCGGCGCCAGCAGCATCCGTCTATAATGCTGCCCGGCCTGGTGGCAAAGTGGCGCCTGTCCCGAGGACACGATCATGCGACGGATCGCAATCATCAATCAGAAAGGCGGCGTGGGCAAGACGACGACGGCGGTCAACCTCGCGGCCGCCTTGGCGGAGTGTGGCCAGCGTGTCTGCGTCATCGACCTCGACCCGCAGGCCCACGCCACCACCCATCTCGGCATCGAACCGGACGGCAAGGACGGCTCGATGTACGATGTCCTGGTTAACTCCCGTCCCCTCGCCGAGGTCCGCAAGCGCGTCGGTGATCGGCTCTGGGTCGCCCCGTCCGACATCAACCTGGCCGCTGCGGAGGTCGAGCTGGCCGGCGTGGTCGGCCGGGAGGTCATCCTGCGCGACTTACTGTTGCAAGACGAGGAGGCCTTTGATTTCGTCTTCATGGACTGTGCCCCGTCGCTGGGGGTGCTGACGCTCAACGCCCTGGCTGCGGCCAACGAGGTCTTCATCCCGCTGCAACCGCACTTCCTTGCCCTGCATGGCATGGGCAAGCTACTCGAGACCACCGCCCTGGTGGCCAAGCGCATCAATCCGGCCCTGAAGGTGACCGGCATCATCCTCTGCCTGTACGAGGCGACAACCCGGCTGGCCCAGGAGGTGGTCAAGGATCTTCAGGATTACCTCGACAAGAGCCGCAGCACGACGGCGCCGTGGGCCAAGGCCCGCGTCTTCGCCACACGCATCCGGCGCAACATCAAGCTGGCCGAGTGTCCCAGCTTCGGCCAGTCGATCTTCGCCTACGCCCCGAAGTGCTACGGGGCCGAGGATTACATGGCCCTGGCGAAGGAGGTCCTGGGCGAGACACCCACGGTCCTGTCGGCTCGTGTCACCATCGACGAGCAGGGGCAGACAAATGTCGTGGACATGGAGCGAACCACCCCGCCTGAGCCGGCACTTAAACCCGTGGAGACGACAGCCGAATGACTAAGGTTGATCCCCTGCGGTATGCCGATTGTCAAAGGGAACCGTTCACCCGCTTCTGGGGCGCGGCTGCGGGCTCATGTCCTTGCTCGGGTAGGATCCCAGTTCCGGCAACGCCGCGTCGCTGAACTCGAAGCGCTTGTCCATCATCGCACGGCCCGCCTCGGCACCAACGTTGACTCGGCCCCTGCGACCCCAGCGCCGTCGCTATCTTCCCCGACGCCGATGCCACGGTCGCGTACGTCGGAGGTGTAGCGCTCCTCGGGTAGCACCGTGCCGGCCGCGTCCTTCACCATCACCCGCGTCCGTGTGGACCGGTGGGTATGGGATCAGCGGTTCGGGTGGAAGTACCGCGCAGGGCGGTGCCGAAAGCGACGAGCAGGGCAATCACCACAAAGAAGACCACCGTGAGCGCCTGGATCATAGGGCGGCGGCAGGTGAGCGGGGTGCTTGCCGAGCAGGTGCTGCTGCCCGGCGATCTCGACGTACCAGGAGTTGGTGGCGGCGCGAAACCAGGGGTGGTGCGGACGCATGGAGCGAAGCCTCCCGTAACTGAAGCCACGGGTAAGCCGCGAGGCTTGCTCTTTTCGGCCCTGCCGGCGGCCAGCGGGGGCCTTCTTGTTGGTGACGACACCCGCATCGCCGGCCAACAGCGTTTCCCGGATACCTGCAGGCCGCTGGGGGTTTCCTGCATCTCGCTTTCCGCGCAAAAAGCAGGGCTGTCAGAACTCGTTGTCCTGACAGCCCTTGCATTGTCGGGGCGACTGGATTCGAACCAGCGACCTCCTGAACCCCATTCAGGCGCGCTAGCCAAACTGCGCCACGCCCCGTTTGCCGGTCTATTACACCGGCAATGATTTGTTATCATCTCCCCGCAGAACTTGTCAAGCCCGCACCTCCCGCCGCTGAGGGCGGCGGTGTTCTTCCAGGGCCGTTCCCCGATTGATTGGGGCACGGTCAGCCGCGTTGGGTCGAGCGGCCGTCGATGCCTGAACCCCGAACAGAGATCCCTGAAGGCGCCCAAAACAGAGATCCCTGAAGGCGCCTTCTCCTTGACCGAAGCCCTCGCCTCGCTCTCCGATCCGCGCCGCTGTGTCGGCTTGGCCGATCAGATCCAGGTCACCGGGTCGCGCTCCCGTCGGCTGGCCCAGACGCGCAGCTCAGGCCACCGTTCCTGCAAGCGGGCGGCCAGTTCCTCGACACCGCCGCGCTCCGTGGCGTAATGGCCCGGCAGCACCAGGGCCAGCCCCTGCGCCTGGGCGGCCAGGTAATCGTGGAAACGGGCCTCTCCGGTCAGGAGTGCGTCGGCCCCGGCACGGACGGCATCGGCCAGGAACTCACCGCCGGCACCGCAGGCCACCGCTACCCGCTCCACCACCCGCCCAGGCTCACCGACCATTGCCACCGGCCCGGCGTTCAGGGCGGCCTTCACCGCCTGGGCCAACTCCGCCAGCGGCGTCGGCCGCGGCAGCCGCCCGATGCGCCCCTCGCCCAGCGGCGAAGGGGCCGGGCGGAGCGGGTAGACATCATAGGCCGGCTCTTCGTAGGAGTGAGCCTGGCGCATGGCGGCCACCACCCGCTCAACGTCCGGCTCTGCGCAGACCGCCTCCAGCCGCCATTCGCGGACCTCCTCGCGTCGGCCCTTCTGACCGACGGTCGGGCTGGTGGACTCCGAGCCGAAGAAAGTGCCGGTGCCTTCCAGGCGGAAACTGCACTGGCTGTACTGGCCAATCTGCCCGGCGCCGGCGGCGAACAGGGCATCCATGACGCGGGCCAAATCGGTGTCAGGGACGAAGACCACCACCTTGCACTGCCGGGGTCCCGGCCGCCGGCGCAGAGGCGCCACAGCGCTTAGGCCCAGCCGATGGGCCAGCATCTCGTTGATGCCGCCGCGGGCGTTGTCAAACGCCGTGTGCGGGCTGTACACCGCCACGCCTGCCCGTGTCAGCCCCAGCAACACCCGCCCTTCCGGCGTGTCGGCGGTCAACCGTCTGGCTGCCCGGAACAGGACAGGGTGATGGGTGACGATCAGTTGCACCCCGGACTCGACGGCCTCGGCAGCGCTTGCGGGGGTCACGGTGAGACAGGTCATGACCTGCCGGACTTCGGCGGTGCGATCGCCGAGTAGCAAGCCGACGTTATCCCAGTCCGCGGCCAGCTCGGCCGGCGCCAGCTGCTCCAGATATTCGATGACCGTGGCAACGGTGATCATGACAGGGGTTCCATGAATCAGGCGAGCCCGGTTGCTTGTCCTTTTCGCCTCGCTCCCTTGCCGGAAAGGAGGGCATTACAACTTGTTCTCCCCTCGCCTCCCAGTGGCACCCTTACGCCTCAAGTTTACCCACATTTCCCTATGCTATCAGCTGACGTAATCGCTGGGGCGCAATCAGCGTAGTCGCACGGAGGAACCGGGCAGGGATGCCGCAACGACCGCGACACCGACGGCAGGCACGCGTCGGTGCGGCCTTCCCACCGACAGGTCAGCATCGAGCGACTCCAGTCCCACGAGGACGTGGTGTTGACCCTGCACGAGACCACCCCCGCGCCGGTGCCCGGAAAAGATGTGGGCAAACTTGAGGCGTCACGGTCGGGGCTCGGACGGACGGCGCGGGGCTCGGGCAACCCCCTCGCTAACACGCGGGGCTCGGATGGCCCTGCCATCTGCCGGGTTTCTTCGGAGGGGGCCTACCGGCGCCGCCGCCGGCTAGTGGCCATCAGGAACTCCTTGCTGGGACAGATGAGCACCTCAAGGATGTTGTTGGTGCTGGTGACCCCGCTCTGGAGGACGATGTTGGACAGGGTGCCGAGTCCGGGGTTGCCGCCCGTCGTTCCTGGGATGGCGGGGCCGAGCCGGTACATCCGCGGCGCCGTCTCGATGATCTGGTAGACGCCCGGCCTCAAACCGCTGAAGACGAAGAAGCCACTGCGGGCGCTGACCCCCGCGATGGCGACGCTGTTCCCCAGGTCGTCCACGCCGGTCAGCGTCACCAGCACCCCCCGGATCGGGCGGGGAGCGCCGCCGCGGCCGACCGGGATGCAGATGTTCCGCTGCCGCACGAACCCGCTCAGCGTGGCGGGGAGCAACTCACCGAAGTTGTAGTTGATGCCGTTGTCCCCTGGTCCCACCGGGATGGCCGACAGCACGTCGTTGCCCAGGATGCCTCCCAGCGAACCGACCTTGTCCTTGCCGTCGAGGAAACCGGTCGGCTGCTTCTCGATGACCTGGTAAGTGCCGGCCCGGAGGTTGTCGAACCGGTAGGCGCCGAAAGCATCGGTGGTGGTCGTCCGATTGACCGCGTTGCCCAGATCATCGGTCCCCAGGAGCATGATGACCGTACTCGGGATCGGGGCCTCGCCGGTCTCGCGCTCGCCGTTGTTGTTGGCGTCCACGTAGACAAAACCGCTCAGCGAGCCGACCCGATACAGGCCGGCGTCCCAGGTCAGGTCGATCTCGTCGGCGGTCAGGTTAATGTCTGCGGTTCGGCCGGTGACGACATTGATGTCGCTGTCCACGGCATCATTGCCGCCCTGGTTGGGCGCCGTGACCACGTAGCCGGCCGGCGGCGTGAAGACCAGGTAGTAGTCGCCCGGCTGGACGTTGGTGAACAGGTAAAGGCCGTTGCCATCGGTCACCGTTGTGGCGACCAGCACGTTGGCGGTCGTGAACAGCTGGACGGTCACGTTGGGAATGCCCGGCTCGTCGGCGTCCTGGATGCCGTCGAAGTCAAGGTCTTCCCAGACGAAATCGCCCAGCGCCCCTGGCGCCCGGCGCGGCGCAACCAGCCCTGCGTCCCAGGTCCGATCGACCTCCCCTGAAGCAAGAGCGATCAGGGCGGTCATGCCGTCGGTGTCGGCGTCGGAATCAAGCGCGTCATCGCTCCCCTGGTCCGCCGCGGTGAATACCAGATCGACTGGGCGGGTGAACATGATGCGGTAATTGCCGGGGCTCAGGTTGGTGAAGCGGTACAGGCCGTTGCTGTCGGTGGTGGTGGTGCGCAGTACGGTGCCGGTGGCGTCGAGCAGCTTTACCTGCACGTCGGGGATGCCCGGCTCGCCGGCGTCCTGAATCCCGTTGGCGTTCAGGTCTCGCCAGACGAAATCGCCCAACTCCCCGGGCGGGGTGAGACTGGCAACGTCCTCATCGTCCTCGACCGGCGGCGGGGCGGGACGGTTGCCCGGGGTGGAGTCGATGTCGGGCTGGTCGGCGGTCTGCACCTGCGCCAGGTTCACCTTGGTGCCGCCGGTCGTCACCGTGGCGGTGATGGTCAAGGTGGCGCCGGCGCCTGCATTCACCGTCCCGACCGTCCAGATGCCGGTGGTGCTGTTGTACGAACCCTGGCTGGCAGTGGCGGAGACGAAGGCCAGGCCGGCGGGGAGCACATCGCTGACCGTCACTCCGGTGGCGGTGCTGAAGCCGGCCGCATTGGCCACCGTGATGGTGAAGACCACGTTGCTGCCTACCGCCGGGGCGGGGTTATTCACCGTCTTGGTCAGCGACAGGTCGATCGGCTTGAGGCCGGCGTCCCAGGTCAAATCGATCTGACCGGGGGCGAGCGCGAACACGACCGTCTTGCCGGTGGCCGGGTTGGCATCGCTGTCCAGGGCGTCGTTGGCCCCCTGGTCCGGGAGGGTGAAAACCTGGCCGGCGGGGGGCACGAACATCACCTGATAATCGCCAGGGGTCAGGTTGCCGAACAGGTACAGGCCGTTGGCGTCCGTCGTGGTGGTGGCCACGACCGCATTGTTCTGGAGAAGCTGCACAGTGACGTTGGGCACGCCCGGCTCGCCGGCGTCCTGGATGCCGTTGACGTTGCGGTCGAGCCAGACGAAATCGCCAACCGCGGCCGATGGGACCGGCTGGCCGGTGATGACCAGGTCCGCGTTGAACCCGACCCGGCCCGGTCCGGCCAGAGCAATGGTGCCCTGGAGGAACAGGGCGTAGGGGCCGCCCTCCCGGTTGAAGGTAGTTGTAGCTGCACTGTCAAAGGCTCCCGGTCCGAACGGGCCGTGCGGGCCGGGGGTGACACTCCCCGGCGGGATCAGGGTCGGTGGACCGCCCGGCAAAGGGGAAAGGTTGCGTGGGTTGGCCCAGCCCTGGAAAGTAACCGAGCTGCCGGCCGAACCGGTCAGGGTGCCGCCGATCTCGCTGGTCAGGGTCAAGGGGTTGGCCACGGCCGAAGGGGTGGTGAAGTCGGTATCGGCCAGGGTGATAATCAGGGTCCCCCCGCTCGTGGTGGAGAGGTTAAGGGTGGCCAGGTCCAGGTGCGCCATGGTCGGACTGGTTGGCCGCAGCGGCTTGGAGTTGCCGGTGGTGACGTTGATGTCAAAGGTGCCATAGGAGCCGACGAACTGGATCGACCCGACGACATCACTGGCATCGCCGGGGCCGTTATCCGTGATCAACAGATCGGCGAAACCCGCCTGCTCCAGGCGGAGCTGGAAGGCGGGGACGGTCCGCTCCTCCAGCAGTTCTAGCCGGGGAATGAAGCGAGACGACCGGGACCGCCCTGCGGACGTTCGCCGGAAATTTCGGAAGGAGTGGAGCAGACTCGCGAAAGGGGATGCGAACACGAATTTCTCCTCCGTGCCAGGCCCAACAGCGACGCCGGGGTGCAGTCCCCCTGGCCCAAGTAGCGAAGCGATGCACGGCCCCCGGTCCTGTCATCCCTCAACAAGCGTTTCCACTCCAGTAGCCGGTTTCTCCCATGAAGTCCAGTCCATTCCTCGCCGCATCGCCAACTTGCTACTGCGGTCCCCTAGCCAATCGTCAAGGGCAATTCGGCACTTTAACAAGACAACGCCCGGTCTTAGGGCAAAAACCCTACCATCCTTGCCACCTTTCATCCTTGGCCACCTGTTCTCGCAAACTTGATACCACAGCCCCCAACGGCACGGTCGGCCCTTCCGCCCCAGCGGTTCGGGAAACGGCGGTGCCCTCCCTATTCCCCTCAGCCAGGTGGACAACGTAACGGACACATCCGTCGCCCTTTACGTCGTTCCATCAACATGTTAGCAAGCGTTTACAACAGTTAACGCCCCTTTTACAGCGGCGAAAGGATACTTCTGAGGGCTGAACTGCCCATCTTTGGGAATCCGCTTTCCTGAAGGCAGGCAAGTCCGGCTACCGTTTGGCGGAGAAGAGGGAATGGGAGAGGAATGTTCCGCGCGGAACATTTGTCTATACGGTGGTCATAGTACCGCGCTCACCCAGCGCAGCGATAAGGGGAGGAATGTTCCGCGCGGAACATTTGTCCATACGATGGTCCGAACGGCAGCACCAAGGACGACCCCATTGCCCGGCGCGTTCCCGCAGGACTACCTCCGGAACGGGATCTTGCCGGGACGGTCGCCGGTAGGGATAAAAAATCGCCCCTTCCACTTCTTTGACACAGGCTGTCCGGCCCGTTACCATAGGATCATTTCTTCGGGGGTGAGCCAAACCTTTCCCGCGGGACCTACTGTGTGACGCAGAGACATGCCTCGCCGAGGCGCCGACGCTCCGGAGTGCCGGTTTCCCGGCGGGAACTTGAGCGAGGAGTACGAACATGGGAGCCGAACCCAAGATCCGATCTGTCGATGAGACCCCCGCCGACACCCGGCGCGGCGGCGACGTGCGCACCCTGCTGAGCCCCAAGACGGTCGGCTCCACCTCCGGCTTCATGGGGGTGGCGACCATCGCCCCGGGCGACAAGATCAGCGAACACTACCATCCCTACTCGGAGGAGTTCATTTATCTCGTCAAGGGGCAGATCACCGCCCGCCTCGACGGCGTGCCTCATCTCCTGAAGGAACGCCAGTCACTCTACATTCCCATCAACGTCAAGCACCGACTGATGAACGAGGGGACCGAGGAGGCGTTCCTGGTCTTCCATCTGGGGCCGCTCGCGCCGCGCCCCGAGTTGGGCCACGTGGATACCGAGTAGGAGGGGTGAGGGGTCAGGGGTCAGAAGGCAGAGGTTAGGAATCCAGTCTCTGACCTCTACCCCCTGACCCCTGCCCCCTGACCCCTGAGGAGACCGTATGAGACGCACCGTTGTGACGGGAGTGGGTGTTGTTGCGCCGGGGGGCGTCACCCGCGACAAGTTCTGGGAAATGATCACCGCCGGTCGGACCGCGACGCGGCGGATCACCTTCTTTGACCCGTCGGGGTTCCGCTCGCAGATCGCCGCCGAGTGCGACTTCGACCCGCGGGCCGCCGGGTTAAACGAGCAGGAAATCCGCCGCATGGACCGCTACATTCAGTTCGCCGTCGCTGCCGCTACGGAGGCGATGGCGGAGAGCCGCCTCGACCTTGAGAAGGTCGATCGTGACCGGCTCGGCGTCAGCATGGGCAGCGCCGTCGGCGGCACGACCTACCTGGAAAACGACTACGTGGTGGTCAGCAACCGCGGCCAGAAATGGCTGGTGGACGCCGAGTACGCCAACCCCTTCCTTTACCAGGCGCTGGTTCCCAGTAGCCTGGCCAGCGAGATCGCCCTGAAGTTCGGCGCTCATGGCCCGGCCATGGTCCATTCCACCGGCTGCACTTCCGGCATCGACGCCATCGGCTACGGCCACCAATTGATTCAAGACGGCGAGGCGGATATCGTCATCGCCGGCGCTGCCGAGTCGGGCATCTCGCCGATCTCGATGGCCTGCTTCGACCCGATCAAGGCAACCTCCCGCCGCAACGACGACCCGGCCCATGCCTCGCGGCCGTTTGACCGGGACCGCGACGGCTTCGTCATGGGGGAGGGGGGCGCCGTCTTGATCCTGGAGGAGTTGGAGGGCGCTTTGGCCCGCGGCGCTCCCATCTACTGCGAGGTGGCCGGCTTCGCCAACCGCGGCAATGCCTTCCACATGACCGGCCTGCGGCCCGACGGGCTGGAGATGGCCGAGGCCATCCTCGATGCGATGAAGCAGGGGGGCCTCAAGCCGGAGGACATCGGCTACATCAACGCCCACGGCTCCGGCACCAAGCAGAACGACCGCCACGAGACCGCCGCCTTCAAGCGGTCGCTGGGAGAGCATGCCTACAAGGTCCCGATCAGCTCGATCAAGTCGATGATCGGCCATTCGCTCGGCGGCATCGGCGCCATTGAGATGGCCTGCTGTGCCCTGGTGATCCGGCACGGGGTGATTCCGCCCACCGCCAACTGGGAGAACCGTGACCCCGAGTGCGACCTGGACTACACGCCGAAGGTGGCCCGCCGGCAGACCGTCAACGCCGTGCTGTCCACCGGGAGCGGGTTCGGCGGCTTCCAGTCGGCCATGATCTTTGCCCGTCTGAAGGAGAAGGCATGACCCCTCGCGTCGTCATCACCGGCCTCGGCATCGTCGCGCCTAACGGCCTGGGCACCGAAGCCTACTGGAAGGCGGCCCAGAACGGCGTCAGCGGCCTGAAGCGGATCAGCCGCTTCGATCCCTCGCCATACGCCACCCAGGTGGCCGGCGAGGTCGAGGGCTTCCAGGCCAGCGACTACATCCCGCAGCAATTGATTGTGCAGACCGACCGTTGGACCTGGATGGCGTTGGCGGCGGCCCAGATGGCCCTCAAGGATGCCGCCTTCGACCCGTCCAAGCACGACCCGTACAAGGTGAGCGTGGTCACGGCCAGCTCGTCGGGCGGCAACGAGTTCGGCCAGAAGGAGATCCAGGCCCTCTGGGGCAAGGGACCGATCTTCGTCGGCGCCTATCAGTCGATCGCCTGGTTCTACGCCGCCACCACCGGCCAGATCTCGATCAAGTACGGCATCAAGGGGCCCAACGGCGTCATCGTCACCGAGGGGGCCGGCGGCCTCGACGCCTTGCAGCATAGCCGGCGGACCATCCGCCGCGGCGTGGATGTCATCGTCAGCGGCGGTACGGAGGCGCCCATCGGCCCGTACGTTCTGGTCTGCCAGATGCGGAACGGGATGCTTAGCTCGCGGAAGGACCCGGCCGGTGCCTACCGTCCCTTCGACCGGTCGGCGTGCGGCTATGTGCCGGGCGAAGGAGGCGCCATCCTCATCCTGGAGCGGCTGGAGTATGCTCAGAAGCGGCCGGCGCCGCAGATCTATGCCGAGATCGCCGGCTACGGAGCCACGCAGGACGCCTATCACCACTCCCGGCCGGCGCCGGACGGTAAGCAGTTCGCCCGCGCCATGACGATGGCCCTGAAGGAGGCGGGCGTCGAGCCGAAGGACATCGACGTCATCTTCCTTGATGCGATGGGTGTCCCGGAGTGGGACGCGATTGAGGCGAAGGCGATCAAGGAAGTGTTCGGCAGTTACGCGACGAAGGTGCCGGCGACGGCGCCCAAGACCATGGTGGGGCGGCTCTACGCCGGCGGCGCGTCGCTGGACGTGGCCACCGCCTGCTTGGCGATCCGCGACGCGGTCATTCCGCCGACCATCAACCTGGACCGGCCGGCCGAGGGTTGCGACCTGAACTTCGTCACCAAGGCCCAGCCGAAGGACATCAAGACCGTGCTGATCAATGCCCGCGGTTTCGGCGGCTTCAACAGCGCCCTGGTCCTGCGGAAGTATTCGCGCTGAGCCAGCAGTGGGAACTTTCGTCTCCCCTCTCC
>DATLYH010000356.1:0-19417 GCA_035575035.1 Gemmataceae bacterium
TGCCTGCCGAGATCGCCGTGTCGCTCGGCGCCGAGGCGGACCTTTTTCGTACCGTGCAGCTTGCCGTCGCCCTGAGTCAGCGGTCGGGCGGCGGCCTTCATCTGGTCGTCGGCACCGATCCTCTGGACGCCGCCGCTGCGCTGGGACTGCCCGCCGAGACGCTGGATACGCTCCAACACGAGGCCGCCGCGCTGCCGGGCACGGAGCCGCCGACCATCGGCGAAGTGGGTGGGCCATCCTGGGAGGCCCCCGCCCGCTGGCCGCTGTTGCGTGAGCTGCTCGGGTTGGCAGCGGAGAACCGGCGCTTGCGCGGGACATTGGGCCTGGAGCGGCTGGAAACCGAAGTGGACGAGTTGCACCAGGCGCTGGAACAGCAGTGTGCCGGCGAGGCCGAGCGGTTGCAAGCACGCAAGCTGGCGGCGCTGGCCGAGTTCGCCGCCGGCGCCGGCCATGAGATCAATAATCCCCTCGCCGTCATCTCCGGCCAGGCCCAGTACCTGCTGCGGAACGCGGAGCGCGGACCGCGGACCAATGAAGAAGCTCTCGGGCCTGATTCGCTCCTCGTCCATCGTCCCTCGTTCATCGCTTCCTGTCGGACGATCATCGAGCAGGCCCAGCGCATTCACGGCATCCTGCGCGATCTGTGGCACTTCGCCCGGCCGCCGCAGCCGAACAAGCAGCCGGTTGACCTGCCCGGACTGATCGAGGAAGTCGGCGCTTCGCTAAGCGAGTTGGCCGCCCAGCGCCAAGTGCAGCTGGTCTACGACCGGCCTGGGCCGGCTGGTCGGCCCCCGTCGCTGACGGTACGGGCCGATCCCGGCCAACTGCGTATAGCCCTCGGTTGCCTGCTGCGCAACGCCATCGAAGCAGCACCGGCCGGCGGCTGGGCGGCCGTGCGCCTGCAAGAGACGCCGGACCAGGTGGAGGTGCTGGTGGAGGACAACGGCCCTCCCCCCGGGCTGCCCCAGCGCGAGCATCTTTTCGACCCGTTTTACTCCGGCCGGGCCGCCGGGCGCGGCAAAGGGTTGGGGCTGCCGACGGCCTGGCGGCTGGCCCGGGTCCACGGCGGTGATGTGCGCTTCGTCGGGCTGCCTGGCGAGCCGACGCGCTTTGTGCTCAGCCTGCCCCGCGAGGTCAGCGGGAACGGAACAACCAACGCGGAACGATGAGCACTCTGCCGCACCGCATTGCCTTACCTCCGCGATGCGGCGCGAGGGGGGAAAGCCGCGCGATATCGTTCCTGGTTTCTGTGGAGGAGGCCATCGCCATGACGGCCGATCACCTCGGCGACGCGGACACGATGCGCGTCCCGGCAAGCCCGCCGCCCTCGACCGCCGGCGCGACCCCATCCGCAGAAGAGCGCCTGGAGCGCGGGGAGATCCTCTGCTATGAGCGCTGCCCATTCGCCCTGCCGGAAGGGGACGACCGCCGGTTCCTGATGGAACAGCAGCTGCGCCCCTGGGGTCACAAGAACATCAGCTATGACCCGCACACCGGCCGGCTGGCCGGCTTCGTCCGGCGCTCGGCCGAGCAGGCGGCCCGGCTGCGGCATTTGCTGGCGACCTTCTCGGAGGCGGCGACCGCCTGGCTGGCCGGCGAATTGCCGCGCTATGCCCGCGGCTGCCATCCCGACCGCGCCAGCCTCCGCCCCGAGGAAGAGGCGACCCGTCGGCTCCGTCTGACCGCCCGCAATGACCTGTTGCACATCGACGCCTTCCCCACGCGCCCCAGCCACGGCCGGCGCATCCTCCGGCTGTTCGTGAACCTCAACCCAAGCGAGCCGCGGGTCTGGGCGATCTCGGAGCCGTTCGACCGCTTGCTGGCCCGTTACGGCCCGCAGGTCGGCTTACCGGCGCCGGACGATCCGCCCGGGCGGCTGGGACGGTCGCTGCGGCGGCTCTTTCGATTTCCCCGGCGACGCCTGCGCCATCCGGGTCCCGGGCACCGGTCTGCTTACGATCAATTCATGCTCCGCTTCCATCATTTCCTCAAGACCAATGATGATTTCCAGGAGCGCGGCCCGAAGCGCTTCCAGGCTTTCCCGCCCGGCTCCGCCTGGCTGGCGTTCACCGACGGTATCGCTTACGCCGAGGTACGCGGCCGCTACGCCTTGGAGCACTCCTACTTCATCACCCCCCCGTCTCTGGTCCTGCCCGCGGAATCGCCTGCGGCGCTGCTGGCCCGGTTCTGCGGATGGTCCGCGCTGAACGAGGCGGCCTAAGGCAACGCCAGGAATCTCACCGCCCCCAGGGAACTCTGGAAGATCCACCTCCCCAGTCTCCCTCTTGCCCCGACCGGGGGCACCGCTACAATCGCGCGGCATGGGCGGTCCCTCATTGCTGTGGCTGCGACACCTCCGGGCGGCAGGCCGGGAGCTAGTACAGGGGCTGGTCCAGCTGCTCTACCCGGCTGCCTGCGAAGTCTGCGGACAGGCCCTGCCGCCGGACCAGGCCGAGCTGTGCGCCGACTGTCGTGCCGCTCTGACTGCCGATCCGCATCCCAGCTGCCCGCGCTGTGCCGCCACGGTAGGGCCCTTCGCCAACGTGGCCGACGGCTGCGGTTTCTGCCGCAACGAAACCTTCCACTTCGAGCGCGTCCTGCGGCTAGGGCCCTACGAGGGGCTGCTCCGGCAAGTGATCTTGCGGATGAAGCATCTATCCGGCGAAGGGCTCGCGGAGGCCGTGGGCGACCTGTGGGCCGGCCATCTCGCCCCGCGCTTGCGCGACGACCGTCCCGATCTGATCGTGCCCGTACCGTTGCACTGGTGGCGCCGATGGCGTCGTGGTTACAACCAGAGCGAAGAATTGGCCTACCGATTGGCTGCGCACCTCGGCCTGCTGTGCCGGCCGTCCTGGCTGCGGCGCGTCCGCAACACCCCGCAGCAGGCCGCTTCGAGTGCAGCGGCCCGACGCCAGAATGTGCGCGGCGCCTTCCGGGCGGCGCCTCGGCCGGCGCTGGCGGGCAAGTGCGTGCTCTTGGTGGATGATGTCCTGACAACCGGGAGCACCGCCAGCGAGGCCGCCCGGGCGCTGCGTGACGCCGGCGCAGCGCGGGTCCTCGTGGCGGTGCTGGCGCGATCGGTGTAACAATAAGCTCACCTGCCGCTGATTACGTCCAAGGAAATCGTCGTCGTGAAGGTGACGATGACCACGCCGCCCAACGCACTCAGGCGCGGAACACCGCGGCGGTCAAAGGTCCTTGGCGTCTGCGGGCGCCATCTTGGTTGTCTACTTCCAACTGCCCATCTCCCTTCCATCGTTGCCGGTCACCTGCCCCCGACCTATACGGGCGCGCAAAAAGATTAAACCTTCGCAGCGGCGGCCGGCACGCAGCATGGTGGGGGCCGAGCCGCCACGCGTCCGGTCGATGCCCAAGAGGTTGCGCAAGACCCCGGTGACCTTGCCACGCGACCAGCAAGACGGTGTGATCCTTGAAGGGGACTTCCCAACACTCACAGAGGTCCTTCTTCCGGAAGCGGCGGAAGTCGAAGGGATAATGTTGGCCACGGGTGCAGCCGTCGTTGACGATCAGGTAATCATGGGCAATCGGGTAGCGTTCCGCAGCGTGGTCCCCGAACCAGCCGACATCCAGGATGTCCTCTCCGTGATGCATGCTCGGAATCTGCGCAGCCGCTCTCCTCGTTCGGTGCAACGGTTCGCTCATCGGTCCGCCCCCGGCACAGGCTTTGCACCCCTGTTTGGTGAAGCCGCGACTATGTGATCCATCGGGACCAAGAGGAGGAACTTCATGCCCCAGCACATCGAGCCCATCCCGCGACCCCACGCCAACCAGTCCCCGACCCTGGACATATCCGGGGTCAATCCGACACCCCCGCCGCGGGCCGACCCGACCAATCCCTGCATGGTGCCGAACCCGGCGCATGCCAACGTGTTCGGGGAACTGATGGCCCCGGCCGGTCCCCAGTCTCAAGCGGCCGGTCCACGAGCCGGACGATGAGCTTCAGCCGCGGGCCGGCTTCTTCGACTTGGCACGACGGTTGCTTTCAATTGGGTGGGCCCCAGTAACCCTGGCAATCCGGAGGACCGGACATGGAGAGAAGCAGGACCAGCACTACCGCTGTGTGGGTTGTGTTGATCGGGGCCATCCTCGCCCTGCTGGCCTGGCTGACGGGGTTTCCCTGGAACTGGTAATCGGGTGATCGCCGTGGCCCAGGCCCGGGCCGGGCGATTGACCGCGCGGCAGAGGAATCGTTGGGCCCGGGCGCGTGGCCCGGGCCGCAGGTTCGTGGTTCTTGCAGCGAAAGGGATACGGACTATGCTGCGTACACTCAGCTCAGCGGCGATTGTGGCCCTCCTGGTGAGCGGCCTGGCCCTGGCCCAGGAAAAGCAACCGCGGCAGCAGGACAAGGACCGGCCCGGAGCGGCAGGCCGGCCCACGCCGGCCACCATCACCAAGGTGGACCCGGTAAAGAACACCATCACCCTGCGGATGAAGGATAACACCGGCAAGGAGACCGAGAAGACCTTCGAGCTGAAGGGCGACGTCAAGCTATTCGACGAGGCCGGCAAGGTGATCACGATCGATGCCTACCGGGTGGGCAACCAGGTGCTGGTCATTGAGCGGGAAGGCCGGATCCTGGAGCTGCGCAAGGACAAGGGGACCGACCGCCCCGGCGAAACCAAGAAGCCCAGCAATAGGTAGCCTGGCTGGCCAGCGATGACCGGCGGACCTGAACGGATAGGCTGTGCCCGCTCCTCGGGGGTGGGCACAGCCTCTTGTTTTGGGGAGGCCGCGGCCATACGGCCGGGGAAGGGAAACAACGCTGAGGTTCGCCGTCCGGCTCCGATACGGCTTTTCTCTTCGATCGCAGCCGCTATCCTTGACGGCAGGGAACGAGATACTGCTGGAAGGAGGAACACACGATGCCGCCGGACACCAGCTACGCTGACCGGGAGCCGACGCGGGAAGAAGTCGAGCAGATGAAGGGGCCGGTGGTCCTCGAATTCGGCGCAGAGTGGTGAGGGTACTGCCGTGCGCTCGCGCCGCAGTTGGCGGCCCTGCTCGAAAGGTTCCCGGAGGTCCGTCACATCAAGGTCGAGGACGGCAAGGGGAAGCCGCTCGGCCGGTCCTTCCGGGTGAAGCTCTGGCCGACGCTGGTCTTCCTGCGCGACGGCCAGGTGGTCCGACAGGCGGTTCGTCCCGATGCCTCGGAAGTGCAGGAGGGGTTGGAAGCAATCAGCGCTCCCGGCCGGGGATGTCCTGGGAGGCAGCACTAGGCGGGGACGTGCTGTGCGGCGGCTTTCTGAAGAAGGGCGTGGACTTCCTCGTCGGTCGTCTGCGAGAAGTCCTCGTACCAGAGGCCGACCGCGTAGAACGGGTCGGGAGTGATGACACAGACGATCTCGTCCGCCACATTCTGGAATTCGGCGCAGGTCTCGGCCGCCGCGACAGGGACGGCCACGACGATGCGGGCCGGCTCTCGCCGGCGCAAGGCGGCGACCGCGGCCCGCATGGTGGAGCCGGTGGCCAGGCCGTCATCCACCAGAATCACCGTCCGGCCGCGCACGTCGGGCGGCGGGCGATCGTCGCGGTAAGCCCGCTCGCGCCGCTGGAGCTCGCGCTGCTCCTCCGCGGCGACGACATCGATCACCTCGTCCGGGATGTTCAGCGCCCGCACCACCTCGTCGTTGAGCACGCGGACGCCGCCGCTGGCGATGGCCCCCATCGCCAGCTCCTCATGGCCGGGCAGTCCCAGTTTGCGCACCAGGAAAACATCAAGCGGGGCATGCAGCGCCCGGGCCACCTCGTAGGCCACCGGCACGCCGCCGCGCGGCAGTGCCAGCACCAGCACGTTGGGGTCGTCGGCGTAGTGGAGCAACTTCGCCGCCAGCCTTCGGCCGGCGTCGGATCGATCGCGGAACATGGATTGTTCTCCTTGGCGGGGCGATAAACCACCCCGATGGCCGCGCTCCGCCCGCAAGTCGTCAGCATGCAGCGGCGGGCCTTAGCCGGATGCGGCCGGACGATTCAGGTAGCGACCGAACCAGTCCGCCGCAAGCCGCGCCACCTCTTCCAGCGCTCCGGGCTCCTCGAACAGATGGCTCGCTCCGGGGACGATCACGAGCCGTTTCTCTGTCGTGAGCTGGGCCAGTGCCTCCTCGTTCAGGCCGATCACCGGAATGTCGTTGCCGCCCACGATGAGGAGCGTCGGCGCCCGCACCCGGGAAAGGGCCGGGCCGGCCAGGTCGGGCCGACCACCGCGGGAGACGATGGCAGCCACCGCGTCGGGTCGTTCCGCCGCAGCCACCAGGGCGGCGGCCGCACCGGTGCTGGCGCCGAAGTAGCCGATCGGCAGCCCGGCAGTCTCACGATTTTGCAGCAGCCAGTCGGTCGCCCCGACCAGTCGCTGTGCCAACAGGCCGATGTCGAAGCGCAGCTGGGCCGTGTACTGGTCCACCGCCTCCTCGTCGGCGGTGAGCAGGTCGATGAGCAGGGTGGCCAGTCCCGCCTCGCGCAGCACCCGGGCGACGAAGCGATTGCGCGGACTGTGCCGGCTGCTACCGCTGCCGTGGGCGAACAGTACCACACCGCGGGCCCTCTCGGGAAGCCCCAGGTTCCCTTCCACGGTCACCGCCCCTGCTGTCACCTGCACCGCCCGTTCAGGGTCTGATCCTGTTGTTGCGATATTCACGGCTGAGCCTCCTTCAGGCTACTGCCCTGTCCCGTCGCTGGCGCTCCGGGCTTGTAACAACGTCACCCGTCGCTGACGCTCCGGGCTCGGATAGTACCCGTTGCGGGCGCTCCGGGCTCTGATGCGCCCCGTCGTTGACGCTCCGGGCTCGGATAGTACCCGCCGCGGGCGCTCCGGGCTCATCGCCCCCGTCGCGGATGCTCCGGGCTCGTTAGGCGCTGTGACTCTGTATTGGTCATGATACCGCCTCCGGCGGTGGTGCGAAGTAGGTTGCGCCAAGTCTCTGCCGCTCGGTTCCTTGTCTGCAATGGGAGCGTTTCACCAGAAGTGGGTGCAAATCATATGCCTGTCCTCATCCCTGGTGAGCGGCCGGCGTCAGCCAGCCGGTCGAGGCGCCGAGGGGTACACCGCCCGCTCCCGCTGGGGATCAGGCCACCGCAGGGACCGGCGCTGGATGTCCCAGGGGGTGCGGCGGACCGACCCGGCTGGTGATCCGCTTTAGCTTGCCCGAGCGTGGGTCCGGGCCCAGGCGGTCCGTGATTTCGATGGCGAACTCAACCAGGTCATGCAACCCGAAGCGGCGCAGGCCCTTCTCCAGGATCGCCCCCAGCTCGTCGCGGCTCAGGCTCCGCCCGGGGGCCGGTGAGGCACGGAGCAGGAAGCGGTTCCGTTCCTCCTGGATGATCTGATACCAGCCGATCGGCGGGTAATCATCCAGGACATCGACAAACACGTAGGGGTGGACCTGGCGGTAGCGGCCGTGGTCGCGGATCCAGAGCACCTCGTCAGAGCGCCCCTCGACCTTGAGGATCAGCGGGAACGGCGCACCACAGGGGCAGGGAGTCGGGCTGAGGGTTACCGTGTCGGGCAGCTCGTAGCGGATGAAGGGCTGAAGGGTGTTGTACAGGTTGGTGATCAACACGCGGTCGCCCGGCTGGCCCGGCGGCACCGGCCGATACTCGCGGTCCACCACTTCCAGGATGGCCCAGTCGGTCTGCAAGTGCATGCCGTGTCCCTGCGGGCAACCCAGGCTCAGGGCCATGCACTCGCCGCAGGCGTAGCTGTCGGTCACCGGCAAGCCGAACGCCCGCCGGATCAGCCGCCGCGCTCCCTGCGACAGCGGCTCGCTCACATTGTTAACTTGCCGCAGCGCGGGGAGCTGAAGCCGGCCGGCCAGCGCCTCGCGGGCCAGAAGCTCCAGGACGTTGGCGTAAGCAAGGAGCACCTGGGGCTGGTAGCGGTTGAGTTGTTCGACCACTTCGCCAAGCGGTTCGATCTGCGTCAGCCAGAGCTGATCCATGAAGCGGCGGGCGCCCGGCGGGGTGTAGGCCAGCCCGACCGCGCTGGGGTAAAACCCCTTGCCGATGGTCACCGACGCCATTCGAACCGGCCGCAACAGGCGAACCGCCACGGCCCCCGCCCACGACGGGAACACCGTGCCTCGGGTCATTTGCAGGGCAAAGAGCAGTTCGATCATGCGGCGGTCCTGCACGATCAGGGCCGGCACCCCCTGCGTTCCCGAGGTGCGGGTGATTACGTACCGGTCGCGGTAGAACTGGCCTAGCCGCCCAGGATCGCTGATGAATGCCTCCAGCTCCTCGCGCTTCAGGCTGCGGTCGGTCAGGAGCCGATCGAAGTGCTCCATCATCTCCGCCTTGGTCATGATGGGGAGCCGACGCAGCTCGAAGCGGTCGGGGTCCACACCCCGGAGACGTTCGGCGTGGAAGGGGGAATGGGCCTTGGCCCAGGCGATCAGGCGGCGCAGGCGCCGTTGCTGCAAGGCCTGGATGTGTTCCGGCCTTCCGCGTCCGACCAGCTTCTGCCGCACGGCCGTGGCGACAAAACGGAGTGTATCCCACATCGGTCGTCCCTTTCCTCTCGTCCCTTTCCTCTTTTGTGCCTGGGCGTGCGAGAAGATGAATCGCAAACGCTGTGCCGGCCTCCGCCGCCGCGGCAGAGGCGGAGCTGTGCTCGACCAGGGGCGGATTCTGGAATCGACAACCGACCGCGAGTGCGAGATAGTATTTTTCCAGGGCGCCTCCAGCGAACGGCAGCCCGCCCTCGACAGCGTTGTCCGTGCCCGTTGTTTTCCGAGAGAGCCGACCGTTGAACAGTCCTATCCCCTTCGACGCCAACCGCGCCTACGATCACACCGAGGCCCTCTGTTATCCCCGCCGGGTTGGGACAAGCGGGGAACGGCGGGCGGCCCGCTACGTGGCCCGGCAGTTCGCCGCCCTGGGGCTAGTGTGCTGGCGCGAACGGTTCGTGGTTTCCTTCTTCCCGGCCGAGATCGGCAACCGGCTGGTGTTCCTCGCCTGTGCCATCCTGGTAGTGGCGGCTGTGCTGACGGCCGGGGCCTATCCCTGGTTGACCGCTCTGTGCGCCGGCACAGCGGCCCTGTTGGCCAACGCCCCCTGGCGCGTGCAGTTCCTCCGTGGCCGCTGCCGGCCGCCGTGGGCGATCTCGGAGAATGTGCTTGCCACGCTGCCGGAGTCGGCGAAGGGGGCCCCGGCCCGGGTGGTTTTCCTAGCCCACTATGACACCAAGTCACAATGGCTGCCCACGGGAGTTCGCGTGGCACTGGTCACGGGGACGGCCGGCGTCTGTGCCCTGTTCGCCCTGGCGGCGTTGGCCGCGGCGCTGGGCTTGCCCGCGGGACTGGAAATGCTCGGGCCGTGGCGGCTGGGGCCCCTGGCGCTTTTGCTGTTGGCCGGGTTGCTGCTCAACTTCACCGGCAACCGCTGCCCCGGGGCGCTGGACAACGGCTCGGCCGTCGGCACGCTCCTGGAGCTGGCTCGCTGCTGGCGGCCGCAGCCGGGCACCCCCGTGGAGGCCGTCTGGGTGGCCACCGGCTCGGAGGAAGTGGAGCTGGACGGCGCCCGCCACCTGTTGCGGGCGCACGCCTCCTGGTGGCAGGACAAGCCGACTTTGGTCATCAACCTGGAAAGTGTCGGCGCCGGCGGGCGCGTCTTCCTGGCCGGCGAGGCGCGAGCCCTACGATTGGCTCGGGAGGAGGCCGATCGGCTGGGGATGGAGCATGCCTTGTTGGCGGTGCTAGGGGCGGGCATGGATCATGAGCCGTTCGCGGCGCGCGGCCTGCCAGCGGTCAGCATCCTGGGGGACGTGGTGCGCCGGTCGTTCGCCCTGCACTCCCGCCGCGACAACATGAGCCTGATCGAGCGGCCGGCCCTGGAGCGCGCCGGGCGGCTGGCTGCCCACCTCGCCTGGCGCTGGGCAGCCCTGCACCGGCCTCCTGTTCTGGTGCACAATCAAGAGGCATTCGGTGTAAGTGATAGGGGGGCCGGGGCGGAGTCTTCAGAGCCCCAGCGCTGTGGACCGGGGCACCGGGGCACCGGTTGACAGCTGGTGCCACGCTCTGTCCTAACTGCCCAACCTGCAAGACCATCGACAAGGAAGTCGCTTGACCCGGCACGAGTGCAGCGGCGCGGGCAGGGAAATGGCTGCGCTTCTTTCACGGGGACATCGACCCGGCTCAGACGGCGCCGGGCGAGTGGCCAATGCCAACCGGCCGGCTGACACCGGCCGCTCGCCCGACAGTAGCACCGGCCGGCTGACACCGGCCGCTCGCCAGCACCGGCCGGCTGACACCGGCCGCTCGCCAGCACGGACGGCACGCGGCAGAGGTCGGCTGCTTCCTGAAAGGTTAGTACCGTTCCGACGGGACCGACGGGTAGCTGGTCCCCACCTCAATGTCCACTTCGAGGCGCGGCGACCCGACCGCCGCCAGGGCCTCCAGGCCGGCCTGGATGGCGAGTTGCTTGAGGTAGTATGAGCTGACCCGTCCTCGGATGACGACCCGGTCGGCCAGTACCTCGACGGCAAGCTGGTGAATCCGCCCCCCGGTGCGCTGCGTGATCTGTCGCTCGACCGTCCAGGAAAGGTCCGCCACTGCACTCGAACCACCGGTTTCGCTGGGCATATCCGCCTCCACTCTTCCTCTTGTCGGCTCCGATGCCGGTTATGCCAATGATTATCCGTTTTCGGACGTCCAGGAGGACGTTGGCCGCCGTCCGCGAGAGGGGGTCCATCACAAACCACTCCCCCTTTCCGGCGGTGGAGGGGGGAACAAGAAAGCCCCCGGGTGGATAGGCCACCGCAGGGGCTGCCATTGCCCACAACGCTACCCACCCCGGGCAGCTTGGTATCCTCATTGTTGGGGGCCGGCGCCGCCCTGTCAAACGGATTTTCCGGGAAATTCCACCGGACAGCCCCTATCATAGACACCGTCGGTTCCTTCCTCCGGCCCGCCTACTTGACCTGCCGAAGGAGTGCCCGCCCGGCATTGCCTGCCTGCTTTCGGAACCTTGGTTGGGTTTGGTTGTTTCATAGAGGGACTCGGCGAGAAGGAGCCTGCCCCGTTTCATCGGGAACTCTGTCCGAGCCGGGGTGGTGCTCCCGCGTGGGATAAACAGTCCGAGGGGGGTATGAAACGACTCGGCTTGTGGACGGCAGTGCTTTTGATGGCGTCAACTCCGGCCCAGGCGGCGGACATTATCCCGCCGGCCAGCGAGCGGTTCGCGGCGGCTGGCACCGAGGAGGTGCCGAGCTTCCAGCGCCATGTGGTGCCGCTTCTGGGCCGGCTAGGGTGCAACGGCCGGGCCTGCCACGGTTCCTTCCAGGGACAGGGAGGCTTTCGGCTCTCACTGTTCGGCTATGACTTCCAGGCCGACCACCAGGCACTGACCGGCGGCGACAGCCCCCGCGCGGACCCGAAATCGCCGGCCGACAGCCTGATGCTCCTCAAGCCGACGCACACCGTCTCCCACAAAGGCGGCAAGCGCATGGACGTTGACAGCTGGCCGTACCGCCTGTTGCGGCGCTGGATCGAGGCCGGCGCTCCCGGGGTCAAGGAGGGAGAGCCGTCGTTCGTCGCGCTGGACGTCGAACCGAAGGAGATCGTCTTTGGCCGGGCCGGCGAGGCGGTCCCGCTGAAGGTCATCGCGCAGTGGTCCGACGGCTCGCGCGAGGACGTGACGCCGCTCTGCCGCTTCCGCAGTAACGACGAGGCCATTGCCACGGTCAGCGAGTCCGGCCGGGTGACGGCCGTCGGCCGCGGCGACACCGACGTGGCCGTCTTCTACGACAACGGCGTGGTCACCATCCCGGTGATGCTGCCGGTGTCCGACCGGACCGGTCCCCGTTACCCGCCGGTGCCGACGCCGACCCGGATTGACGAATTGGTGGTGGCCAAGCTGCGCAAACTGGGGATTGTCCCCTCAGAGTTGTGCACCGACGCCGAATTCCTCCGCCGCGTCAGTCTCGACCTGACCGGCACGCTCCCTCCACCGGACGAGGTGGCCGCCTTCCTCGCCGACCCCTCCCCGGACAAGCGGGCGAAGAAGGTCGAGGAGTTGCTCAGCCGCCCGGCCTACGCCGCCTGGTGGGCGACCAAACTGTGCGACTTCACCGGCAACAGCGAGGCTGCCGGTCCGCTCGGCGGCGAGCAGGGACTGCGCCGCGAGATGGCAAGGCTATGGTACAACTGGCTCTACCGCCGGGTCAGCGAGAATGTCCCCTATGACCGGATTGTTGAGGGGATCGTGTTGGCCGTCAGCCGCCGGCCGGGCCAGAGCTACGAGGACTACTGCAAGGAGATGAGCGCCTATTTCCGCAAGGAGGCCCCCGCCGACTTCGCGGCCCGGCCAACCATGCCCTATTACTGGACACGGCGGGCGCTGGGCCGGCCGGAGGAGCGGGCGCTGGCGTTTGCGCACTCCTTCCTCGGGGTCAGTTTGCAGTGCGCCCAGTGTCACAAGCATCCTTACGACCAGTGGACCAAGCAGGACTTCGATCAGTTCACCGCCTTCTTCAACAACATCCGCTACGGGGCCGGCAACCGGGACCAGATCCAGGCCATGAAGCGGGACCTCGGCTTGGCCGGCCTCGATGAGGACTCGGGCCAGTACAAGCGGAAGTTCGTCGAGCTGCTGGCGGAGGGCAAGGTTCTGCCGTTCAAGGAGCTTACTGTCCCCCAAGGGGGTGCCCGCAAGGGGAGTGCCGCCAGGGCCAACCCAAGGCTTGGCCGGGTGATCACGCCCAAGCTGCTCGGCGGCGAGGAAGTCATCGACGCCGACTACGCCGACCCACGGCAGCCACTGATGGATTGGGTCCGCCAGGAGGACAACCCGTATTTTGCGCGAGCGTTCGTCAACCGGGTTTGGGCGAGTTATTTCAACGTCGGCCTGATCGACCCGCCGGACGACCTGAACCTGGCCAATCCGCCGAGCAACCCGGCCCTCTTGGATTACCTGGCCCGCGGCTTCATCGCCAGCGGCTACGACATGAAGTGGCTGCACCGCCAGATCACCACCAGCCGGACCTACCAACTCAGCTGGCGGCCCAACGAGACAAATGAGCACGACGAGCGGAACTACAGCCGGGCGGTGCTGCGCCGCCTGCCGGCGGAGGTGGCCAGCGACGCGGTGGTGCTGGCCACCGCCTCGGACGATGCCCTGAAGCGATTGCACGCCGATCCGGCCGGCACCCGGGCCATCGGCGTGGCAAGCTGCTTCAGCCCGCGCGACGGCAGCAACTACGCGGTGATGCTGTTCGGCAAGCCGCCGCGCAGCATCAACTGTGACTGCGAGCGCTCCAATGAGCCGAGCCTGTTACAGACGGTTTACCTGCGCAACGACCAGGAGATACTGAAGCTGCTGGATCGCAAGGACGGCTGGTTACAGCAAGTTGCCCGCAGCCGTCTGCGCGACCCGGACGAGTTGGTCCGGCAGGCGTACTTGCGCACCCTCAGCCGTCCCCCTGATGAGCGCGAGGCAGCGATTGCCCGGAAGCACCTGGCCGACGCCGGCGACACCAGCGCCGGCCTGCGCGACCTGCTGTGGGCGCTGATCAATACGAAGGAATTCATCGTGAATCGGTGATTGGGAGCCGTGTGGAGCTAGATCGCTCAGACCCGGCGAGTTCTGGCATCCCGGATGAGGTTGTGTTCCCAGGTCTCGTGTACCCAGTCGGATCATTTAAGCGAGGAGGGCAGATGGCGACCAATCGTTACTGCGACGGTATCACCCGGCGGGACTTCATCAAGGTCGGCGCCTTGGGCGCGGCGGGGCTGAGTCTGGCCGACTACCTCCGCCTGGCCCATGCCGGCGAGGTCCGGGGCGGCAAGGCGAAGTCGGCCATCTTCGTCTTCCTCGGCGGCGGGCCGACCCACCTGGACACCTTCGACATGAAGCCGGACGCCCCGGCCGAAATCCGCGGCGAGTTCAAGCCGATCCCAACGAACGTCCCCGGCATTCAGGTCTGCGAGCACCTGCCGCGGCTGGCCCGCTGTGCCGACCTGTACACGATCATTCGCGGCGTCAGCCACTCATTGGCCGGCCACGAACTGGGAACCATGTACCTGAACACCGGCAGCCGGCCGGTCCCCTCGTTGATCTACCCCGGTTACGGTGCGGTCGTCAGCAAGGAGCTCCCCGGCGACCCCGACCTGCCCCACTTCGTCGCCATCCCGAACACGCCGCAGAAGGCCGGCTACCTCGGCGTCCGCTATGCTCCGCTGCAAACCAACGCAACACCGCAGCCGGGGGTGCCGTTTTCGGTCCGCGGCATCTCCTTGAGCGATGGCCTGACCGTGGAACAGTTCGAGCAGCGGCAGAAACTGCTCCGCCGGCTCGACACCGCCTTCCAGGGACTGGAGGCGAACAGCAAGCTGATCGAGGGGCTGGATAAGTTCGCGCAGCAGGCCTACGACATGATCAGCTCGCCGCGGGCCCGCCAGGCCTTCGATGTCAGTCACGAGAAGGCCGAGGTCGCGGCCGAGTTCGGCGAGCATCGCTTCGGCATGAGTTGCCTGTTGGCCGTCCGGCTGATCGAGGCAGGGGTGCGCTTTGTCACGGTGACCTTTGGCGGCTGGGACACCCATGCCAACAATTTCCGCCTGGCGAAGGAGACGCTGCTGCCGCAGCTCGATCAGGGCTTGGCCGCCCTCTTCACGGCGCTGCGCGATCGCGGTCTGCTCGACTCGACGACAGTCTTCGTGACCGGCGAGTTCGGCCGGACGCCGAAGATCAACGCCCGGGCCGGGCGCGACCACTGGCCGCGGGCGATGTTCGTGCTCCTGGCCGGCGGCGGCATCAAGGGGGGCCGGGTCATCGGCGCCAGCGACGACAAGGGGATGGGACCGGTCGGCGAGGCGTTCTCCCCCGACCAGGTAGCCGCGTCGTTCTACCACACCCTGGGCATCGACTACCGCAAGGAATACCACACCAGCACCGGCCGGCCCGTCATGATTGTCCGCGATGGGTCGCTTATTCCAGAGTTGTTCGTCTGATCGACCGCTGGAATCCGGTGCTCGCCGCAAGCGGCGGCCGAGAATTCACCGGCGAGCGGGGGGCGTGAGCCCCCTGGTCACCTGGAATCCGGTGCTCGCCGCAAGCGGCGGTTCAGAGGGAGCGCCTCGCATGAGAGTTCACCGTCTTCCGCGTCGTTTCGGGGCCATCTTGCTGCTGCTCGCCGTCTGGGCGGTCCTCCCCCACGCCCTGGGGCAGAAGGAGCAGGGGGGGAGCACGAAGAGTTATCCATTCGTTTTCCGCGATGTCACCCAGGAAGCGGGACTCCTTCCTGATATAGCCGGCATCCGGGGGCACGGCGCCGGTTGGGGCGATGTGGACGGCGACGGCTGGATCGACCTCTACGTTGGTACGTTCCACACGGCCGGCGCGAAGCCCAACCTCCTCTTCCGCAATGTGAAGGGAAAGTTCCGCCTCGACGGGCAGGAGGCTCTGCGCATTTCTACCCGGGCCACGGGGGTGATCTTCGCCGACCTGGACAATGACGGCGATCTTGACCTGTACGTCGGCAGCATGCCGGCCGGCAAGGACCGGAAGCCGGCCGCCCGCGAAGGGCCGGTGGCTGTGGGCTGCACTCTTTTCCGCAACGACGGCGACGGTAAATTCACCAACATCTCTGCGGGGAACGGCGCCTGCCCTCCGGCCTTCGGCGGCCGCAGCGCCACCGTGCTCGACTACGACGGCGACGGACTGCTCGACCTGCTGGTGGGGGAAGACCCCCTTCCCGGTTACAACGGCTCGCCGACTAAAAGTTCCCGCCTGTTCCGCAACCTTGGCAACCTCCGGTTCCAGGACGTGTCCCGGGAGGCCGGCCTACCCGAAGGCATCCCCGGCCTGGGGGTGGCCGCCGCCGACGTCAACAACGACGGCTGGCCTGACTTCTTCCTGGCTGCTCAGGGGGGTGGCAATGTCCTCTTCCTTAACGACGGCAAGGGTCGGTTCCGCGAGGCGCCCGACTCCCGCAAGGTCTTCGCTTGGGAAGGCGCCGGCGGCGATAACATGGTCTGCGGCGTCTGCTTCGCCGATGTCAACCGCGACGGCCTGCTCGACGCCGTGCTCGGCCAGCACTACCAGACGCCGTGGCGGAGTCCGGTGCCGGTCCGATTGTACCTCAATCGCGGCATCAAGGATGGCAATCCCATTTTCGAGGACGTGACCGAGCAAGTTGGCCTCCGGCCGCTGCCGATGAAGGGGCCGCACGTGGAATTGCAGGACTTCGACAACGACGGCTGGCCCGACCTGTACGTCAGCATGGTCAAGTTCGCCGACGGCAAGCCCTATCCGCTCATCTACAAACACCTGGGCGTGACGGGCGGCCTGCCGCGCTTCCGCGAGGATGCGCTGGCAGTCAACGACTTTCCCACCCCAGAGGACCGGGCCATCAAACGGACCGGCGACCTGTTTGACAAGATTCTCCGGGAGAAGAAGATCATCTACATGGCCGCCGCTCCGTCAGGCGACTACGACAACGACGGCCGGCTCGACCTGTTCCTCGCCAACTGGTGGGCCGAAGCGCCGTCGCTGCTGCTGCGCAACGAGACGCCGGGCGGCAGCTGGCTGCAGGTGCAGGTGCAAGGGGACAAGGGGGTCAACCGCATGGGCATCGGCGCGCGGGTGAAGGTCTACTCCGCGGGCAAGCTCGGCGACGCCGCGGCCTTGCTCGGCTGCCGGGACATCGGCGTGGGCTACGGCTACGCCTCGGGGCAGGCCGCGGTCGCTCACTTCGGCCTGGGCAAGGAAACGGTCGTCGATGTCGAGGTGATCCTGCCGCACGGCAAGGGGACCCTGGTACGCAGAGGCATCAAGGCAAACCAGCGGCTGACCGTGAAACCATGAATCGGACGAGCCGATACACTCCCGAGGAGACAACCATGCGTTACCTGAGTTGGAAGACCGGGGCGGCCGCCTTCGCCGGCGCCCTGCTGTTCACCATGGTGACGGCGGCGCAGGATGCCGCCCCCAAGCAAGAGGCCAAGAAAAAGGGGAAGGCGGCCGCCCCGGCCGAGCCGACTTACCCGCCGAGCCTGCCCGGCGGCAAGGCGGTGGCCACCGATCGGTCCGACGACTTCCTTAAGCCGACCGCCCCGCTGCGGGAGGGCGTCACCATCGCCCGGACCCCGCCGACGGTGGACTTTCTCTATTATCCGGGGCAGACCTATCCCGGCAGGCCGTGGTCCAACTGGGGTGACAGCCTCGCCGCCAACGGCAAGTATTACGCCTCCATCGGCGACCATCTCGCCCCCGCCGGCAATGCCTTTGTTTACGAATATGACCCGGAAACCAAGAAGTTCCGTCTCCTGGCCGATGTCCGCAAGATCCTCAACCTGCCGGAAGGGCATTACACCCCGGGCAAGATCCACGGCCGGATCGACCTCGGCGACGATGGCTGGCTCTACTTCTCGACCCACCGCGGCTCCCCCCGTGTAACCACCGACCAGTACCACTACAAGGGGGACTGGATCCTCCGCGCCCATCCGCAGACAGGCAAGGCGGAAGTGGTTGTCCAGGGACCGGTGCCCAAGCATTGCATTCCTAACAGTGTCCTTGACCCGAAGCGGCTGATCTTCTACGGCGGTACCGCGGCCGGCACCGGCAGCGAGGATGAGGGCATCCAGTTCTTCGCCTACGATGTCAAGAACCGGAAACTCCTTTACTCCGGCCCCGACGGCCCGTCGCGCTACATGATCTTTGCTCGCTCGACCGGCAGGGTCTATTACACGCCGCGCAACGAGCTAAGCCCACTGATGCGGTATGACCCGGAGAAAGGGGGCTCGCCGGAGCGGGTGGAGGGCCAAATCGGCATCCGGGCCGCCACCCAGGAGACACCCCAGGGGATCGTCTACACGGTGTCGCAGGGCCAGGGAGGGCGGGAAGCGACCCTCTATTCCTTCAACGTCAAGACCGAGGCGATCAAGGTGCTGGGGCCGGCCCCGGTCGGCAAGCAGACCTACATCGCCACGCTCGACGCCGACCCAACCGGCCGTTACATCTACTACATGCCGGGCGCCCACGGCGGCAGCGAGACGGACGGCACCCCGGTGGTGCAGTTCGATGTCAAGACCCGGCAGAAAAAGGTGATCGCCTTCCTGCATCCGTTCTACCAGAACAAGTACGGCTGCACCCTCAAGGGGACATACAGCGCCGCGGTCGATCCGAAGGGGGACAAGCTCTACATCACCTGGAACGCCAGCCGCGGCGGCCGGGCCTGGGATTCGTGCGCCCTGACGGTCATCCACATCCCTGAATCAGAACGGCAGCCGTAGCGCCCTCTGGAAGCCCGCCGCACCTGGAAGCCGGCGGCGCCCGCGAAGGCGGAAGATGCAACTTTCGCCGTGCTTCCGGCTTCCATCCCAAGTAGCAGGCATGCTCCGGCGTGCGCAGGCACCGGTGGCTTTCCTCCCGTCGCGCTTGACCGCTGAACTCACGCCATGCCATTCTCCGCCAAGATGGTCGCCGGCGCGGACGCTGCCGGCACCGCGGCTAAACTATTTGCATTACCGCCGCCATCGTTGTACCCTCGCTGACAGCCCCGGCGGTGGGCCGGGGCCGATCCGCATTCCGAGGAGGTTGCTTCCATGCGCTGGATCTGCCGAATATTCCCCTGCGCCGCTCTGGTCCTGGCCGCCGGCCTGACGCTGTCGGCTGCCGACAACGTTCCGCCGCCCGGCTTCACCGCGCTGTTCAACGGCAAGGACCTGACCGGCTGGAAGGTGCCGATGGGCGATAACGGCCACTGGAAGGTGGTGGACGGCGTCATCGACTACGACGCCAAGAGCGAGGCCAAGGGGGACAAAAACCTCTACACCGAGCGGTCATTCCGTGACTTCATCCTGTTGATCGACTGGCGGCTGAAGCTGGAGCCGGCCTTCAAGAACAAGAACGTGCCGATCATCCTCCCCGACGGCAGCCATCTCAAGGACGCCAGCGGCAAGGAGGTGCTCATCGAGATCGATGATGTTGATTCCGGCATCTATCTGCGCGGCTCAGGACGGCATCAAGTCAACATCTGGATGTGGCCGATTGGGTCGGGCGAGGTCTACAGCATTCGCCGAGACAAGAGCTTGCCGCCCGAGGTCCGCGCCGCCGTCACCCCCCGGAAGCGCATGGACCGGCCGCGGGGCGAATGGAACACGTTCGAGATCACCCTGAAAGGGGACCGGCTCTGGGTGAAGCTGAATGGCGAGGAGGTCATCAGCAACGCCCAGCTGCCGGGCATCCCCGAGGAAGGCCCGATCGCCTTGCAGCACCACGGCAGTTGGAACGAGAAGACCAAGCAATGGAACGGCCCGCCCAGCCTGATCCAGTTCCGCAACATTTACATCAAGGAGCTAAAGTAGGTAACTTCAAACGGCGAGCGGCCGGCGAGCGGCCAGCGAGCGGCCGGCGTCAGCCGGCGTCAGCCGGCGAACGGCCGGCGAGCGGCCGGTGAGCGGCCGGC
>DATLYH010000357.1:0-3681 GCA_035575035.1 Gemmataceae bacterium
TCGCGGGGGGCCAGACCATTTTCGATATGGTGCTCCACCGCCTCGACCACCACGATGGCGTCGTCCACGACAATGCCGATCGCCAGCACCAGCCCGAAGAGAGTCAGGTTGTTCAAGGAGAAGTCAAGCGCCGCCATGGCGGCGAAGGTGCCGATGACGGCCACCGGCACGGCCACCAGCGGGATCAGGGCGGAGCGCCAGTTTTGCAGGAACAACAGCACCACCGCCGCCACCAACAGGATCGCATCGCGCAGCGTCTTGAACACCTCCCGGATCGACTCGTTGATAAACGGCGTGGTGTCGTAGACAATCTCGTAATCGAGGCCCTGGGGGAAGCGCTGGCGCAGCTCCTCCATCTTGGCCCGGACCGCCCGGGCCGTCTCCAGGGCATTGGAGCCGGGCAGCTGATAGATCGACAGCGCCACCGACGGTTTGCCGTCCATGGTGCAGGCCTGGTCGTAGGCCTGGGCGCCCAGCTCGATCTCGGCCACGTCGCGGAGACGGACCAGTCGGCCGTCCGGATCGTTTTTGATGATGATGTCGGCGAACTCCTCCGCCTCGATCAGCCGGCCCATGGTGGTCATGGTGAGTTGGAACACCTGGCCGGAGCCGACCGGCGGTTGGCCGATCTGGCCGGCGGCCACCTGGGTGTTCTGGGACTCGATGGCCCGCACCACGTCGGTGGCGGTCAGACCGCGGGCCGACATCCGCTCCGGGTCGAGCCACAGCCGCATGCTGTAATCGCGCTGCCCGAGGTAGCTAATGTCGCCGACCCCCGCCAGGCGCGACAACTCGTCCTTGAGCTGGATGGTGGCGTAGTTGGACAGGTAGAGGCTATCGCGGCTGTTGTCGGGGGAATAGAGGTTGACGATCATGAGGACGCTGGGCGACTTCTTCTTGACCGCGACGCCGCGGCGCTTGACCAACTCGGGGAGCACCGGCTGGGCCAGGGCGACGCGGTTCTGCACCAGCACCTGGGCGATGTTCAGATCGGTGCCGTGCTCGAAGGTGATGGTCAAGGTGTAGGTGCCGTCGTTGGTGCACTGCGAGGACATGTACATCATCCCCTCGACGCCGTTGACCTGCTGCTCAATCGGCGCGGCCACGGTGGCGGCGACCACCTTGGCGTTGGCCCCAGGGTAGGTCGCCGAGACCTCGACGGTCGGCGGCGTGATCTCGGGGTACTGCGCCACCGGCAGGGTGAAGACGGCGACGCCCCCGGCCAGGGTGATGAGGATGGACAGCACCGAGGCGAAGATCGGCCGGTCGATGAAGAACCGTGAGAACACCGTTTACCCTCGCTTCCCTTCCGCGGTTTACTTCTCCCCTCTCCCCCGTCCGCGGGAGAGAGGGGTGGGGGGTGAGGGGTCGCCGCTTGCGGCTTAGCGTTCTTCCCCCTCACCCCTGGCCCCGCTCCCCCGGGGACGGGGGAGCGGGGAGAGGATGTTTCTTATTCGTGAACCGCAGCAGCCGCGGGCCCAGCTTGACGGCGGCCCGGCGCACGGGCCGGAGCGTCAGCACGTCCAGGGCCAGGTCGCCGGCCCGCCGGACCACGCCGCCGGCGAACGGGCAGCTCTCACCCAGCCAGTCGATGACGAAGAAGAAGACCGGCGTCAGGAAGATGCCGAAGAGCGTCACTCCCAGCATGCCACTGAAAACCGCCGTCCCCAGTGCCTGCCGCATCTCCATGCCCGCCCCATGCGACAGGATCAACGGCAGCACGCCGAGGATGAAGGCCAGCGACGTCATGACAATCGGCCGCAGCCGCAGCCGGCATGCCTCCAGCGCCGCCTGCCGCCGCGGCGTGCCGGCGTCCCGCTGCTTCTTGGCAAACTCGACAATCAGGATGGCATTCTTGCTTGCCAACCCGACCAGCACCACGAAGCCGATCTGCGTGAAAATGTTGATGTCCATCGCCGCCACGTTGACGCCGACGATGGCGCTGAGCAGGCAGAGCGGCACCACCAGAATGACCGCCAGCGGCATCGACCAACTCTCGTACTGCGCCGCCAGCACCAGAAAAACCATGACCACGGCCAGACCGAAGAGCACAAGGGCAGTGTTGCCGGCCAATAGCTCCAGGTACGACATGTCGGTCCACTCATAGGCCATCGACGCCGGCAATTCCCGGTTGGCGAGCTGCTCCATCAGGGCGATGGCCTGGCGCGAGCTGACGCCGGGCGCGGCGTTGCCGTTAATCAGGGCGGCCGGGTACATGTTGTAGCGCGTCAGCACCAGCGGGCCGTTGACCTCGCGGATGTCGGCCAGCGAGCCGAGCGGCACCATCTGCCCGCGCGCGTTACGCACCCGCAGCCGGGTCAGGTCCTCCGGTTGGTCGCGGAAGCGGCCGTCGGCCTGGACGATCACCTGCCAGGTGCGGTCGAACAGGTTGAAATCATTGACGTACAGCGACCCCTCGTAGACGCGGAGCATGTCGGCGAAGTCGCGGAGCAGAACGCCGCGCGTCAGGACCTGCCGCTCGTCGGGGTCGATCTTGAGCTGCGGTACGTTGGCGCGGAAGACGGAGAACAAGCCGACTAGCCCCGGCGTCTGGTTCCCCTGACGGACCAGGTTTGCGACCTCCTGCTGCAAGGCCACGGGACCAAGGTCGCCGCGGTCCTCGACGACGAAGGTGAAGCCGCCGGCCCGGCCGACGCCGCGCACTGGCGGCGGGGCGAAGATGGCCACCAGGGCATCGGGCACCTTGGCCATGAACTCGCCCCGCAGCCGGTTGGCCAGCGCCTCGGCCGATAGCGCCGGGTCGCGGCGGTCGGCGTAGTCCTTGAGGTTGATGAACATCGAGCCGAAGTTTGAGCCGTAGGCGTTCAGGGCGAACGACTGACCGGCAATGGCCGTCGCGTGCCGGACTCCCGGCGTCGCCAGGATGATGTCTTCCAGTTGGTACAGCACCTTGTCGGTCCGCTCCTTGGAGGCTGAGTCGGGCAACTGCACGCTGACCAGCAGGTAGCCCATGTCCTGCGATGGGATGAAGCCCTTGGGTGTGCGGGTGAAGCTGAAGTAAGTCAATCCCAGCAGGCCGCCGTAAACCACCAGGACGATGATGCTAACGCGGAGCATCATGCCGATGGCCCGTGTGTAAGCAGTGGTCGCGTGGCCGAAACCGCGGTTGAAGGCGCCGAACAGCCAGGCCAGCACCGCGTTCAGCGGCCGGCTCACCAGCCAACCTGCCAGCACCCCCGCCGTCACGGCCAGCGCCGCCGCCGGCCACCCCGGCCAGCCGGCCAGCAGCGGCGACAGCCGCGGGGCGAGCAGCTCGTAGGCCAGCCAGGCGCCGGCCGCCGGGAATGCCAGCCGCGGCAAGGGGGGCATGGTCTTCTCTTCCGCCCGCGGCCGCAACAGCAGGGCGGCCAGGGCCGGCGAAAGCGTCAACGAGTTGAACGCGGAAATCAAGGTCGAGACCGCGATCGTCAACGCGAACTGCCGGAAAAACTGACCGGTGATCCCGGCGATGAAGGCGCACGGGATGAACACTGCCGACAGGACCAACCCCACCGCGATCACCGGCCCCGACACCTGCTCCATCGCCTTGATGGTGGCCTCGCGGGGGGCCAGACCATTTTCGATATGGTGCTCCACCGCCTCGACCACCACGATGGCGTCGTCCACGACAATGCCGATCGCCAGCACCAGCCCGAAGAGAGTCAGGTTGTTCAAGGAGAA
>DATLYH010000358.1:0-11245 GCA_035575035.1 Gemmataceae bacterium
GGCCTGCCCGGTGGCCGGGTCGTTGCCGCCGGAGGTGCAGAGCAAGGTCCAGGCATTACCCGGCGTGACCGACGCTCGGGTGGAGGTGGTCTGGGACCCGCCCTGGCACCAGGGGCTGATGTCCGACGCCGCCCGCTTGCAACTCGGACTGGATTATTAAGGTCTCAAGGCCCATCACTTCCTGACGCTCAGGTGGCAGGGTCCGCTGTCCGTCGGGCTGACGGGGCCTGCGTGGTCCCTACGGCTTCAGCACGGGTGCCCGGCTGCGAACAGCCACCGTCCGGCCGACTTGTGTGAAATAAATCTTGCTTGGCAGCCCCGGGCGTTTACAATCGGCGGGTTGGGTCGTTCACCCCATGAGATAAACCGGGGGTAGCCGGGGGGCCAAGATCCTTCCATTCACGACGCGCTCCAAACTATCTGTAGCAACTCCCGTTCCCCCCGTCTGAGTCGGTGTTTACCTCGAACGAGGTTTGTTCTCGTTATCTCTTTCCTCATCCCTCGTCGTCCAGCCGGACCCGAGCGAGATGACCCGAGGAGGTGTCTCATGGCGTCTGGAACCAGGCCAAGGCGGCCAGGCGGTTTCACCCTGATTGAGTTGTTGGTGGTGATCGCCATCATCGGGGTGCTGATCGCGCTGTTGCTGCCGGCAGTGCAAAAGGTCCGCGAGGCCGCCAACCGCACCCAGTGTGCCAACAACCTCAAGCAAATCGGAATCGCCATCCTCAACTACGAGGGGGTCCACAAGTATTTCCCGCCCGCCTCGACGCGGATCCCTGACCCCAATCAGTGGATGCATGGGCCGACCTGGTGGGTGTTCACGCTCCCTTACGTCGAGCAGGACAACGTCTACAACAAGACGGTCTTCGACCGGCAGACATGGTGGTTCGGCGACAGCGACCCGGGCCGGACGGTCAACAAGCAGTGGTACGTGGGGGCCCAATTCCCAATGATGTGGTGCCCGGGCAGCCCCCTGCCCCGGTTTTGCCGGAACCCAGGCAGCAATGATTTCGACATTCAGCAGCCGACGTACACCTGCATCCTCGGGTCGGATCGACACCGCACGGCCGACACGCTGGCGCGGAATGAGCCGATTTCCGACGGCGGGGTGATTGTCCTGCTGGGCGGCGTGAAGATGCTCGACATCACCGACGGCACCTCGAATACCGTTATGGTCGGCGAGCAGTCCGATTGGGGGGTGGGTCGGACCGACGCGGTCGGGCAGGCAAACGGCGGTCGGGACGACATCCGCAGCGACGACGGCCGCGGCGCCTTCATGGGCACCTCGCACACGGTCAAGCCGAAGTTCCCGGGGTCGATGGGGCGGCCGGCACCGGACGGGTGCGGCCTCTCCAACTGCCAGCGGTGCTACAACACTACCACAATCACCCGCTGGTCGATCGGCCGGAAACTTTTCCACTTCGGCTCGATGGGCGACCAGCGCTGCGGCACGCCCATCCAATCGGTCCATCCGGGCGGGGCCAACCTGCTGTTCGCCGACGGCCACGTAACCTTCGGCAAGGAGAGCATGCCGTTGGACACCCTCAAGAATCTCGTCGATCGCGACGACGGCAATGTCGTGACCATCGATTGACCGGCTGTCCGGTGAGAGCGGGGAGACAGCGCCATGCGCGTTGGCAGGTTGGGGGGCGCGGGCGGGGGATTTCTGGTTGCCGTGCTGGCGGCCGCGGCCGGATGTGGCTCGGGCAAGCCGATGGGCCAGGTCGAGGGGCGAGTCACCTTCAAGGGGCAGCCCGTCACCGAAGGGATGATCTCGTTCAGCAATGCCGCGGGGGAGGGAGCGGAGGCACCGTTGGGCCCGGAGGGGAAGTACCTCATCCGGACCCCACAGGGCGGCCTGCCGGTGGGCGATTACGTCGTCACTGTCACGCCCGGGACCTATGTCGATAATTCAGACCCTAAAACACCGCCGGCCGTCGAGGAGAAGCGGGCGCCCAACATCCCGCCGCGGTATCGTCGCCTCGGCAGCACGCCGCTCAAGGCAACCGTCCAGGAAGGAAAAAACGTGTTCGACTTCGATCTGAAACCTTGAACGGCGGACCCCTTCCCCTGCGCCTCTGCTCAGTTTGAGTTATTGACACTGCCTCCCCGAGCCGTCACACTAACGGGAGCCTGCCTTCCTCGCTCCCTCCGGAGGGCCCTGGAATGGTGCCCGCTTCAAAATTCCGTTTCTGCCTGCCGCTGCTGATCGCCCTGGCAACCCCGCTGGGGACGCTGGCCAATGACGACTATCCGATCCCGCCGGCCAAGAAGAACCACTGGGCCTGGAGGCTGACGGCCCCCGAGCCGCCGGCCGTCCGGGACAGGAGCTGGGCCCACAACCCGATCGACCTTTTCATCCTGGCCCGGTTGGAAGAGGCCGGCCTGCGGCCTGCCCCGGCCGCCTCGCGCGAGGAGCTGATCCGCCGGGCGACGTTCGACCTCATCGGCCTGCCGCCGACGCCCGAAGAGATAGACGCCTTCGTCAACGATCCCTCGCCCCACGCCTGGGAGAAGGTGATCGACCGACTGCTGGCCTCGCCTCATTATGGGGAGCGCTGGGGCCGCCACTGGCTCGACCTGGTCCGCTACGCCGACTCCAACGGCTACGAGCATGACGAGGTCCGGCCCGACGCCTGGCGCTACCGTGACTATGTCATCCGGTCGTTCAACGCCGACAAGCCGTATGACCGCTTCATCAAGGAGCAGTTGGCCGGCGACGAGCTGTACCCCGACGACCCCGAGGCGCTGATCGCCACCGGCTTCAACCTGCTCGGCCCCGACATGACCGACGCCGCCGACCAGATGCAACGGCGGCAGAACACCCTCAACGACATGACCGACACGGCCGCGTTGGTCTTCCTCGGCCTGACGATGGCCTGCGCCCGCTGCCATGACCACAAGTTCGAGCCGATCCCGCAGTCGGACTACTACCGGCTGCAAGCGTTCTTCACGCCGGCCGCCTTCCGCCGGGATCTGGTCATCGCTTCTCCTGATCAGCGGGCCGCCTACGAGACGGCGCTGAAGGAATACACCGCCCTCGTGAAACCGATCCAGGACGAAATCGCCCGGCTGGAGGCGCCGTACCGGAAGCGGCTCTACGAGGCCAAGCTGGCCCGGTTGGACGACGAGGTCCGGGCCGCCCACCGGACGCCGCCGGCCGAGCGCACCGCCCTTCAAAAGGATCTGGTCGAAAAGACGACCCGGTTCGTGACCGTCTCGTCGCAGGAGGTGGTCAAGGCGCTGAGTGAGCCGGACCGCGCCCGCTACCAGGAGTTGCAGCGCCAGCTTCGCCAGCACGACGGTAAGCGGCCGGCCCCGCTCCCCGTGGCAATGGGACTCACCGATGCCGCCCCGACGCCGCCCCGGACCTTCGTGCTGGAGCGCGGCGAGCTAAGCGAGCCGGCCGAGGAGGTGGAGCCCGGCTTCCCCATCATCTTGCTGCCCGATCATCGGGCGGTGCCGGCCGTTATTGAACCAATGGGCACGGCGACCACCGGCCGGCGCTCGGCCCTGGCGCGCTGGATCGCCGCCCCCGAGAACCCGCTGACGGCGCGGGTGATGGTCAACCGTCTCTGGCAGCACCATTTCGGCCGCGGCATTGTGGCGACGGCCAGCGACTTCGGCGTCCGCGGTGCGAAACCGACCCACCCCGAGCTGCTCGACTGGCTGGCGAGGGAATTGATCCGCCGCGGCTGGAGCATCAAGCAGATGCATCGGCTGATCCTGACCTCGGCGACGTATCAGCAATCGACCCGGGCCTCGGCCGAGACGCGGGCCCAAGACCCGGACAACCGGCTGTTCTCGCGCATGAACCGGCAGCGGCTGGAGGGAGAAATCATCCGCGACAGCCTGCTCGCGGTCAGCGGCCGGCTCGACCGCCGGATGGGCGGGCCCGGCGTCTTCCCGCCGATCCCGGCCGAGGCGCTGGTGGGGTTCAAGGGATGGACGGTCAGCCCCGACCCGCGGGACCATGTCCGCCGCAGCGTCTACATTTTTGCCCGCCGCAACCTGCGCTTCCCCTTCCTGGAGGCGTTCGACCTGCCCGACAGCAACCTGAGCTGCCCGCAGCGCGAGCGAAGCGTCACGGCCCCGCAGGCGCTGGCGCTGCTGAACGCCGCCGACGTGATGGCCGCGGCGCAGGCGCTGGCCGATCGCTTGGAGAGGGAGGCCGGTTCGAACGAGGAGCGGATCGAGCGGGCCTATCGCCTGACGCTGGGGCGCCGGCCGACCGAGACAGAACGGCAAGCGGCGCGTGCCTTCCTGAAGGACTCGCCGTTGAGCGAGCTGTGCCGGGCGCTGTTTAATGTGAATGAGTTTGTGTACCTTGAGTGAGCAAAGGGCAACCGCCCGCAATCGGAGGGCCGGAACATGGAGACGAACCAAAACGGCAACGGCTTGTTGCGCGCGGCCGAGTACATGGCCCGGGTCCTTCCCGGCGGCCAGCTGGAGCTGCCCGCCAAGATCCGGTACCAACTCCAGCTGAGACCCAACATGCAGGTCAAGGTGATCCTGTTGCGGGCTGTGGAAAGCGAAGCGGAACAGGCACAGAGGGAGGCTGAACAGGCCCGGAAACGGCACGCAGCTATTGCGGACCTGCTCGCCCTGCGCCAGGAGTTTGCCGGCATGAACTTTGACTTGACCGAGGCAGTCGTGCGCATGCGGGAGCTTGAAGACGGATGATCAGTGTGGACACATCGGTCGCCGTCAAGTGGTTCAAGCCCGGGGAACGCTATGAGGCCGAGGCCCTGGACTTGATCGACCGGATCGACCGTAGTGAGGTTGAAGCGGTCGCCAGCGAAATTGTAACTCTGGAAGTCGTTCGCGCTCTGAAGAACGCCCAGGTGCAGCAGCCGGCGCTGGGAATCACCGATGCCCGGATCAGACTTGCATCGGGACGGCTGGAAGGTATGTTCGCCTCAGGTGCGCTGCTGCAAAGTTTCGTCCGTGAAGTAAAGCCCCAGGCGATCGAGATCGAGCTGGCTCTGGGGCTATTCATGGCCGATGCCGTACACCTGGCAACGGCCGTCTACGTCCCGGTGCAGTACTTGGTGGTCGATGATCGCCATTTTCTGACCCCCGACGTGATCACCTATGCCGCCGGCTTCGGGGTCCAGGTGGTCAATTTACCGGACCTGATTGCTGCCCTGAACGCCGCCGGCCGGGGAGTTCCGCCATCGCCGTGAAAGGCGGGGAGATGACGATGATGCAACGGTGCTGCGGCCCCAACGGTCCCGATACCCTCCCGACCACCCGGCGCCAGTTCCTGCGCTCGGCCGGCGGCGGCTTCGGCCTGATCGCGCTGGCCGCCCTGCTCCAGCGCGACGGCTTGCTGGCCGCCGACGAACCGCCGCCCAATCCCCTGGCCCCCAAGAAGCCGCACTTCGAGCCCCGGGCCAAGCGGGTTATCTTTCTGTTCATGTCGGGCGGGCCGAGCCACCTGGAAACGTTCGACCCCAAGCCCGCGCTGCAACGGCTGCATGGCCAGAAACTCCCCGAGTCGTTCGGCCGGGTCAAGACGCGCCGCGGCGTGGACCGGAACAAACTCCTGGCCCCCAAGCGCACCTTCCGGAAGTACGGCCAATCGGGGATCGAGGTGTCCGACTGGCTGCCGCACCTCGCCCGGCACGTGGACGATCTCTGCCTGCTCCGCGGCTGCTACGGCGACAGCGTCACGCATCCCGAGTCGGTCTATTTGATGAACACCGGCTCGATCCTCATGGGCCGGCCCAGCCTTGGCGCCTGGGCCAGCTATGGGCTGGGGACCGAGAACCAGAACATGCCGGCCTTCGTGGTCATGCCCGACCCGGGCGGCTGGGTCAAGGGGGGCGCCCCGGCCTGGGGCAACGGCTTCCTCCCTGCCGCCTATCAGGGCACGGTGGTCCGCGGCGGGCCGTCTCCGGTCCTGCATCTCCCGACGCCTGACGGCATCAGCGCCGTCCAGCAGCGCCGCACCCTGGACCTGATCAACCGGCTCAACCGCGACCACCTGGAGAGCCGCGCTGACGACTCCGAGTTGGCGGCCCGCATTGCCGCCTACGAACTGGCCTTCCGGATGCAGGCGCACGCCCCGGAGGCAGTGGACATCACCGCGGAGACCGAGGCGACGCGGCGGCTGTACGGCCTGGATCGCAAGGAGACGGCGGAGTTCGGCCTGCGCTGCCTGCTGGCCCGGCGATTGGTGGAACGCGGCGTCCGCTTTGTGCAGCTGTACTGCGGCGACACCAACGGCTGGGATGCCCATTCCGACATCGAGGGGAATCATTCCCGACTCTGCGCCCAGAGCGACCAGCCGATTGCCGGCCTGTTGACCGACCTGAAGCAGCGGGGGTTGCTCGACTCGACGCTGGTCATCTGGGGCGGCGAGTTCGGCCGCACGCCGATGAGCGAGGGGACCAATGGCCGCGACCACAACCCGCACGGCTTCTGCATGTGGCTGGCGGGCGGCGGCGTCAAGGGGGGCCAGGTCATCGGCGCCACCGACGAGGTGGGCCTGCGGGCGGTGGCGGAGAAAACCCACGTCCACGACATCCACGCCACGATTCTGCACCTGCTCGGCCTGGACCATCGCCGCCTGACCTTCCGCCATAACGGCCGCAACGAACGCCTGACCGACAACGGCGGCGAGGTGATCCAGAAGGTGCTGGCCTGATTGGTCAAGAAAATCCTTGCCAGACGACTTTTTTGTTTTTTTCTCATTTTTTTGTTTTTTTTGTCCCGAAGCGCGGGTATATAGATTAGAAAGGTCTCTAGCAGGGGGAGCGCCCCATGAACCCCCCAGGGCCATCGCCTGGTACGGTGCCGGAGTCCAGTCAGCAGCCGCGCTTGCTCGACCGCGTTCGGGCTGCCCTTCGGGTACGCCACTACAGCTTGCGTACCGAAGAGTGCTACATCCAGTGGATCCGCCGTTTCATTCTCTTCCATCACAAACGGCACCCGCGGGAGATGGGGGCGGCCGAAATCAACCAGTTCCTCACCCACCTGGCGGTTAACGGCCACGTCAGCGCCTCGACCCAGAACCAGGCCTTCGCCGCGCTGTTGTTTTTGTACCAGAAGGTGCTGGAAGTCGATCCCGGCCAGATTGCCGGCGTGGTGCGGGCGCAGCGGCCGACACGCTTGCCGGTGGTGCTGACGCGACCGGAGGTGGGGGCCATCCTGGGACGGATGACCGGGGTGCCGCGGCTGGTCGGGCTGCTGCTGTACGGCAGCGGGTTACGCGTCCTGGAGGCGCTGCGGCTGCGGACCCACGATGTCGATTTCACCCGCGGCGAGTTGCTGATCCGGCACGGCAAGGGAGGCAAGGACCGGCGGACCATGTTGCCAGCCGCGGCGAGGGCAGAGCTGCTGGGCCAGCTCGACCGGACACGGGCCTTGTACGAGCGGGACCGGGCCGCGGGGGTCGGGGTGCCGCTGCCCGAGGCGTTGGACCGCAAGTACCCCAGCGCCGCAACCGAATGGGGTTGGTATTACCTCTTTCCGGCCCGGCAGCGGGGCCTGGACCCACGCAGCGGCCTGATCAAACGGCATCACCTGCACGAAACGGTCATTCAGCGCGCGGTGCGGGAGGCGGCCCGGGCGGCGGGTGTGGTCAAGCCGGTCACCCCGCACGTTTTTCGCCACGCTTTCGCGACGCACCTGCTGGAGGACGGCTACGACATCCGCACGGTGCAGGAACTGCTGGGTCATGCCAACGTGGAGACGACGATGATCTACACCCACGTGCTGAACAAAGGAGGCCGCGGCGTGCGGAGCCCGCTGGACGGTCTCGGCTGAGGCAGGAGCACTGTGGTTGTGTTACCCTGTTAGACGGCGGTGACCGCAGCCTATTGCGGCTCCGCAGCAGCAGGGCGAAACGCTGCAACCGGCCGGGCGCTCAGCAGTTGGGACACCCGGGCCGGAAGAAATTGCTTGGTGATTAGGCTGCATTCACCCTGGCCGGGGCGTTCCCGGCAATGCTGCCTAATCAGATGTTCGGCCCCAAGTGATTCGAGATCGCCGATGTCAGATTCTAATCCTGCAGATAGCAAGAACGCTGCTGTGTCGCCGTGGAAGTGGTTTCCCGTCATCTTCACCGGCTGGCAATTCGGCCTGCCATGGTTCGCCTTCGTTTATCGATCCCAGATTTGGAGTGATCCGTCGTTGCTCGTCCCCTTGATAGCGACGTGGGAGGTGGGCGGCTTGGCGGCGCTGGCCATCAGCAGTCTCCTCCCCAAGGAAACGGAACTGGGCGTCGGGTATCGGTTGTACCTCATCAGTATCATGACCGGCGCAGTAGCCCATGCAACCTATCTCGCCCTATCGTGGGAAGGCTCGGCTAGGTGGCTGGGTCTACTGCTCATTGGACCATTTGCCGGAGGTGCGGCGGCCGCGATTTCAGGAATGCTGACCTCCATGCTCTTCGATTATGGATTCAAGAAGACCGCGGTCGCCCTTATCAAGGCGAAGCTGACGCCGCAGGCAATGGGGAAAGCAGCGGCGACACAAGACAATATCTGGCGTGTGGTTGAATCCCGGTTCGGCATCAAGCGAACTGACATCCCTTCTGACCTCTGCGCGGTGGTCAAAGAAGAGGATGATCTCAAGCGGCTGTCGGATTGGTTTGATCTTGCACTGACTGCGGAGTCATTCGAGGCGTTCCGAAAGGCCCTAGCAGAAAATCCAGTCAAGCCGGACCAAGCGAAGTAAACGAGGGTGGCCGAACCAGCCGTTGCAGCAGACGGGGCCGGCATGATGGCCTTCCGGGCGTTGAAGTCTTTCCAGCCGGCCCCGCTGCTGAACTTTGACGTTCGGCGACTGGAGGGCCTCGCAGTGGTCGGGGACTGGATGGGCAGTCAATACGATGTCGGTGGCCGCCGCTACGACTATCGGCTGTTCCTCGATCACGACGGGCACTACGAGCGAACTGTCCGGCGCGAGCCTGACTACGAACGGCGAGACACCGGCCGTTGGTTCCACGACGAGGCAGAGGGCGTGTTGCGGTTGGAATCCGACACACCCGATGAGAACAATCGCATGTCGTCAAGCTGGTGGGTGCTTTCAGTCCGCACGTGCGAGGACTCTAACTGTATCCTGGTACTGCGGTGGGTCGCCCTGGCGAGCCGCAACCTGCCAGTGTTGTTCTACCGGGTCCACTGCGACGGGCGCGGTTACGGAACTGGCTGGGAGCAAAGACTCGCCGAACAAAACGCTGCAGCAGACGGCGGCCGCCATCCTGGTTCGTCGTGACATTACGGCTCGCAGCGCGGCCGCCGCTGCTGAGCTTTATCGTTCGGCGTTCGACACGGAGTACGGCGATGCCAATCAACGTCCAGTGTCCCAGTTGCAATCGGAAACTGAAGGCGAAGGACGATAGGGCTGGCACGAAGGTGAAATGCCCTTCCTGTGGCAACACCTTTGTCCTTCCCGCTACGCGTAAGGTGCCCAAGGCTCGGCTCCACTCCCGCGACCCTGTTGTTCAAGCGGTCGCCAGCGGCAAGGTGGATGAGATCGCGTGTCGCATACGCGAACTTGATTTTACTCTGATTGAGACGCCCGAAGTTGCAAGCGGTGCCGCTCTGATGGCCGAAACGGACGACTTTCCCGTCATGGTGGCGTTCACTTCCATGAATCACGCCAAGCAGTTCGCCAGCGCGGTACCTGGCATGCTCGATGCGGATGGGAGCATGCCGGCATTTGTCGTTGCGGGTAAAGACCTGTTGACCTACCTGCCGGAAGGGTGTGGAGTGTTACTGAATCCTGAGTCCGAGGACTCCACTGTACTTTCCCCCGAGTTGGTCGAGGAAATCAGGGGTCTCGGCTGAACGAGGAAGCTGAAGCCGTTACGATGGGCGGCTTATGAATTGGCTCTCTACTGGGTGGCGGCGGTCTTCTTGATCATCGCCGGAGTGGTTAGCGGTATTCGTTTTGGGCAGCCGCGGAACAAGTGCCCCTTGTTCCGCGCCGCCTGTTTCCTCTTGGTAGGAGGTATCTTCAGCTATCTGGCACCGACCAAAACGTCGTCGGGTGGGTGAGGACGCCGCCGAACCAGGCGCTGCAGCAGACCGCGGGGGCACGTAGGCTTTCCCAGGTGCATAGCTCACCGAGCCCCCGCGGCTGCTGAGCTTGGTCGTTCGGCCGCACAGAGGTCTTGGTGTGATGTGGTTTGCGACGACTGACGACGAGGCGAACTTCATCTTCGACTTGCTCGCCGACCGAGACGCCAACGAGCCGATGCTGGCCTATGCGCGCTGGTTGGAGGATCGCGGCGAACACCGGGCAGCGGAGTTTCTTCGGTTAGAGCTATCCCCGGCCGAGAATGCGGAGCGCCTCAAGGTTCTGCGGCAGGAACTCGACACACGCTGGGTTGGCACTGTCATGAGCCGGCGGTTCCGCCGTGGTGATGTAGTCCGCATCATGAGCGGCGTGTTCCAGGGGATGGAGGGTAGCGTCGTGGAGGTAGATCCGCGCGGGGCACGTGCTGGATTGTTCCTCCACATCTTCTACAGGCCGACGGAATGGACCTGGGTGGACTTCAGCGACTTGCGGCTAGTGAAGCCCGCGCGACAGGACCAGTGTCAAGACTGACTCGGCCGAACGACCTAGCTCAGCAGCCGGGGCCGCTGAGTGACCTTTGAACTCCGAAAAGCCGTAATGCGGCCCCGGTCTGCTGCAGCGCTTTGTTCGGCCGCAGGCTATCGGCCCAGAGCGCATTTGAAGCAGTGTCCCCCCGACGCCGCGGTGGATGTTTGGGCAGGGCACCTGATGACAAGAGGAGGAGATCATGAGGACGTACCTGTTTATCGCTACCTTGATGGGCGCCTGGTTCTTGACCGTCGGCAGTGCCTCGGCGGAGATCATCAGTGCGCAGTTGCCCTATGACCAGTTTGGCCATCTATCTAACCAAGGGGCGTCCTGCGCTGCCACGGCCGTGGCCAATTCGTTCCGGTTCTTGGAGAACCGCTATCCGGGGATCTACGATCAGCGCTTGACAGGTGATCCCAATGATCCCAACAGTCTCGCCGCTGCCCGCGACCGCATCCGCGACGGCTGGCAGACAGGCACTAACCCGCCGCGCCCCGGCATGGGCTGCGGTCCCTCGCCCGATGTCTTCTGGGCGACCAAAATCCAGTACATTGAGGACTTCGCCCCTGGCACAACCGCCTTCGCCGGCCAGTTCGCCGCCACGTTCTTTAACTTGGCCGCCGGCACCAACTTCGACATTAACAACTTCGACCAGCGCGGCAGCATCCGAGACCTCCCACCCACC
>DATLYH010000359.1:0-5027 GCA_035575035.1 Gemmataceae bacterium
CCCGCCTCTGGGCGAGCAGTCGGTGTCAACCGGCCGGTTCCCACCGGCCGCTCACCGAGGCGCGCCCGGCCCTGGAGGAGTTGACCCGGGGCCTGGAACGGTTCGCCGGCGCCGACCGGCTGCGCTTGCTGGACGGCCTGGCCGAGGCCTACGCCCGGGTAGGCGATCTGGCCGAGGCCCGCCGCCTCTGGGGCCAACTCGCCGAGCAACGGCCGACCGACCTGATCACCCGCTTTCGCCTGTTTGACCTGGCGCTGCGAGCCGACGACACGGCCGACGCCCGGCGCCTGGCGGCCGAGGTTCGCCGCCTTGAAGGGGAGAATGGAGCGCTGGCGCCGTACTGCGAGGCGGCCCTGCTGGTCCAGACAGCCCGGCACTGGGCGAGCAGCCGGTTGACACCGGCCGGTTCACAGCGGCCGCTCGCCGAGGCGCGGCGCCTGCTGGCCCTGGCCGCCGAGCGGCGGCCCTCCTGGCCGCGCCCGCTTCTACTGCTGGCCGACGTTGCCCTCCTGGAAAATAACGTTGACGCGGCCATCGACCATTACAAGCAGGCGCGCAACCTGGGGGCCGGCAGCCCCGAACTGACCCGCCGCCTGGTGGACCTGCTCTACGCCCGCCAGCGCTACGCCGAGGCCGAGGAGATCCTCTCTCAAATGCAGAACGATGCGCCGCTGCCGGCCGGCCTGTCCAAGGTCGCCGCCGCAATCGCCCTCCGCCGGGAGGACAGCGGCCGGGCCCTGGAGCTGGCCCGTCAGGCGGTGGCCGGCTCCAAGGACTTCCGCGATTACCTCTGGCTCGGCCGGATGCTCTGGTCGGCTGGCCAGCGCGACCAGGCAGAGGCGGCCCTGCGGCACGCTCTGCGGTTGGCGGACAATGTCCCGGATACCTGGGTGGCGCTGGCCACCTACCTGGCGCGAGCTGACCGTCCGGCGGAGGCGGAGGCCCTGATCGAGCAGGCGCGGCGCAAACTGCCGCCCGACCTGGCCCCCCTGGCCCTGGCTCAGTGCTACCTGGCGCTGGGGCGTCCTGACCGGGCCGAAGAGCAGTACCGCGCTGCCGTCGAGGCCCGGCCGGATGATGTCCTTGTGCGGCGCACCGTGGCACTCTTTTACCTTGACCGGGACCAGCTGGAGCAGGCCAAGCCCCATCTGCGTTTCCTCTTTGCCCCGACGACCAAGGCGCCGCTCGGCGACGCGGCCTGGGCACGGCGCACCCTGGCGCTGGCCCTGGCCTCCGGCGGCGATTACGCCCAGTCGTTCGAGGCGCTGACCCTGGTGGAGTTGAACCTGCAGCAACTCGGCAACCGGCCGGAGGACCTGCGCGCCAAGGCGATCGTGCTGGCGTCCCGACCCAGCCGCCGCGCCGAGGCAATCGAACTCTTCGAGGAGGTGAGCCGGCGTCAGCCGCTGGCCCCCGGCGACCAGTTCCTGCTGGCCCAGCTGTACGAAGCCGCCGACAACTGGCGGGCGGCCAAGGCCCGGATGGAGGCCGCGGTCAACTCCCCCGGCGGGGACACGCCGCGCTACCTGGCCGCCTACGTGCGCGCCCTGCTCCGGCACGGCGAGGTCGAGGCGGCACGGCCGTTGTGCGACCGGTTGGAGAAGCTGGAGCCGAAGGGCCTGCGGGCGGCCGAGATGCGGGCGCGCCTCCTCCATGCCCAGGGGCGGACCGCCGAGGCCGTCGCTCTGCTCCAGAAGTTCGCCCAGAACGCCGATGCCCCCCAGGCCGGCCTTGTCGCCGCGCTGCTGGAGGAGTTGGGCCAGCCCGCCCTGGCCGAGGACCTGTACCGGCGATTTGTGGCCGCCTCGCCTCAGCCGGAGGCCGTGCTCGTGCTGATTGAGTACCTTGGCCGACAGCAGCGCGTCCGGGAGGCGCTGGAGCTGTGCGAGCGCGCCTGGCAGACCTGTCCGCCCGAGGCGGTGGCTGCCGCCAGCGTGATCGTCCTTCGCGCCGGCGAGGCCGACCCGGAGCTGTATCGGCCGGTGGAACGCCGGCTGGAGGCGGCGATCGAGAAGGACCCCCGGTCGGTCGGGCTGCTGTTCATCCTGGCCAACTTCCGCGACCTTCAGGGGCGTTACGACGAGGTCAAGGCGCTCTACCGCCAGGTGCTCCACTATGACAGCCGGCACGTCCTGGCCCTGAACAACCTGGCCTGGCTGCTGGCCGTCACGGAAGGGAAGGGGGACGAGGCCCTAGCCCTGCTCGAGCGCGCCATCGCCATCGCCGGGCCCGGATCGAACCTGCTCGACACGCGCGGCTGCGTCCGCCTGGCCATGGGACGGGCCGGCCTGGCCGTCAAGGACCTGCAAGAGGCTGCCGCCATCACGCCGACTGCCGTGACGTATTTCCACCTTGCCCAGGCGTATCAGGCGGTCAAGAATCCCGGCGAGGCCGCCGCCGCCTTCCGCAAGGCGCAGGCCCTGGGACTCGATGCCAAGCAGCTGCATCCCCTGGAGCGTCCCGCCTACCTGCGACTGCTTGCCGAGCTGGGATCGAAGTGACCCTTCGTCGTTCGGCGATCGGGCGAATTCGGTTACTCGCCGGGCACTTCCTCCCGAATTCGGCTACCAACCTATCCATACGCCGGGCGCGGGGCGATTCGAGAAGCTAACAGGTCATTTACAGCTGTAAAGCGACGGATACAGCCAATCCATCTGAACCGCTGGGAGGCTTCCTCTCCGGTGCCGCTGCCCAAACCCGCCCGAGCCATTGACTTAACTCGAACCCATTGCGCAGTTCGGGTCGAGCGCCCTGCCATCAAAGGCGAGGGCATGGCATTTGCTCACCTGACTACGACCGAGTTTGTGCCGTCAATCATCCCCCTGGCCTACCTGGGAGGCTGTTCGTCATGGTGAAAAGGTTTGGGACAGTCGCTGTCCTGCTTGCGGGACTAGCATTCTCAAATGCCCAGGCGGCCCAGGTAGTTGACCTGACTGCACCGGGTTCCTCGGCGACTGTGAACGGGGCCTTGCTCTTCCAGGCGAACCCCCAACCCACCGGCACTGGCTTCATCGATTCCTTCGTCCGGATCGAGAGCAACAGCAGCCCTCCCAAGTCCATCACCCAGGGCTACAACACCGACTTCCGACCGGTCCAATTCGACGAGAAAAAGGACGCTCAATACACCCACTCGCTCAACCTGAGCAACCTCCAGCCGGTGACCCTCAACGGGACCAGCTACTACCAGTTCCATCTGGACATCAACCAGGAAGGCAACGATCCGCTTCTTTCGGTGGATGAAATCCAGATTTTCGTTGAGAACAGTCCTAACCTCACCGGTGCCGTCTTCAACGGGGTTGGGACCATCACGAAATGGAACGGCGGGAGCGTCAACGCCAACCTGGTGTACAACCTCGATGCCGGGGGCAACAAGTTCGTCAAACTGGACTACAACCTGAACTCGGGGAGCGGCTCGGGCGACATGTTCCTCTTTGTTCCGACCGCCCTCTTCACGGGGGGCCAGTACGTCTACCTCTACTCGAAGTTTGGCGGTGACAAGGACTCCAAGGGGAAGCGATTCGACAACAACGGCGGCTACGAGGAATGGGCCGCGGTGGTGAAAAACGTCCCACCCCCGCCTCCCCAGCCGCCTGGGCCTGCCGCTGCCCCAGAGCCTGCCAGCATCACCCTGGCCCTGCTGGGGCTCGGTGGGCTTGGTATTGTCAAGTGGCGTCGCCGCTCCCCCAAGGCAGCCGCCTGATCGCCCGGCCAACACCAGGAAGGCAGCCATACTTCCCTGTTGGAATGGCTGAGTTGGGCCTCTCGACGGGGGATTATTCGCCTTTCCCGTCCCGCCTCAACTCACGATTGCCTCGCGGGCCCGCTGCCGCCCTTGCGGTGTCAGGAGGAGGTAGCCGTTGCGCCGCTCGACGATCCCCTGGCGCTCGGCACGGCGGACCACCTGGGCGGCGAACGACGGCTTCCACTGCAAGTGATCGTGCAGGTGCTCGACGCGGTTTTCGCGCTCCGCCTCGGGCTTTCCCTCGTGGTTGAGGAGGTGGATGGCGAGCATGGTTTGAGCAAACTCCCAGCGCTGCCGGCGGCGGCGCCAGGCCAGCGCCAGCAGGCCGTGCTCCGGCGCCAGCACCAGGACGGCGCCGAACAGCACCCCCGTCATCGCGGCCATTGAGCCGGCAATGGAGGCATTCAGCCAGCGCGCTAGCCCATAGCCGCTCAGGGCACTGACTACCCCCAGGGCGGCGCTCCCGGCCAGCATGCGCGACAGCCGGTCGGTCAGCAGGTAAGCGGCGGCCGGCGGACCGATCATCAGGGCGACCACCAGGACAGCACCGACGGCATCGAAGGCTGCGACCGCGGTGACCGACACCAGCGACATCAGGGCGTAATGGATCAGGGCAGGGGAGAAGCCGAGGGCCGCTGCCAGGGCCGGATCAAACGTCGCCAGCTTCAGCTCCTTGTAGAATAGCCCGATGAACAGCAGGTTAAGCAGCAGGACGGCGGCCGTGACGTACAGCGTCTGCGGCCCGATGTCGTAGCCGCCCCAGCTGAGGCGGCGGTCAAGCACCGAGAGGACCAGGTTCCCCTTGAGCACAGCGTCCACGTCGAGATGCTCGTTGCGGAAGTGGCGCGCGATCAGGACCACGCCGATGCTAAACATGACCGGGAAGACCAGGCCGATGGCCGCATCCTCGCGCACCAGCCCGGTGCGGTGGATCAGCTCAACCAGGCTGACGGTGGCGACGCCGGCGAGGGCGGCCCCGAGCACCAGCAGCGGCGAGGAGAGGTTGCGGGTAAAGAAATAGGCGAGCACGATGCCGGGCAGGATGGCGTGGCTGATGGCGTCGCTCATCAGGGCCATGCGCCGCAGCACCAGGAAGCACCCCGGCAGGGCGCAGGCGACAGCCACCAGGGCAGCGATCAGCGCGATCTCGTACTGCTCGCGTAGCATGACTTCACTTCCGGCCCCGCGCCAACCGTTCAGCCTCGACGGCCCCCTCGGGCGTCAGCGCCCACTGGTCGGCGCCGACCCGGCGGGCCCAGCCGCGGGCGGCCAATTCCCGCAGGGT
>DATLYH010000360.1:0-13274 GCA_035575035.1 Gemmataceae bacterium
AACCATGCCTCCGCCTCCGCCGCAACAACTGCACACTCACCCCTGGTAGCCGCGCCTCCCTCCCCGCCGCCTGAACTTCCCACGCCAACGCCTGCAAAGCGCCCGGGGCCTACCCGTCGCTGACGCTCCGGGCTCGGAGGACGATCACCCGTCGCTGACGCGCCGGGCTCGGAGGACCCGTCGCTGACGCGCCGGGCTCGGCGGAAGATCCATCAAGAATTGCTGTGATGTCGATCAGGGACGGCCGGCCGGGATCGTCCCCTCAGCGTCGCGCCGCTTCCACCTCAAGGATGATCTGGTTCTTCTTCGGCTCCACGGTCACTTCCAGGCCGGAGGTCTCGAAGCGGTGATAACGTTCGAGGAGGTGCTTCTTTGGCCGCTGGCCCTCTTCAGGGATGGGAGGCATCACGGCCACGCGGTGCTTGCCGACCACCGCGCCGTCGTCCTCCTTGTTTGTCCCCACCTGAAAGGTGCCGTCCGCTTTGACGGTACCGCTGGCGCTGACCACCGGCTCCGTCTGCGACTGGAACATGACCGTGTACCCTTCAAGCTCCTTGATCGGGAAGGGATCGTCCTTGACCACGATCTTCCCCTCGACCGGATACGGCCCGCGGCCGCCGCAGCCGGCCAGGGTCAGCAAAGCCAGCGCCAGGATGCCCGCCAGCATCCGGCAGCGGCACTGGATGAAGCAATCGAGGTATCGCATGCCTGGGTTTCTTCCTTTTGCACCGCCCGCGTCCGACCGCTGGGGCCGGCACCGGCGCAGTTCCGCGCTGCTCTGCGGGCTTCTACCAAAGGAGAGGGAGAAGTGCGCCGGTGTCCGCCCGCTTCAGAAGCTGGCCGGGATGACCTGGCCGTCATCTCGCTGGGCGAGCCAGTCCAGGGCGTTCAGGTCAATGGAGACCTGGATGGCCCGGACGCCGCCATCCCCCATAACGAACTGGCAGATGCCCGGGTGCCAGCTGCCGAAGATACCGGTGCCGCTGACGTTGGGATCTCGGGCCAACGCAGCCCCGACGCCGGCCTTCTTGGTGATGGCGTTCTCACGATCGCCGTTGTAAATGGCGAGGTCGGGGTTGAAGCCGAACCGGCCCGGGCGGATATGCTTCTCGCCGAGAAAGATCGTGTTGCTCAGGCCGTCTGAGACCGCCTGGAAAGTCAACGGCCTCCACCCGGTCGTCATGCGCCAGAAGACGCCATTGGCGGCAGTGAGCCCGGCCGGGACGTTGCCGACTTCGAGATCGCGATTGTTGTAGTCGGCATAGCCGGAGCGATTGCCGCTACAGCCGGCGTAATCGCTCAGGGCGCCCGGCACATGTTGGCCCCGGCCGTTGTCGTCGTCGAGTTCTTGGCTGACCGGCGGCGGACCGTAGGGGTTGCGCCGGGTGGGGCAGAAATAGATCTTGATCGGCGTTTCCCGGGCTTGCGGCGGCATAAGGTAATAACGCCGACGGTTGGGGTCGGTGTCGTTCCACAGTTTGTAGAGCGCATCCTGTTCGATGTACGGCATGAGCAGGACGGCCCAGGTGTCGCCGGGATCGCGGCGAGCGTAGGGGATGGCCCCCTGGGCGTCATGGTAACTGTGGATGGCGAGGCCGATCTGCTTGAGGTTGTTGGCGCAGGTGGCCCGGTTGGCGGCCTCACGCACCTTCTGGACGGCGGGCAACAGCAGGGCGATGAGGATGGCGATGATGGCAATGACGACCAAGAGCTCGATCAACGTGAAGGCCGGACGCCTTCCGCAACGGCAACTGAGCGGAAGCCGCATAAGAATACCCTCCCTTTACGATTAAAGCAAATCAAGGACAGCCCGGGCGAGGCTCTCGGCCTGGCAGCCGCACAACCCCGTTCTCCTCCCGGGTGGGAACGTCCTCTCCAGTATAAACACCGGCCTGGCCCTTGCCTACAGACTGGCCCGCCGGACGGTAAGAATTCCAGGGGCGCAATTAACCACAGTACTGAGATCTCAGGGTGCGGTCAACCGTCGGCAGGCGAAGAAAGTGCTCCCCGCGTGAGCGCTCGGGGCTTTGATGACTCGTCGCTGGCGCTGCGGGCTCGGAGCAACGTCACCCGTCAGGGGCGCTGCGGATTTCGACCAATGCATTCTGCCGATACCAGGCGATCGTCTCCTGGATGGCCTCGTCAAATGAATAGCGCGGCCGATAGCCCAACTCGCGTTTCGCCTTCTCGATGCTGAAATCGAGGTTCAGTCCCAGGAACTTGAGCCGGGCTTGCGTCAAGGGGGGCGGCTTGGCCGTCCCCTTGCGCCGCGCCCGCCGCTCCATGACACCGGCCACGACCCGTGCCAGCCACAACGGCACCGAGAGCGGCGGCGGTTTCGGCAGGTCCAGCCCCTTGACGATGGCCTCGATGAAACGCCGCTTCGAGACGAACTCGCCGTCGGTCAGATTGTAGACCTGGCCGACCGCCCGCGGCTCCTCGATCGCCCGGAAGACCGCCTCGACCAGGTTGCCGACGTAGATAGTGTTCATCGCCTTGTCGCCGCCGCCCAGGCTCAGATAGCGGACGCGGCGGCGGCGCAGGTTCTCGATCAGCCGCGGCATCACCGTGCGGTCGCGCGGGCCATAGACGAACCCCGGCCGCAGCACCACCACCGGAACACCGTGCTCGCGGTGGTACGCCAGCGCCAAGCGCTCGGCCTCGACCTTGGTCTGGGTGTAGCCGTCGATGTGGTGGTCGGGGAGCGGCTCGCTTTCGTCGGTGCCGTGGTGGTCGCGGGCAGCGTAGACGCCGAGCGTGCTCAGATGGACGAAACGCCGCAGCGGCCGGCCCTTGCACGCCTCCAGCAACCCGCGGAGCGCATCCACGTTGACGGCGCGATACTCCTCGACCGGCCCCCAGTCGCCGACCTTGGCGGCACAGTGCAGCACCAGGTCCACGCCGTCCACTGCCCGGCGTACCAGGTCGATGTCGGTCAGATCGCCGCGGCGGATGTCGGCGCCCAGACGCTCCAGCAGCGCCGTGTCGCTGCCGGGCCGGGCGATGGTGCGGATCGGGATGCCTCGCGCCGCGCAGGCCTCGGCCAGGTGACTGCCGACAAAGCCGGTCGCGCCGGTGATCAGACAAGGTAAGGCCATCGCTCGCACCTGCCGGGGTTGGTCCCCCGAATTGGGGCGGATTCGGCTGCGGTTGCGGAATGGTATAGGGAATCGTTAAAGCAGCGGCAGGATGCGCTCTCGCGCCGTGCGGGCCGCCGTGTCGGGGTCATCGACATAGGGGTAGAGCTCAATCGTGATCCAACCCTGGTAGCCGATGGCGCGGATCGCCTGGAGGGTGGCGGCGAAGTCGATGGCCCCTTCGCCGGGGACCAGGTGATGGTGGACACGGCTGGCGGCGATGTCCTCCAAGTGGAAGTGGCGGATGTAGCGGGCTAGGCGATGCACCGTGGCGGCCGGCTCGTCGCCGACGCAGTAGAAATGGCCGATGTCGAAGTTCAGCCCGACGGCCGGTGAGTCAATGTGCTTCATCAGCTCCTCGAACTGGTCGGCCGTCTCGATCAACAGGCCCGGCTCCGGCTCAATCAGCAGCAGCACGCCTTCCTTCTCGGCATGCTCGGCGACCGGCTTAAGCATCTCGACGAACAGCCGCAGCGCCTGACCCCACGAGGTGCCCGGCTCGACCGGTCCGCCCGGCTCGGTGGTGATGCAGCGGGCGCCCAGCTCGCGGGCCAGGGTCAGCGCCCGGCGGGTATGGTCGATGCGGACCTGGCGGTAATGGCGGTCAGGCTCGATCCACGACGGGTGCCAGTATTGTTGCCGCGAATCGCTGATGGCGTTCATCATGAACGCGTTGACATTGGAGATGGCCAGGTTGTGCCGGGCCAGGGCGTCACGGATGGCCTGCTTCTGCTCCTCCAACAGACCGGCGGGCCAGGCATGCGGCACATCGGCCATGATCTCGATGCCGTCATAGCCGATGGCCGCTACCCGCCGGGCCGCTTCGGCGAACGGGAATCGCAGGTAAGCGTTGCTGCTGAAGGCCAATTTCATGATTTGTCCCCACGGTTGCATGTGCCTGCCGAAGCCGCCCTTGGCTCGCCGCTCAACGGAACGTTGCCTCGCACCGCCTGGACATACTGTTCGAGGAGCGCGAACTGCTTGAAGAAGTCATGCTCCTCGACCCCCATCGGGCTCTTGAAGAAGCAGGCCAGGTGGCGAAGGACGCCGGCCTCGCCGCGCCGCTGGGCCAAGAGCGCTAGCCGGGCCAGGTCCAGCACCAACGGCGCCGCCAGGATCGAGTCGCACCCCTGCCAGGTGAATTGCAGCGCCATCTTCACCCCCAGGAAGCCGCGGAAGTGGATGTGGTCCCACGCCGTCTTCCAGTCGTCCAGCGACTCGATGTACTCGATGGAGACGTGGGTCTGCGGCCGGTAACCGAGGATGTGGGAAAGGACCTGGTCCTTGGTGCGCACCTTCGACGCCTTGTTGGCCGGGTCGTCGAGCACCAGGCCGTCGCGGTTGCCGAAGATGTTGTGGCCGACCCAGCTGAGGACGCGCAGGTTGCGGCGGGCGAACATCGGCGCCAACACCGTCTTGAGCAGGGTTTCGCCCGTCTTGCCATCCTTGCCGCCATAGACCGCCCCGCGACGGCGGGCCAACTCCTCGATCGCCGGCACCGATGCGCCCAGCGACGGCGTGAAGTTGACATACGGCAGTCCCAGGTCGAGGGCGGCCCAGGCATAGAGCGCCGACGCCGGCAGCACCGGCGGACCGCGCCGCTCCAGGGCCGGCGCCAACCGTTCCAGCAAGGCGTGCAGCTCGCCCAGCTCGAACGGCGGCTCGGTCGAGGCGACATTGAGCACTACCACCTGCTCCAGGCGGTGCGTTTCCCGGAAGGCCAGCAGGTCTTCCTGAATCCGCTCGATAGCGGCACGGGGCGTCTCCGCCTGGTGAGCCTCCGGCAGGTCCGCCAGGCGCTCGATGGCCGCCCCCGCGTTCAGCACAGTGCCGACGCGGACATTCTCCGCCCAGGTGCCTAGGTCGGCGGCGCAGGCCTCCACCAGGCCGGGGGAAAAGATATCGGACCGCTCCTGGAATTCCCGGATGGTCTGCCGGTAGCTGGTACGGCGCACGTCATGGCCGCCGACAACGAACTGCTCCGGCCGGTCCAACTCCAGACCGTCGAACAGGGGGAGGGCCGTCACCAGGCCGGTGGTGTCGATCAGACCGCGCCGCAGCGCAGCCAGCCCCAGGGCTGCGGTCGTGCCGACGCCGCCAAAGGCACCAATCAACCACAATCCCACCCGCCGGTCGGTCATGATGGCCAGAGGGCCGGTTTGTCGCGGGCCCTCCCTCAAGGAATGTTCGGCGCGGCCCTTTTCTTCCTTCTCCTGATGGACGCCTTACTCATTCTCTACAGGCGACCCACGAACCGCAAGCTCCACCTGCCCGTCGGCTCACCAGGGCACGGTTTGGGATTGCGCAAGATGCGCCTTGACCGAGCGAATTACAATTAAGAGGCACCGCTCCGCGCTCATCGAGAGAGTAGTATTTCTTTATGCGTAACCTGCTGTTCACCGTCCTGGGTCTTCTCGAGTTCGCCGTTGCGGCCGTGCTGGTCGGGTTTGGCTGGCAGCTGCCCAGCGCTGCCGAGGTGGGCGATAGCTTCGGCAAGGCCGAGCGCGCTACCCGCAGCACCGGTTCCCAGGTTCGTCTGGTCCGCCGGCAAATCCACGATCTGCGCCGGCCGGAGATGCACGACCTGGCCGTCAAGCTACAGAAGCAGACGCGCACCGTGACGGCTGCCCTCCGCAACCAGCGCATCGATTACGAAGCCGTCGGCATCACCCGGGACACCCTCGGCGATGTAGCGGCGGGCCTCGACGGGCTGGCCCACGCTCTGGACCCGGAGGCGGTCGGCAAACTTGGCGAGGGCCTCGGCGCCGCGGCCGCTTACCTGGACGAGAAGGTCGCTCCTTCCGCCGAGCAGGCCGCCCGGACGCTGGAGGAATCGACACGCTCCCTCCGCGCCGACGCCCAGCGCCTCAGCAAACTGCTGCGCGAGGCGCCGCCCGATCTGAAGGCGGCCCGTGAGATCCACGACGGCATGGTCAGCTTCAGCAAGGGGCTTGACCAGATGAGCGCCAGCCTTAACGTGCAACGGCTGGACACCATCCGTGAAGGCTTCAAGGGACTGGAAACCGCGCTGACCACCGGCGCCGAGCAGGTTGAGCGGCTGGCCCGCTACAGTTATCCGGTGGTGACGTTCCAGGGCCTCAAGCCGCATGTGGAGCAGCGGCCGTTCTGGCCCGAGGGGAGCACCATCGCCGAGGGGATGCGCCAGGCGGCGGCCGGGGTCAAGGAAGCGGCCCGGGAGACCGACCGCCTCGCCGCCGATTTGCCCCGGCTGCGGGCGTCACTGGACGCCAGCCGCAAGGTCGCCGACAAGACCCGCGAAGCGCTGGCCGCGGCGCTGGCGCAGCAGGACCAGCTCGAGCCGCTGCTCCGGAGTGTGCCCGAACATGCCGCCCGCCTGGCCGAGGAGTTGCCCCGGCTGGGTGCCGACCTGGCCCGCATCCTGCGCGACACCGCCCGGCTCAAGGAGGTGGCCGAGGCCCTTCGCCAGGCGCAGAAGGGATTGGACAGCGCCGTGGCCCGCTGGCCGGAGCTGCGCCAGACGCTGACCCGCTCGGCAGCGCTTCTGAAGATGACCCAACGGCAGCTCGACCAGGCGTTGGAGCACCGCGAGGAGTACGAGGCGGCGTTGCAGCAGACGGTGGTCCTGGCCGAGGCCTTCGCCGAGATGCTCCCCTGGTTCACCGAGAACCTGGACCGCCAGCTCGCCCAGCAGGAGGCAACCCTGGACGACCTGGGCCGGAGCATCGACGAGGTGGGCGACACGCTGCCGGTCTACGCCCAAACCGCCTCGCGCCTGACGGGCACAGCCCGGCTGCTGCTCGGGCTGGTGGCGGCAATCGTCGGCCTGCACGGCGGCTACCTGATCCTGAGTGTGCGGTTGGGCCGGCCGTTCTCGGTCTGACACCGCCGCTCGCGGTTTCGCAAACCTTCTTCGCGGCTGTGATCATCGATTGTCACGTCCATGTCTGCGCCACGACGCCGGGACATGGCAGTGTCTCGGATCGGCTGATGAACAGCCTGATGTTTCGTTTCCTGCGCTGGCGCTTCTGGCTGCCGGGCGGCAAGGATGAGCGCGTCGAGCGGGCGGTGGAGGCCAAACTGGCGGAAACCATTGCGGGCACCGAGATGATCGACGCGGCGGTGGTGCTGGCCTTCGATGCGGTCTACGATCGGGACGGCAACTTCGACGCCGCCAATACCCACCTCTACGTCACCAACGACTACGTCATGGAGCTGGCAGCGCGGCACCCGAAGATGCTCTTCGGCGCCTCGGTCAACCCTTACCGCAAGGACGCCCTCGCCGAGTTGGAGCGCTGTGTCAGCCGAGGCGCGGTGCTGCTCAAATGGCTGCCGGTGGTGCAGAACTTCAACCCGGCCGACGAGCGCTGCTTCCCGCTGTACGAGGCGCTGGCCCACCACCGGCTGCCGCTGCTCTGCCACACCGGCGGGGAGCAGGCCCTGCCGGTGTTGAATGCGGCCTATGCCGACCCCGCGTTGCTGGTCCCGGCGCTGCGGCACGGCGTCACGGTGATCGCCGCTCACTGCGGCACGCGCTCTCACCGGGGCGAGCCCGATTACACGCCCGCCTTCATCCGGCTGGTCCGGGAATATGAGAACCTCTACGGCGACACGTCGGCCCTCTGTCTGCCGACGCGATCCTACGCCTTTGCCGCCCTTCTGGCCGACGACGTGGTACGGAACAAACTGGTGCACGGCAGCGACTGGCCGATCATCTCGTTGCCGCCGGCCTCACGCATCGGCTGGCTGCCGGCGCTGCGGCTGTTCCTGACGGAAGGTAACTGGATGCGGCGCGACGTGCTGACCAAGCGGCGGCTCGGTTTCGATGATGCCTACTGGCAGCGGGCTGCGAAGCTGCTCCGCCTGAACCGATGACGGCGGACCAGACGGTTCAAGGAATGGATGCGGTCCAGACATAAGCTTGCAGCATGACGAGCAGGCCCATCAGCACCGCCAGGACCAGGCTGTGCCAGAAGACGAAGCGGAGGATGGCTCCCTCCTGGCCGGGCTGCTGCGTGGCAGCGGCGGAGACGACGATGCTCTGGGCGTCGATCATCTTCCCCATGACGCCGCCGGTGCTGTTGGCCGTCGCCAGCAGGACCATCGCCTGATGCTCGGTCAGCGGCAAAACCGGCGGACTGCCGCTGGCCAGTTGTCGGGCGGTGATCGTTTGCAGGCTGCCGAACAGGGCGTTGGACGAGGTGTCTGAGCCGGTCAGGGCGACGCCCAGCCATCCCAGCAGGGCGGCAAAAAGCGGGTAGACGAAGCCGGTCTTGGTGAAAGCGATGCCGAGGGTGGCGTCCATGCCGCTGTAGCGGGTCACGAAGGCGATCGCCAGCATGCAGGCAATGGTGAACAGCGGCCAGCGCATGCGGTACAACGTCTGGCCGAAGATCCGCACCACGCGCGCCGGCGCCAGCCCGAGCCACACCGCCGAGAGGAGGGCGGCCAGGAAGATGCCGGTGCCGGTCGCCGACAACCATTGCAAATCGTAGATCGCGTCCTCGGGCTTGGCCCGAGTGCCGGGGGGCACATCCACCACGGGGCGGTCGCGCACGATCGCGCCATGCAGGGCGGGCACCGGGAACCGCGGCGTGGTTGTCCCGAGCGCCCCTTTGACCTGCGGCAGACCCCAGAGGAAGACGAACGTGGTCAACAGCACCCACGGTACCCAGGCGAAGGCGACCTGCCGGGGCGTGTACTTCACCCGGGCCGGCGCCGGCGGCTCGTCGGCGAAGCGCCAGGTGTCGCGCGGCTGCCAGATGCGCAGAAACCCGGCCAGGCAGACCAGCGACACCACGCCGCCGACCACGTCCACCAGCCAGGGGCCGTGGTAGTTCGACACCAAAAACTGCGTCAGGGCAAAACTGCCGCCGCAGACCAGCAGCGCCGGCCAGACCGCCAGTGTCGCCCTCCAGCCGGCCATGGTCCAGACCAGCCAGACCGGCACGATCAGTGAGAAGAACGGCAGTTGCCGGCCGGCCATGGCGCTCAGCTCCAGCTCATTCAACCCGGTGACCTTGGCCAGGGTGATGATCGGCGTCCCCAACGCGCCGAAGGCGACCGGCGAGGTGTTGGCGATCAGGGCCAGGCCGGCGGCGTGCAGCGGCTTGAAGCCGGCCCCGATCATCAAGGCGGCCGAGATGGCCACCGGCGTGCCGAAGCCGGCCGCCCCCTCGATGAAGGCGCCGAAGCTGAAGGCAATCAACAGCGCCTGGAGGCGGCGGTCTTCCGATAAGGCCATGATCGAGTGCTTGACGATTTCGAACTGCCCGGTTTCGACCGTGAGCGAATAGAGGAAGATGGCATTGAGCACGATCCAGCCGATGGGGAGCAGACCGAACGCCGCCCCGTTGCCGGCCGCGGCCAGGACGGTGCCGGCCCAGGCCGCTAAACCGCCGCTGTCGGGTTGGGCAACTTCCGCCGGTGCGAAGGCGAAGATGGCGGCGATGATCGCCGTCACCAACCCGGCCAGGGCCGACAGGTGCGCCGACACCCGCCCGGTGGCAAGCAGCCCGAGCAGCAACATGATGGGCAGGGCGGCGATCACGGTGCAGAGAACCGGCGAGCCGAGGGCGTAGTAATTTTGCGTCCAGAGCATGGGGGTGTGCCCGGTCGAAGGCCAACGAATACAGCCAAAGGCTGGATTATCGCGGCTCCCGGCCGCCGGGCCAATGGCAAATCGGCCGGAGCTCCTCCGAGCCCGGAGCGTCAGCGACGGGTTCCTCTGAGCCCGGAGCGTTCGCGACGGGATGGTGCGTCGCCCACCAAGAAACCCTCCCGCCATCAAACCGAAGGCGACGAACCAGCGCTACTGCCTTCCGAATTCTAGAACCGCATGCCGTACTCCTGTGCGGTTCAAAGGAGTTCAGCGCGCGGCCAGAGGAGGGGCGTCCTCGCACCAACCGGACCGCTCTTGGCTGCCCTACTTGCCGGCCTTCAACTCCTTGAGGCGAATGTTCTTGAACTCCAGCTGCCCGCCTTCGCCTTGCAGGCCGAGGTAGCCCGGCTGGTCCGCCAGTCCCTCGGCCACGGTGATGACCTCGCCGTTAAGCCGAACTTCCAGGCGCGGCCCCTGGGCAATGATGACATACGACTGCCACTCGCCGACCGGCTTCATCACCTTCTTCACCTTCTCGGCGTCGCGTATCACCTTCGGTTTGGCCAGGCCGCCGGCCACGAAAAGGTTGCCCATCGAGGCCGCGTCGATCAACTGCACCTGGTAATTCATGGCCGGCCAATCCTTCCCCTCCTTGCTGGAACGCACGAAGATGCCGCTGTCGGCCCGCGGGTTGAGGAAACGGAAGTCGAGCCGCAGCTCAAAGTCCTTATACTCCTTGTCGGAGCGGAGCCAGCCCCGGCCCTTGTTCAGGAAGATGACGCCGTCCTTGACGGAGAACTGGCCGTTGTTCATGATGTGCCAGCCGTCCAGGCTCTTGCCGTTGAACAGCGACGTGAAGCCCGGCTCGGGCTGGTCCGCCTTCGTCTCGTCTGCCCTGATTGCCGCCGTCAGCAGCATGGCCAGGACAAACCCTCCCGCCGACCATCGCTTACGCATGATCAATCCCTCCCCGCTTTGGGCCGGCCCCTTCTCTGCGACATCTCGCTGTGGGATGCCAGGATACCGGAAAAGGTCCCGGCCCTCCAGTAAGATCCGGGCGCGGTTTTGCTCTTCCATCCCCTGGCCTTGCCGGGAGCGGGAAGGTAGCATAAGCGCCTGGTGGTGGTGAACGTCCCCGGATGACCCCCCACCGATGAAGGGAACACCGACCATGGCCCGACGGATGATTGCCGTGAGCGGGATCGTTCAGGGCGTCGGGTTCCGCCCCTTTGTCCATGCGCTCGCCTGCCGTCTGGGGCTGCGCGGCTTTGTCCGTAATCAGACCGGCGGCGTCCTGATCGAGGTCGAGGGCGATTTGGCTTCGCTTGACCGCTTCCTGACCGAGCTTACCGCCAAGCCGCCGCCGCTGGCACACATCGACCGGGTAGCGTGGCTGCCGTGCGGCCCGCGGGGGGATGACGGCTTTCAGATCGAACCGAGCGCGGCGGAGCCGACCGGTGTCATCTTCATCTCTCCCGATGTTGCCACCTGTGCGGCCTGCCTGGCGGAGTTGTTCGACCCCGCCGACCGCCGTTATCGCTATCCTTTCCTCAACTGCACCAACTGCGGCCCGCGGCTGACCATCATTCGCGCCACCCCCTACGACCGGGAGCGGACCACGATGGCGGGCTTCGCCCTGTGCCCCGCCTGCCGGGCCGAGTACGACAACCCAGCCGACCGCCGCTTCCATGCCCAGCCAATCGCCTGCCCCGCCTGCGGCCCGCGCCTGGCGGTCTGTGATGCCCGCGGACAGCCGCTCGCCGTCGCCGACCCGCTCGCCCAGGCCGTCGCCGCTCTGCGAGAGGGGCAGATTGTCGCTGTCAAGGGGCTGGGCGGCTACCACCTGGCCTGCGATGCCCGCCGTGAGGCGGCCGTGAGGGAGTTGCGGCGCCGCAAGCACCGTGATGAAAAGCCGTTCGCCGTCATGGTCGCCGACCTGGCCGCGGCCCGGCAATGGTGCGACATCTCGCCGCCGGAGGAAGACCTGCTGCTCTCGCCGCGGCGGCCCATCGTGCTGCTGCGCCGGCGGCCGGGGACCGACCTGGCCGAGAGCGTTGCGCCGGGCAACCCGTATCTCGGGATCATGCTGCCGTACACGCCGCTGCACCATCTGCTGCTGCATGACCTGGGCGGTGTGCCCTTGGTGATGACCAGCGGCAACCGCTCCGACGAGCCGATCGCCTACGAGGATGCCGACGCGCTCGACCGGCTGGCAGGCATCGCCGACCTCTTCCTGACCCATGATCGGCCGATCCACCTCCGCTGCGATGACTCGGTGACGCGAATCGTGGCCGGGGCCGAGCTGCCGCTGCGGCGGTCGCGCGGCCACGCCCCGCAGCCGCTTCCTTTGCCCATCGCATGTCCCGTTCCGACGCTGGCGCTGGGCGGCCAGTTGAAGGCGACCTTCGCCCTCGGCCTGGGACGGCACGCCTTCCTGAGCCATCATCTGGGCGACCTTGACCATTACGCGGCTTACCGGGCTTACGTCGAAGGGATCGACCATTACCAGCAACTTTTCGCCGTCCGGCCCGCGCTGTTTGTCCACGACCTGCACCCCGACTACGCTTCGACGCGGCACGCCATCACCCTGGCGAGCCGGGAGGGACCGGAACGCCGGTCGCTGACGCTCCCGGCTCGTCTCCTGGCCGTGCAGCATCACCATGCCCACATGGCGAGCTGCATGGCGGAACATGGCCTGGACGAGCCGGTGATCGGCGTAGCCTTCGACGGCACCGGCTACGGCACCGACGGCGCGGTCTGGGGCGGCGAGTTCCTGATCGGCGATTACCGGCACTATCGGCGGGCGGCCCACTTCCGCTATGTGGCCATGCCGGGAGGCGAACAGGCCATCCGCGAGCCGTGGCGCATGGCCGCCGCCTACCTCCTCGACGCCGGCCTTCCTCCTTTCGTCCCTCGCGGGGGGAGAGGGGTCGGGGGTGAGGGGGACGTCTCGGTGCAAGCACGGAGCATAATCCCGAAGATGATCGAACGCCGCCTCAACACTCCGCTCACCTCCAGCGCTGGCCGGCTGTTCGACGGCGTGGCGGCGCTGGCCGGTGTGCGGCAGCGCGTCAGCTACGAGGGCCAGGCGGCAATGGAGCTGGAGTGGCTGGCAGCACAGGCGGACCCGGACGGCGCTTACCCATTCGACCTGTTGCAAGAAGAAAACGGCCCGTTCCAGATTGACCCCCGGCCGTTGATCGCTGCCGCGGCGGCTGACGTGCGGCGCGGCGTGTCGGCCGCGCTCATCGCACGCCGCTTCCATTCGACCCTGGTCGAGATCATTGCCCGGGTCTGCGAACGGCTCCGCGAGGCGACCGGCCTTGGCGCGGTCGTCCTGAGCGGCGGTGTTTTCATGAATGCGCTGCTCCTTGGCGAGACGGTCGCGCGGTTGACGGAAGGCGGCTTCCGGGTCTACCGTCATCGGCGCGTGCCGCCCAACGACGGCGGGCTTTGCCTGGGACAGTTGGCGATTGCGGTGGCGAGCGGCCGGCGTGAGCCGGCCGGTGGCGAGCGGCCGATGTGAACCGGCCGGTGCGGGCGAGCGGCCGGGGTGA
>DATLYH010000361.1:0-2219 GCA_035575035.1 Gemmataceae bacterium
CGCCCGCACCGGCCGGCTGACGCCGGCCGCTCGCCCGCATCGGCCAGCTGACGCCGGCCGCTCGCCAGGGAGTAGTCATGGCAGCAGCCTGCACCATCATAATCGACCGGCTTGATGAAGGCCGTTATCGCGCCACCTGCACTGTCTTCCCGGAATTGGAGGTCATCGCCGACACGGAAGAGGCGGCGCGCGCGGGGATGGAGGCGGCCATCGGCCGGTTGCTGCGCCGGCGCCTGAACGCGGAGGAGCTGCCCGCCGACGAGTCCGTCCTTTGACTTGATATTCCATGAACCCCATCGACGCACTGTTCCAGCGACTGCGGTCTCAGGGCCGTAAGGCGTTCATCCCCTTTCTGACGGCCGGCGACCCGAACCTGGCCGCCACCGCCATACTGCTCCGCGAGCTGGCCCGCCATGCTACCGGCCCGATCGAGGTCGGCTTTCCCTACAGCGACCCGATCGCCGACGGCCCGGTGATCCAGGCGTCCTACACCCGCGCCCTGACCGCCGGCGTCACCCTGAACGATATTTTCGCCGCCCTCCGCCGGCTGACCGCGGAGCAACCGTTCGCCGATGGTGAGATGCCGCTGGTCGGGATGGCGTCGTACAGCCTGGTCCACCGCCGCGGGCCGGAAAACTTCCTCGACCAGGCCCAGGCGGCCGGGCTGAGCGGCTTGATCGTGCCCGACCTGCCGGTCGAGGAGTCGCAAGGGCTGGCCCGGCTGGCGGCGGCGCGGGATTTCAAACTGATCCACCTGGTGACGCCGACGACGCCGCGCGACCGGGCCGTGCAGATCGCCCGCCTCTCGACGGGGTTCCTCTACTATGTCAGCGTGACGGGCATCACCGGCGAGCGCGACCGGCTGCCGGAGCAACTGCGGGAGCAGCTCGCCTGGCTGCGGACCCAAACGGAGGTGCCGATCTGCGTCGGCTTCGGCATCAGCCGGCCGGAACACGTGCGGATGCTGCGTGAGGTGGTGGACGGGATCATCGTGGGCAGCGCCTTGGTGCGCCGGCTGGAGCAGGCCGGCAGCCGGCCGCTGACCGAAATCACGCAGGAGATCGGCGCGCTGGCGAAATCGCTGGCCGAGGCGCTCAACCCCTGAATCGTCCCGACGCTAAGCTGCAAGCGGCACCAAGACTCCCCATGCACGAGAAGAGACCGCGCCGCCGAATCGAGCGTGAGTTCGGCGTTCCCATCGCCGGCGAAATCCTGGAACCGTCGCAGTGGACGCAGACGGCGCTGAAGAAACTACCCGCCGAGGGGCCGCTCGATTGGGAGGCACTCTTCGGCCGTAAGGCGCCGGTCGTCCTGGATGTCGGTTGCGGCAATGGCCGATTCCTGATTGGCAGCGCTGTCTGGCGGCCCGACCATGACCATATCGGCATCGATATTCTGCCGGTCGTCATCCGTTATGCCACTCGCCGGGCCAACCAGCGCGGCCTGCGCAACATCCGCTTCGCCGTCTGCGATGGCCTGCGCTTTGTCCGGCAGTACGTCGCCCCAGGCAGCCTCGCCGAAGTCCACTGCTACCACCCGCAGCCGTACTACGCCCCCGCCCAGGTCCACCGCCGATTGATCACGCCGGAGTTCCTCGCCCTGGTCCACCACTCGCTGGCGCCCGGCGGGCTATTCGTCATCCAGACAGACAACCCAGGCTACTGGCGCTACATCCGGGCGGTGGTGCCGGTCTTCTTCGAGTTCGAGGAGCGGGCAGGCCCCTGGCCGGACGCGCCAAAGGGGCGGACGCGGCGGGAGATCATCGCGCTGCGGCGGGGGCTGCCGGTATTCCGCGGGTGGGGGAGGGCCCGGACGGGGTTGAGCGAGACGGAGGCACTGCGGCTGGCCGAGATGCTGCCGCCGCCGATCTTCGACGCCGACCGACGGCTGCGGGAGTTGGATGAGTTGGAAAGAGAGCGAGAGGCCGATTAGCTTCCGCCGGTGCCGGCCGGCGTGTCATGTCAGGTATGCGAGAACTTCTTCTTGCATGTGTTCAATCGCCGCACGGTAACCGTTTGCGAGGGCAGACAACTCCTCAGCAGGCTGTGACCTGCAACGGGGCCAACTGCCGTTGGAAATAAGAGCGTTCGGAAAAAATGAGTCCTTATGCAGTCAAGAACCTCAAACAGATTAACGAGCACCCGAGGCGGAGGAATGCCTCTTGGAGTTCCGTGAGGCGATCCAGGCGGCGCCGCAACCGCCCGAAGCCATGCAACCAG
>DATLYH010000362.1:0-47101 GCA_035575035.1 Gemmataceae bacterium
GCCGCGGCGGCATCTGGGCCGGCCGCTGGTTGGTCCGGGCGGAGCGGGGGGAGCCGGCAACGCTTGCCGAACATCAGGGAGGAGTGCATGGCGACGCATGTGGACGTGGACGTCCCGCAGCTCTGGCGCGACTACCGTGCAAATCCCACCAATATCGAGCTGCGCAACCAACTCGTGGAACACTACCTGCCTCTGGTGAAGTACAACGCCGAGCGCATCTGGTCCCGGCTGCCTGAGGGGGTGGACCTTGATGACCTGATCAGCGCGGGGGTCTTCGGCCTGATGGACGCCATCGACGCCTTCGACCTGGAGCGCGGCGTCAAGTTCGAGACCTATTGCGTACCGCGCATCCGCGGGGCGATGCTGGACGAACTCCGGACCATGGACTGGGTGCCGCGCCTGGTGCGCAGCAAGGCCAGCAAACTGGAGGAGGCCCGCAAGGAGCTGGAGGCCGAGCTTGGTCGGCCGCCGCGCCCCGAGGAGATGGCTGCCAAGCTCAAGGTTTCGCTCGAAGAGCTGGAGAAGATGATCGGCGATGCCACGGCCGTCGGCCTGGTCAGCCTGAACAAGAAGTGGTACGAAACCGACAGCTACAAGGATGTCCGCGAGATCGACATCCTCGAAGACAAGAAAGCCGAGGACCCTACTCACCGGTTGCAGAACCGCGACCTGATGCGCCTGGTGACGCGCGGGCTGAACCGCAACGAGCGCCTTATCATCATCCTCTACTATTACGAAGACATGACCATGAAGGAGATCGGCGCCACGCTCCACCTGAGCGAGTCGCGGGTGAGCCAGATGCATTCCAGCATCGTGGCTCGGCTCCAGGCCCAGCTCGCCCAGCGCCGGCCCGAGTTCAGTAACTAGCGGACCAGGGACGGTCCGGGCGCGGCACCGGGATTGCTCAATCCGGCGCTGCGCCTCGTCTTTACCGGGGGGCTAACGTCCCCGCTCGCCGGGCGCCGGGCGGGGCCTCATTCAGGGGGAAGTTCTTCCCACCCGTCCTCGGAGCGCCGCAGTTCGACAAAGCGCAATTCCCCCCCAGAACCGAAGCGGCCCTCGGTGTCTTCCGTTAAAGGCAACGGGTCGTCTTCCGAGCAGTTCTTCGCCTCCTCTACCAGGCGGCGATGGACCTGGAGGGGCTTGCCATCCTCGCGTACCAACCGCTCCGAGCCGTCCGGTAACTCCTGGAAGATAAGGGCCGGCCCCACCAGGCTGTCGGCGGGGAACTGGTCCACCCGCCGCCGTGCCTCGGCGTAGGTCGGATACCGCTCGGACACCCGGCCCTGGCGCGTGGTCAGTTCGACAATGAAGGTGGTAGGCTTGCTGGGCATTTCGGTAGGCTTGCTGGGTATTTGCAACCGAGTCAAGCCGGCCGGGGGCGCAACAAAAAGCCCCGAGATCCCACTCGGGGCCGAAGGGGAAGTCTCTTGCCGGCGGCCCAGTGGCTGTACTTCGAAGGTACCCCTCACGGGGCGGCAAACCTGACGGCGCTGCCTGGTTTGCTGGCACCCTCAACCGCACAGCTTGGGACCGGCCAGCCCCACTCCGGAGTGTCCTCCCCTTTTATGACCCGGGGAGAACTGGGACCGCCCGTTCGTCCGCCTACCGGCTCGGGCGATCCGTCTTTGCCCAGGCCATCTTGCGCTGTTCGCGCTGGTCGTGAAGTGCGACCTCGTGTTTCGGGCACTCCTGCTTCCCCTTCTACCGGAGTATTATATCAGCCCGCCCCGTCAACGGGGAGGTGCGCCCTCGCGACGCGGCCCGGGCCACTCCGGTAGGGGCCGCGGTTTCCTTCCCCCGGCCGTTCCCCTCGGCGACCTCACTCCCCTTTCACCTGGATGCGCTTGGGCCGGACCGTCTCGCTCTTGGGCAGGTGGACGGTCAGCACGCCCTGCTTGATCTCCGCCGTGATCTTGTCGGCGTCGATCTCCTCGCCCACGGTGAAGACGCGGTGGAAGTCGCCGACGTCATACTCGCAGGTGAGGTAATTCACTCCCTCCTGGCGAGGGGCGCAGACGCCATGAATCGTCAGCTCGCCGCGCTCAAAGCGGACATCCACATCCTTCGGCTCGACGCCCGGCAGGTCGGCATACACGATCACCTCGTCGGGGGTGTCGAGGATATCGCAGCGCGGCGTGAAGGTGACCGTCTCCCGAACCGGCTCGGGCCGGGTCAGGTCGGTTCGCTGCTCTTTCGCCACCAAAGCATTCTCGGCCATGGCTTAGCCTCCCGTTATTCCTGTGCAGACTCCCTCTGCCTTGACGGCGGATGGCAGCCGGGGCCAAGTCGTTGAAACCCCGACCCCGCCGCCGGGGCTTCGTCGCACTCGGCCCCGGCCACACCCACGTTGGCGATTCCTCCTCGGACTCACTCCGCCTTAACGGTGATCTTCTTCGGCCGTGCCGACTCCCGCTTGGGCATGGTGATGGTCAGGACGCCGTGATGGAGCTTCGCCTCGATCTTGTCGGCGTCCACCTCGGCCGGCAGGTCGATCACCCGGCTGAAGCGGCCGAAGCCCCGCTCCTGGCGGTCCCATCTCCCTTCCTTGAACGTGGGCTGCTTGCGTTCCCCCCTGATGGTCAGTTGGTTGTCGGCCGTGACGTAAATCTCCAGGTCGCTCAGCTCCAGGCCGGGCAGCTCGCACTCGGCGTAAAGGCAGTTGTCATCCTCCCAGAGGTTCACGGGCGGGTAGGCAACCGCCAACTCCGGCCAGCCAAAGTCGTCGAAGCCGAACGACCGGAAGAGCCGGTCCATCTCCCGGCGCATCCGCCGCATCTCCCGCCCCATCTCCCGCCACAGGGAATCGAACGGTTTCCAACGAGTCATCGGGAACGGGTCCCAGCGCGTCAGCTGCATGGTACACCTCCTTCCACGATTGCACGTCATTGGTGAGGGACGACCGCCGCGGGGAGAAAGTCAAGGAAGCGGCAGAGGTGAACCAATTTCCACAGCCGCCCGGGCGCCTTCCGCCCGTCAATCCCCAGCGGCCGGCCGTTTCGGGGTGCAAAGATTTCCCACACACTACCATTTTGCAAAAGACGTACCAATCCTGCCCCCAGGGCCAGGCGGCAGCTGTCGCGGAAGCTGAAGCGAAAAAAGAAGTTATATCTCTAAACTTGGTCAGGCGGGGTGCGGGATCGCCGGTCCTGAATCATCCCTGCCAGATTGGCGTGCAGGCAGACAAATTGGCTTATTGGCCCGACCGCCCTTTTGAGAGGAGGGGTCTTCTCGGCCTCTGCCGTCCGAGGAAATATAATCATCAACGAGGGAAGACGAGGTTTTGCAACGGAGGAGCATTCGCAGCGACACCGACACGACCGGTTGCTGAGAGGATCAGGGCGGTGGCACGGAACTACTACGAGTTGTTGGGCGTCTCCGTCAACGCCAGCGCGGAGGAACTGCGGGCGGCCTATCGCCGACTGGTCAAGCTCACCCACCCGGACGTTTCCGGGGCCAACACCACCCAGCAATTTCAACAGGTGCAGCAAGCCTGGGAGGTGTTGCGCGATCCCGAACAGCGCCGCCGCTACGACGCAACCTTGCGGCAGGCGCACGCCGAACCGGGTATCCGGCCCCAACCGGCGCCGAGCCGCCCCCGCACCGCCGAGCGTCCGGGCGGGCACCAGGAGGTCCATCTAGGTTTGCAAGTGACCCGCGCCGAGGCCCGACAGGGCGGCCCCCTGCCGGTGCGCCTCCAGGTGACCGTGCCTTGCGGTGCCTGTCGCGGCACGGGAGGCTCCTTTGCTTTCCTCTGTTCCGTCTGTCGCGGCCGAGGAGGCAAGGTCCGCCTCCGGACCGTCACACTGGTGATTCCTCCGAATCTCACCGACGGCGAGACGCTGACATTCGATCTCCATGAAACCGGCCTGCCGTACACCAAGCTGATCCTGCACGTGCAGGTTTTCTGAGCATGTCCGAGCCCGGGACATAGGCGATGGGTTCGCCCATCCCGTCGCTTACGCTCCGGGCTCCGAGGTTGCGAATGCTCCGGGCTCCGAGGTTGCCGCCATGGAAACCGTGAATCAGGCCCCTTTCAAACGGATTGCCTTCCTGGGCGACTATCTGCCGCGCCAGTGCGGCATCGCCACCTTTACGACCGACCTGTGTGAGGCGGTCGCGGCCGCATGTCCGCCCACGACCTGCTTCGCCGTGCCGGTCAACGATGTCGAAGGCGGTTATGCCTACCCGCCGCGCGTGCGCTTCGAGATCGAGGAGAAAGACCTGACCTCCTACCGCCGCGCCGCCGACTTTCTGAACACCAATGAGGTCGATCTCGTCTGCTTGCAGCACGAGTACGGCATCTTCGGCGGGCCGGCCGGCAGCCACATTCTGACTCTGCTGTCCGAGCTGCGCATGCCGGTGGTGACCACGCTGCACACGATCCTGCGCGAACCGGACCGGCAGCAGCGCCGCGTCCTGGAAAAACTGGCCGAACTCTCGGACCGCCTCGTCGTCATGAGCCGGCGCGGCGCCGCCTTCCTGCAAGAGATCTACGGTGTGCCCGAGGCGAAGATCGACCTGATCCCGCATGGCATCCCGGACGTCCCCTTCGTGGACCCCAATTTTTACAAGGACCGCTTCGGCGTCGAAGGCAAGCTGGTCCTGCTCACCTTCGGTCTGCTGTCGCCCAATAAGGGGATCGAGTACGTCATCGAAGCCCTGCCAGCGATCCTGACTCGTTACCCCCAGGTGGTGTACATTGTGCTCGGCGCGACCCATCCGCATGTCAAGCGGCAGGAGGGGGAAACGTACCGGCTCGGCTTGCAGCGGCGGGCACGGGCCCTTGGGGTGGAGAAGCACATCCTCTTCTTCGACCGCTTCGTGACCCTGGAAGAGTTGGTCGAATTCATTGGGGCGGCCGACCTGTACCTTACCCCCTATCTCAACCCGGCCCAGATCACTTCGGGGACCCTGGCGTACACGGTCGGAGCCGGCAAGGCGGTCATCTCGACGCCTTACTGGTACGCTGAGGAACTGCTGGCCGAGGGACGCGGCGTGCTCGTGCCGTTTGGCGACTCCCGGGCCATTGCCGACCGGGTCATTGACCTGCTGGACAACGAGGCCGAGCGCCACGCCATCCGCAAGCGCGCCTATCTTTTGGGTCGGGAAATGATCTGGCCCCGCGTCGCCCAGCGCTACTTGGAGAGCTTTGCCCGGGCCCGCGAAGGCCGGATCCGGCATCCGCGCCCGGCGTTCACCGGCCAGACCCTGGACAAGCGCCCGCCGGAACTTCCCCTGCTGAACCTGGGCCACCTCCGGCGCATGACCGACGAGGTCGGGCTTCTGCAACACGCCTACTTCACGGTGCCGAATTACTGGGAGGGTTACACCACCGACGATAATGCCCGGGCGTTGACGGTGGCGGTTTTCCTGGAAGAAGTGGGGACCGAGAGCCGCACGGCGCCGATCCGGCCCGGCAAGGCGGACCTGCTTTTGGGGGAAGGAGGGACCAGCGAAGCCCACGAGTTGGCCGCACGCTACCTGGCGTTCCTCTGGTACGCCTTTAATCCGTCGGTGGGTCGTTTCCGCAACTGCTTGCCCTACGACCGCCGTTGGCGGGAGGAGGTCGGCTCGGAGGACTGCCACGGGCGTGCGCTGTGGGGGCTGGGGACGATGATCGGCCGGGCGCAGCATACCGGGTTGTGCGGCGCGGCCAGCCGGCTCTTTGACGCCGCCCTGCCGGCCGTGGCCGCCTTCACCAGCCCGCGGGCCTGGGCCTTCACCTTGCTCGGCATTCAGGAATACCTGCGGCGGTTCGCCGGGGACCGCGCGGCCCGGAGCCTGCGCGAGGTCCTCGCCGAGCGGCTCCTGAAGCTGTATCGGGACAACGCGGCGGCCGATTGGCAATGGTTCGAGGACCGGCTGACCTACTGCAACGCGGCCTTGCCGCACGCTCTGCTCGTGAGCGGCCATGCCCTGGGACGGGAAGAAATGGTCGCGGCGGCCCTTCAATCCCTGGAGTGGTTGGCGGCTCTTCAGAAGGCCCGCCGGGGCCATTTCGTGCCGATCGGGTCTAACGGCTTCTATGCGCGGGGAGGCGAACGAGCCCGCTTCGATCAGCAGCCGATCGAGGCCCAAGCCATGATTTCAGCCTGCCTGGCCGCCCAGGCGGTCACAGGCAGGGCCAGCTGGGGCGAATATGCCCAGATGGCCTTCGATTGGTTCCTGGGACGCAACGACCTGGGCCAGTCTCTCTATGACCCGCAGACCGGGGGCTGTCGCGACGGCCTGCACCCCGACCGCTGCAACCAGAACCAGGGGGCGGAATCGACCTTGGCGTTCCTCCACTCCCTGTTGGAAATGCGGCTGGCCGAAGCATTCCCGGACTCGGCCCTCTCCTCGGCAGTGATTCCGAACCCGGAGCGTCAGCCACGCGAGGAATATCTGAGCCCGGAACGTCAGCGACGGAGTTGATGGAAACCCCTCACTTACCCTTCGGGTTCGGAGTTGATGGAAACCCCTCACTTACCCTTCGGGTTCGGATACGCATCAGGAGCGGAGGCAACCGTGGAAGTCCGCCGGACCGACGTGGTCCTGAAGCCGAACAACGCCCGGGTGCTTTTCCGGCCCTTCGAGCCGACCAGCCCGGAACGATGTCTCAAGATCATTGCGCGGGTGATGAGCCTCAGCGAGGAAGAAGTGGAGCAATTGCTCACCCAGGTGCTCCGCGAATTCGGCGACCGTCACCACAAGCTGCAACGGTTCTTCCTGCACCGCTTCGAGCAGGTGCGGCACCATCTGCTCACCGACGAGCCGCTCAGTCTGTTCCGACGGTTGCTGATCGGCTCCTATTTCACCCAGGAATACACCCTGGAGTCGGCGGCACTGTTCAATCCCTCTATGGTCTGGCACCCCGACCAGTCGAACCTACCGGCGGGGGCCCGGCGGTTTGTCCTCAGCCTGCGGGCGACCGGCGAGGGGCACCTCTCGTCGATTGTCTTCCGTTCGGGCGTGATCACTGCCGCGGGTGCAATCCAGCTCGACGACCCAGGGCGGTACATCACCCCGCCCGACCCCGTGCCCCATGCGCAGTACGAGAAGGCCCTGTTCGTCCGGAAGCTCTTCGAGCTGGGCATTCACGGCCGGTTCTGTGATCTGGTCATGGCTGGCCTGGGCGAATCGTTCACGTTGGCGGAACTGACCGAGGCAGTCCGCCGCGCGCTCCGCCAGGAGCGGGGCACGGCACAGGACCACACCCCAACCGCGCAGGCAATCCTGGCCCTGGCCAAGTCCAACTACGAAATCTGCTACGCCCCGGACCAGCCGTTGTCCGAGCGGGTCATCTTCCCGACCGGGCCGACCGAGGTGAACGGAATCGAGGACGCCCGATTCGTCCGGTTCACGCACCCGGATGGGCGGATTGTGTACTACGCCACCTACACCGCCTACGACGGCCAGGTGGTCCTGCCACAGCTCTTGGAGACGGAGGATTTCCTGCACTTCAAGATTAGCACCCTGAACGGCCCGGAGGTGCGGAACAAGGGGTTCGCTCTCTTCCCGCGCCTGGTGAATGGCCAGTACGCGATGCTGTCCCGGCAGGACAACGAGAACATCTATCTGATGTACTCGGACCACCTTCACTTCTGGTACACCAAGGAATTGATCGCCAAGCCGAGCCAGCCGTGGGAGTACGTCCAGATCGGCAACTGCGGCTCGCCGATCGAGACCGACGCCGGCTGGCTGGTGCTGACGCACGGAGTGGGTCCGGTGCGCAAGTACGCCATCGGGGCGATGCTACTCGACCGGGATAACCCAACCAAGGTGCTCGGCCGGCTGACTGAGCCGCTGTTGTCGCCGACCGAGAGTGAGCGGAGCGGCTACGTGCCGAACGTGGTTTACAGTTGCGGCGGGGTAGTCCACGGCGATTTGCTCGTCATTCCATATGCCATGTCGGACTACGCCAGCACATTCGCGACGGTGCCGCTGGCCGACGTGCTCGGGGCAATGCGGCGCACTTCCGAGGCCGGAGCGTGAGCGACGAGTATTGTCCGAGCCCGGAGCGTCAGCGACGGGTGATACTTCCGAGCCCGGAGCGTCAGCGACGGATGATACTTCCGAGCCCGGAGCGTCAGCGACGGGTATTGTCCGAGCCCGGAGCGTCAGCGACGGGTGATACTTCCGAGCCCGGAGCGTCAGCGACGGGTGATGGCGCGCGAGGGAACCTCCTTATTTCCCCTCGACCAACTCCTTGAATGCCTGACACAGGATGGGGGCTGTCTCGGGGCCGACGCTGTTGATCTCGCCGTACTGCGCCCGCTGTCGGCCATAGCAGAACGGCGCTCGCTCGTCCCACTGCCGCTTCGGGATGATGTAACCGATCTCGTCGTTGCCCAGGCCGATGATCATCCGATACGGCCCGCGCAGTTGCTTGTAGATCGCCGGTTCGATCGGCGCCTCGGGGAAGTCGGCGCCGGGGTCGGGCGGGTCTTGCACCTTGTCGAGTACCAACTCGGGGTAGATCTCCCCCGGAATGACCGCCACGTCCAGCTCGCCCAGCCGCAGCCAGCCGAGTTCGGTCTTCAGGCAGAGCCGTTTCTCCGTCTCCTTCGGGTCGGCCGGCTCCGCCTGGTAGGGGTTGCCGGCCCACACGTATGCCTCGCGCTTCAGGACGCCGATCCGCCGAGCCAGCTGATAAAGCTTGTTGTCCAGGGGAAGGAAGACCTCTCGGCTGCGCACCTCCAGCGGCGTCAGGCGCACCGGCCGGGCAACCGCCAGGGCGGCATCAGCGACCTCGCCCAGCCGCCGGCCGTAGCGCTCTGTCTTCTCAAAAGTGCCGTCTGCCAGCAGCTTGCCCTGGTCGTCCCGGATCTCGACCTTGAGCGAACTCATCAACCCGCCGACTGTGCCGGTCAGGTAGACGACCGGGCAGCGGTGCTTCTCCTGGAGGTAATTGACGGTGTAGCCGACGTAATCGGCGCTGATCCGGGTGTTGTGGCGGTCGAGCGTTTCGGGATGACAGTTCCACTGGACGATGATCCCGGCCGGCTTCCCCTTCGCATCGAGGAACTGGATGGCCACCAACTCGTCGTGCTTGATGTAGGGCTCGCGGCTGTCGTGCAGCAACTCGGGGGCAGTCTTGATGCCAAGGCGGGCAGTCACCGGCCGGGCCGCCGCGTCGGCGGCGCGCACCGCCTGGACGATCTTGTCTTCCACCGTTTGGAGATACGCGGCATCGACGCCGCTGACGAAGGGATTCGGGCCCCACAGGCCGAGGGTGTCGGGCCCTTCATGGTTATGGGTGCTGGAAACCAGGACGTAGGTAAAGCCGGGGAGCTGTCGGCGGACGCGGACCACGTTGGGGTAGAAGAAGCCGACCAGGTCCACCGACACCAAGGCGATCTTGTTCTTGCCGTCGGTGAGGACGACGGCGCGGGCCATAAGCGGGTCATTGACGCCGGTCGCCTTGCGGTTCTGGCCGAAGCCGGCCAGGTAGACCGGTTTGTCGCCGCCGACTTTCGGCGTGATGTCGGCCTCGCCAAAGCCGGCCTGAAGCGCGGGCGGGTCATCGGCGGGAGATGCCGATAACAAGCGTGACAAGATGACAAGGTGACAAGGTGATAAGGTGACAAGAACGATGATTATCCCGGCCAGTCCGAAGAGAAAGAACCAGCGGCCCAGTTTCATGGATCTTCCCTCCTGGAATAACACTTGGCGGCGTCGGCCGCCGGGCCGGCGGCCCTACTGACGGCAGACTCAACGATCACCTGGTCACCTTGTCACGCTTGAGCCTCGCATTCCTTCATGTAGCGCAGGCTCTCCCGGGCGATTGTCTCCGGGTCGGGGGAGTAGTCGAAGACCTCGACCGAAACCCAGCCCTGGTAGTTGACCTCCTTCAAGGCTCGGAAGATCGGCACAAAGTCGGTAGTGCCGAAGCCGGGGCCGCGGCGGTTGACATCATTGGCGTGGAAGTGGCCGGTGCGGGCGGCGTAGCGGCGGATCAACTCCGTCGCGGGGGCCTCATCGGTGGCCATCGCCTTGACATCGAGGTGGAGCAGGAAGTTGGGGTGGCCGATCCGGTCGAGAATCGCCACCGCCTCGGCACAGGTATTGATGAAGTCGGCCTCCGGCGGCGACAGCGGCTCCAGGCAGACCTTGACCCCCGCGTCGGCGATGCCCGGCAGGGCCTGGCAGAAGGTGTCAACCGCGTAGTCGGCGGCCTGGGCGCGGGCGGCCCCGGCCGGGATGCGGCGCTGGGCCGGGGAGCCGAAGACCATCAGCTCGCCGCCGAGGTCGCGGCAGAAGCGGGCCAACTCCACCAGGTAGTCGGCGGTGCGGCGGCGGATCGCTGGGTCGGCCGCAGTCAGCTGCAAGCCCTCGGTCTTGGCCAGCAGCCAGTGCAGGCCGATGATCTGAAGCCCGTTTTCCTCGGCCTGGCGGCGCAGCTGGCGGCGGCGCTCGGCCGGCACATCGGTCACGCGCGGCGCGATCGTGAACGGGGCGATCTCCAGCCCCTGGTAGCCGAGCCCGGCCACGAAGCGGCACACCCGCTCGTGGTCCCAGCCCTCGAAGGTCTCGTTGCAGATGGCGTAGCGCATGGTTGACGGTTGTCAGCGGAGGTCAATCGTGACTCGATCCGGGCGGCCGTCGGCGGTGTACAGGGTCAACTCCACCGGGCCGGCGGCCTTCTCCATTTCCCGGTAGAAGTCGGCGGGGGTGCGGACCTCGCGGCCGTTGACATGAGTGATAATCTTGTCCACCTGGAGGCGGACCCGGTCGGCAGCACTGTTGGTCTGGACTTCGCGAATGACCACGCCGGGAGGGATGGCCCCGCCGAACAGGCCGGCCCCGACCCGCTGGGCCAAGATACTGGTGTAATCGACCCGCAGTCCGCCGGGGGCAGGCGGCCGTCGGGTGGCGATTGGTCGGCCCAGGCTCTCCGGCACGTAAAACTTGGCCAGGGTCACGGGAACGCCCCGCCGCACGGCACCGCCCGGCGAGCGGACATCAAGGCGGACAGTGGACCCGGCCAGGTGGGTGCCGATGACCAGGAAGAGGTCGTCGGCGTCGTTGACCTCCACTCCGTTTACCCGCAGCAAGGTGTCGCCGTCGCGCAGCCCTGCATGCTGCGCGGGCGAGCCGGGGAGCACGCTTTTGATCAGGACCCCGCCGCGCCCCCGGCCGTCTTCCGGGCCGCGCTGAAAGACCACGCCCAGGAAACCGTACTCCACCTCCTCGCCGCGGCGGAGCACCTCGATGATCCGCCGCATGCCGGCATCCATCGGCACCGCGAAACCGCCCGGCGTTTCACCGCCAGCGATGGCGGCCAGCGAGGTGGTCAGGCCGATTAGCTCCCCCTTCAGGTCGATCAGTGCCCCACCGCTGCACCCCAGATTGAGCCGGGCGTCGGTTTGCAGCAGGGTGCCGTAGTGGTGCAGGGTCCGATCCCGCTCGTCCTCGCGGTTGCCGCCCGGGGCCCGGCGGCGGATGTTGCTGATGATGCCCCACGAGGCGCTGGGGCTGCCGTCGCGGAAGCCGGCCGCGAACGGGTTGGCCAGTGCCAGCACCAGCTGTCCCTTGCGGACGTTGCCGCCGTCACCCAGCTTGATCGCTGGCACCGGCAGCACCCGGGCATCCAGCAGCCGGATCACCGCCAGGTCGCTGCGCGGGTCGTCCGCGTGGATCTCGGCGTAGCTCGCCTTGTTGCCGGGGAGGCGGACGAAGATCTTGGTGGCGCCGGTGACGACATGGCGATTGGTGAGGATCAGCCCTTTCTCGTCAATGACCACGCCGCTGCCGTAGGATTCGGGGACCACGTCGGGGTTAGCCAGCTGGACCTGGTGCGGCTCGTCACTGCGGGTGACCAGGATGCAGGCGATGGAAGGCTCGGCCTTGCGGATGGCCTCCTGCATGACCTCTTCCAGCGCGAGCACGTCGGCGAGGCGCGGCCGGTCCTGGGCGCTGGCCGGGATGCCGAGGATGAGAGAGAAGGCGCAACTAAGCACCCACACGCTGCGGCACATGATCCTGGTCCTCTCCGGGACGTAAGGGAGCGGACGGCCCCGGAAGCTGCATGCCGGGCTCGACTTCCTAGTTGTACCGCGAGGGAAGGCGGTTTTCCAGTTGGGGCAGGAAGAAAAGAACCCGCGACGGCAATGCCATCACCCGTCGCTGACGCTCCGGGCGCGTTGTCCCCGTCGCGGACGCTCCGGGCTCGGACCGCTGCCTAGAACTCGTGGCCGGATACCAGTTCCCCGCCCCTCGGGGTGACCAGGGCGGCCACCACGCGGATATGGACTCGTTCCCCGACGAAGCGCACCGAGCCGTCGGCGAAGAGGAGATTGGCCCCGCCGGCATGAAAGCTGTAAATCTCGTCGTTGTTGGTGCAGTTGAGGGCGCACTCGCCGGGTTGGTTCAACCCGTCGGGGGTCGAGCCGCTGATCACCAGGGAGGTCAAGGCGCTGGCCCAAGGGCCATTCGGGGCGGTCCCGACACCCATACCCATCGTGCCCCGCCGGAAGAGCTGCGGCCGGCCGGCCACCTCGGCCAGCAGGATGGTCTGAGAGGGGCCATCCGTGATGTCGTCCAGGCCCATCTTACCGTCCAGCGGCATTACACCGCCGGTAGGCGCGCGGCCGGTGTGAACCGGCCGGTTGACGCCAGCCGCTTGCTGCCGCACCAGTAACTCAACCAGCCACGGGTCGATCTCGCGGGTCGGCGCGTAATCACTCGTCGCCGCCTTCCAGGGGACGCCGTTGATGAGGCCGCTCGCCGACCGGTTGCTCGGGGTGGACGGGCAGAAGAAAGTCTTTACTTCGGTGCTCACGGCCGGGTTATTGGCCGGGTGGTACCAGTCGAGGCTCCACTGGTACAGGCGGTATACGTCGTCCCGCTCGATGTAGGGCAGGATATAGGTGCCCCAGCCGTGCTGCGGCGAGGCGGTGGTGCCGCCGGGCGGGAAGACCTTGTTGTTGAACTGGTAGTAGAGCAACCCCAGGCCAAGGTTGCGGAGGTTGTTGGTGCATTGGGTGCGGGCGGCGGACTCACGCACCTTCTGGATGGCCGGCAGCAGCAGGCCGATCAGGATGACGAAGATGGCGATCACCACCAGGACTTCGATCAGGGTGAAGGCGGCCGGCCGCCGGCGCGGCATTCCCCTCAGCATGGGCCTGTCTCCTCAGGACGATCTTTCCCTGAGTATAGCAGGTCCTCGGGAGAAGGACAGCCGGGGCCGGTCCGCCGCCGACCCGGGCCGCGACCGTTACGGCACGGTCACGGTCGTCACGTCCACTTTTCTTCCGGATCGAACCATGGCGATGACGACATACGTATCGTTCGGCACGCCGGTGAACTGAAGTGACCAGGCAGAGTTGGCAGCCTTGTCCTTTTTCACCCGGACGTGTCGGGTAGGCCCCCCTCCCGGCTTCGCCGCGGGTTGATTGGTCTTTCCCACCAGCACCACGAGCACCTTGGCTTTCTTCCATCCCGGCGTCTGGCCGCTCACCTGGACCTGGCCGGGATGAGGCTTGGTGACCGAGGTGATCCGAATCGCATCCCAGGAGGGCGTTGTGCCCTTCGCGGCCATCTCGGCGGCGGGCGCGGCCTTCATCGGCTGGGCGGACGGCCCTTCGGTCCTAAACACCACGCTCGCCAGGTCGCTGCCGTCGGTGATGAAGACCGCCTCGACCAGATCGGTGTCCGCAGGCAACGGGTCGCTGATCGGATCTTCCGGAAAGTCGATATACCAGTCGGGGTCGCTCGATCCGGGGTCATGAGCGACCATCTGGGTGAGTGGGATTCCCAGCCAGATCTTGCCGGTGGCGGTATCCGCGATCAGCCCCTGGATTTCCTGCTCCGGAGGAGGCCAACTCACGATGCCTTCCGAAGTGAACGTTGTCGGCACGGGCGCGGTGCCCGTCGGGTACCTGATCTCGATCATGGGGCTACCTCCGCGTTGCTAGGGTAGTGTCTCCAGGGACGTGGCGCCGGCCGCCGGGCCGGCGGCTCCACGTTGCCGCTACCGCAGCGGCTCGATCGCAACGGAACGGAACCTGGCGCCTGCCTCTCGGATATAGAGCCCGAGGCCACCGCCGGGTGGGAACGTCGGTTGGACGCGGCTGGGGTCTGGACACCAGCGCGGTAGGAATTCGGCGCCGACGGTCAACTTGTCTGGGGATGCGGTCCGGTCAACCGCGCCGACTCGGGCGCCTTCCCAGAAGACCGCGATCTGCTCCGGACGCACCTCGACCGCGAGCCGACGCCAGGGCCTTTGCGGCGCGGGCCCGGCGGCGCGGAAAGCGAGGGGCTTGTCGGCGACCGGGATGTTCGTGTAGTGGTCGTGAACTCTGCCGGACAGTTCCTGCCAACAGAGCCGCATTTGCAGCTTCACCTCGCTGTTCTTGGGCTCTTCGCCCTTCGGGTCCGGGCGCTCCTCCTGGTCGGCTTTCGAACTCGGCTGGTTGACGCGCGCGTTCCGGATAATGTTCTCGCTAAAGGTCAGCGAGAGAAGGGAATGAATGGTCCCCCGGCCGGTGGGATGTCGGCTGTGGGCCAGGTAAACGCCCACCTGCTCGCCGGGGTTGAGCGGCTGGCAACGCGGATGCTGCACCTCGGCGCGGAAGCGGTAACGTTCCGCCCGCACCGCCGGCATCAGCTCGATCAGGCAACACCCCTGGAAGGCGTCAACGGCGAACACCCCTTCGCGGGGTACGACGGCCTCCATGACCGGGCCTTCGGTCAGGAGTCGGTACCTCCAGGGCGGCTCCCCCGTCGGGCCGATCAGGGAGGCCGTTTTCCCTTCGGCCAACTGCTGCTGGATCGGTCGAAGGGCTTCCTCCCGGGCTTGCTGTTGTTCCGGGGTCAACTCGGACCCCACCGCGATCGGGCGCTCGCCTGATCGGTCCCGGAAGGCCAAGACGGCCAGGACCGCCAGGGCAAGCGTGAACGCCAAGCCGAGGATCACGGTCGGCTGCCGGCGGGCGGCGCGGGCCAGGCGGATCGGCCATGCCCGCGGCTGGGCCAACGGCGGCTCGCCGCGCAGCCAGCGGCCCAGGTCGTCCGCCAGGGCCTGGGCAGTGGTGTAGCGCTGTGCGGGGTCCTTCTCCAGACATTTCAGGATGACCGCTTCCAGGGCGGGGTCCAGCTGTCGCCGCAGCTGCCGGGGCGGCGCCGGTTCCGTGGTCAGAATCTGGCTGATGACCTGGTCGCGGCCCTGACCAGGGAATGGCCTTCGGCCGGTCAGCAGTTCGTACAGGATGACGCCCAGGGCCCAGACATCGGTCCGCGCGGAGATCTCCCCGGTTCGTCCGGCGGCCTGCTCCGGCGCCATGTAGGCCGGGGTGCCTAGCACCTGGCCGGTCTGCGTCAGCTCGGCGCTGGCATCCAGGACTTTGGCCAGGCCGAAGTCGGCGACGAGCGGTTCGCCATTTTCATCGAGGAGAATATTGGACGGCTTCAGATCGCGGTGGAGGATGCCGGCATCATGGGCGCACTGCACCGCTCGGGCGACCTTTTCCACCAGGGCGACTGCTGCCCGCGGGTCGGCGGTGAAGCGATCCCGGTGCTGGCTCAGGCTTCCCCCCTCAACCAGTTTCATGGTGAAGTAGCACTGCCCCTGGTGCTCGCCGACGTCATAGACCGGGACGATGTGGGGATGGCTGAGCCGGGCCTCAGCCCGGGCCTCCCGGCTAAACCGCACCAACTCAGCCGACGAGGCCGGTACCTCGGGCCGAATCATCTTCAGGGCCACGATCCGCCCCAGCACGCTGTCGCGCGCCCGGTAGACCACGCCCATCCCACCGCGGGCCAGCTCCCCCAGTAGTTCATACTTGCCGAACCAACGCCCGCCCGGTCCCTGCGGGCGGATCAAGGGTTCCTCCGCACTGGTCAAGCACTCGTCGGGCGAGACCGCAGCCGCGGCGGCCGCTTGCAAGGGGGTGGACCGTGCCGCCGCGGAAGAGTGGGCCGTGGGATCGCTGTAGGGGGCCGGCGTCGGCGGCGCAGAGCCATTCGAGCGGGCAGGCTCAGACATAGGAGATTACCACCCTTGAAAGGACCGGATGGATGAGGGGATTGACGGCCGATCCCGCCCGCGCCCGGACAGTCCGGGCCAGATCCATCTCTGGAGTTGGCGGCGCCCGAGCCGGCTCGGAAGCACCGCGGGCGCCCCTTATTATCCACCGGGCCAGCCGCAACACAATTGAAAAATACTCACTAACTCTGAAACATCCGCCTCGGCGCGCGGGTCGCCAATCCGACATGTCCCGCCCGCTCGCCGGTGCTACCATAAGGCAGGAAAGGAGGGTTCCTCATGGCAGCAGAAGGACGACCAGCGGTGGTGCTGCTCAGCGGCGGGCTCGACTCGGCCACGGTGCTGGCCGTGGCGCGGCACGAGGGGTTCCGCTGTCACGCCCTGACCATCAACTACGGCCAGCGTCATGCCGCCGAGTTGGAGGCGGCCCGGCGCGTGGCCCAGGCGCTGGGGGTGGTGCAGCACCGAGTCCTCGACCTTGATCTGCGCATCTTCGGCGGCTCGGCCCTGACCGCCGACATCGCGGTCCCCAAGGACCGCCCCGCCGAGCAGATGGCCGAGGGCATTCCCATCACCTATGTGCCGGCCCGTAACACCCTGTTCCTCTCCCTGGCGCTGGCCTGGGCCGAGGTACTGGAAAGTTTCGACCTGTTTATCGGTGTCAATGCCCTTGACTACAGCGGCTATCCCGATTGCCGGCCCGCGTTCGTGGCGGCGTTCGAGCGGCTGGCCAACCTGGCCACCAAGGCCGGCGTCGAGGGGAAGGGACGGTTCCAGGTTCACGCCCCCCTCATCAATCTTTCCAAGGCCGAGATCATCCGCCTGGGGCACTCGCTGGGGGTGGACTACCGCCTGACGCACAGCTGTTACGACCCGGCCCCCGACGGCGCGGCCTGCGGCCGGTGCGACTCCTGCCAGCTTCGCCGCGCCGGCTTCGAGGCCGCCGGCCTCCCCGACCCCACGCGTTACGCCGTGAACCGCTGACGCTCTGCCCGGCGTTTTTCACCCACGCCGGCGCCCTCTTTCCGGGAGGTCAGGCAAACCCGTCATCTCGGGAGGAGTCCGCAAGTCGGACCTTTCCTCCTGCCGGGCGGCGACGAAAAAGTCACCCCCGCTGACCGCCTTTACCCCAATTCTTCGCTAAGATTTCAAGAGGAACCGGTTGCCTGGCCCCGCCCGGTATGGTCCAATGAACCCACGCGGGAAGGCGACGGGTTCTCCTCACGTCGCGCCCGCCCGGAAGCAGTCGGCGGATCGCATCTCTATCCCGGAAGTGCAGAAGGAGTGGCCTCCGATGGCAAGTGACATGGTGGTGGCACTCGGAAGGAGCACCGTGGACGGGCGCACCTTGTTCGGCCATAACAGCGGCCGGCCCTCTCATTCCCCACCCTCCTCCCCAGGGGGAGAGGGGCGGGGAGTGAGGGGGGAAGGCCCGTGGCTTGTGCGCACGCCGGGCCGCTGCTTCGCCCCAGGTGAGAGACTCCGCACGCAGCACCTGGAGCTGCCCCAGGCCCGGCAGACCTACACCGTCGTCGGCGGCCAGTCGAAGGGCCTGTGGGGTTACCACCACGGCGTCAACGAGCATGGAGTGGCGATCGGCTACACTACCCTGCGGACCCGGTTGCAGTGCGACCGGCCGGGGTTGCTCGGCACCGATCTGGTTCGCCTTGGCCTGGAGCGGGCCAACTCGGCCCGGCAAGCAGTTGAGCTGTTGACCGATCTGGTGAGCCGGCACGGACAGGGAGCCTACCCCGGTTGCCCGCCGGCGGATCGGTACGACAGCGCCCTGTTGATCGCCGACGCGGCCGAGGCATTCGCCGTCGAGACCAGCGGCCAGCACTGGGTTTACCAGGAGATCCAGCAGGTGCGGGCCATGAGCGATGTCTGCACCATACACCAGGACTGGGACTGGATCGCCCGCGGCCTGGCCAGCCACGCCATTGGACAGGGGTGGTGGCCGGCCGACGGCAGCAAGCTCGACTTCGCCACCGCGGTCAGCGCCGCCCCGGATGCCGACCGGCCGGCCCTGCGCCGTTGGGGCCGGGCCACGCTGCTGCTGGAACAGCAAAACGGGCACATCGACCTGGCCTTCATCCGCCGGTTGCTGGGCGACCACTACGAGGGGACCGAGGACGAGGCGGACCCACTGCACAAGGTAACCGGCCCGGAACCGATCTGCCGGCACGAAGGGACTGGCGGCGCGACGGCGGCCAGCTTGGTAGCCCCGCTCGGCGGCGTACCGATGGCCTGGTGCGCCTTTGGCCCCCCGTGCACCGGCGTTTACCTCCCCGTCTTCCTCGACGGCGACTTGCCGTCGGCGTTCGGGCGGGACAGGGAGTCGGCCGAGGCCCCCCTCGCCCGCCGGCTGTGGCAGCTGGTCCGCCAGGTCGGCGGCGATGCCGAGCGCTGGGCGGCGGCGCGGGTGGCCTTCGATCAACTACAGGCCCGGCTCGACCTGGACGCCGAGGAGTTTCTTGCCGAGACGGCCGATCTAAGGGAACGGGGCGACCGAGTCGAGTTTGGCCGGCTGGCGGGCCTGTTCATGCAGCATGCGGCCGAGCGCTTCGAGACGGTGCTGGAGGGGCTGCTCACTCCACCGGCCCGCCAGGCCGCGCCCGCCGGCGACCTGGAGCCCGCCGGCGCACCGGGCTTAAATGACGAATGACGAAATCCGAAGGACGAAAGAATGACGAAGCCCGAAGGACGCCTGTCGAAGGCCGCGAGCATCGAGGAGTTTCCAGCGGGAGGCGTTCACCTTCGGTGAGTTGACATTCCCTCCTCGCCGGCGGCTTCGTCATTAGTCCTTCGGGCTTCGTCATTCTTTCGTCCTTCGTCATTAGGAATTCGGCATTGGGGCGAAGGTGGTGTGCGGTGAGTGGACTGGTGAGCAGGGTACGGCGGTGGCTGAGCACGCCCCGCAAGCGGCCCGTGCCGGCCGTTCCATTCGAGGTGGCCTGCTCTTGTGGCCAGGTCGCCCGGGGGATGCGCCGGGTCCACTACCAGACTGTCTCCTGCACCGGCTGCGGCCAGCCGCTGTTCGTCCTGCCCGTCAGCGCCTACCCGTCCCCCGAGCAACTCGGCAAGCCCGAGCCGGCCCCGGCCGCGGCTGAGTCGGCCTACCCGTTTCCTTTCTCATTGGTCTTCCGCCCCTGGGGCCTGCCGCTGCTGGCCGCCATCCTGACCTTGATCGGAGTGATCATCGCCTACGCGCTGATCCTGCCGCGGCTGGGCCCATCCGCCGTCCCAGAGGAAGACCGGCTGTCGCCCGAGGAAAAAGTCCGGATGCATCTGGAGGCGGGGCAAAGGGCGCTGGCCGAGGGGAGCTTCCGGTTGGCGCTGGCAGAGCTGGACCAGGCGCTGGAGGTGCGTGACCGGGACTCCCCGGCCCTGTCGCTGAGTGAGAACCGACGGCTCAACCAACTCCATCGCGAGGCGGCGCTGCTAGCGGCCCTGTTGCGCAAATCGCTGGAGGAGATCTTGCACGAGGCGGCGACCGTGCGGCGCGACGAAGAATGGCAGGCGCAGTTCCGCGAGAACTACAAGGACCGGGCCGTGATTTTCGACGACGTGGTCCGGCGCGAGGCGGACGGCCGATGCTCGCTAGCCGTCTACGAGGTGCGGGTCAGCGGCGCGCCGGCCCGGCTGGAGTTGGGCGAGTTAAAGCTGCTGCAAGCGCTGCCGCTGGAACGGCCGCAGCGGCTGCTCTTCGGCGCCCGCATCGCCGGTGTGGCGCGGGAGGCACCGGGCATCTGGGTGGTGCGCTTCCGGCCGGACAGCGGCGTGCTGCTGACCGACCCGGAGGCGGTCGCCGCCTGCTCGCCCGTCCCCCTCGACGACGAACTGCACAAGGTGCTCCAACGGCAGGCAATGTGGGCGGCGGAACTGCCGTGAAGGACAAGCGCCGGCCCGTCATGAGCCGCTCCGCTACGACCCAAAGCCCACGTCCCAACCGCGGACTCATTCGGCCGAGCGGAATCTAACAGTTCAGGTCCGCCGTATCGAGTCGTCCCTCGGTCCGCAGGCGGCGGAAATGCTCCAGCGTTTGCCGGATCCCCTCCACCAAGGGCGTCCGCGGCATCGGCCCCAGGTCGCGCTGCAAGGCCGTGTCGTCCAGGTCATAGGCAATCGCAATCTGCCGCTCGCCGAACGTGATCAACTCTGCCGCGGCCGGCTCCACCTCGCACACCGCCCGGTGGAACGCGGCGATGTCCACAACGTGGCCGCGCAGGTTGTATGACTTCGCCCCCTGGTACGGCGCTTCCAGGCAGCGCACGAAAGTCTTGGCCACGTCGTCCACATACTGCATGTCCTGCCGGCCGCCGTAGCTGATGTGATATGGTCGGCCCAGCGCCAGTGATTTGATCGCCTTGGTCGGCTCGCTGGTCATACCGAAGTCCCGGCCGACACCATAGACCGTCCACGGCCGCAGCCCAATGCTCGACAGGCCGTGGTCCTGGTAATAGACGCGGGCATTCCCCTCGTTCGCACACTTGAAGACGCCGTAGTGCGTCGTCGGCAGCAGCGGCACGTCGTCGGCCAGCGGCTCGGCAGGATAGTTCTGTGGCGGGCCGAAAACCGCGGCCGAGCTGGCGTAGACCAATCGCTGCACCTGGTCGCGCCGGGCCTTGACCGCCTCGAAGACGGCCAGGGTGCCGATGACGTTCACCGACGCGCCCAGAATCGGGTTCTCGCGGCAGACCGGTACCTGCAAACCGGCCAGGTGGATGACGTGACTGATCTCGTGCTGCGCAATGGCGCGGGTCAGCCCGGCCACGTCGCGGACATCCCCCGCGACGAAATGCACCTGCCGGACCTGCTCGGGGGTGAGGATCAGATCAAGGCGGCGGGGATCTTCCTTGAGGTCGTAGATCCAGACCTGGTCGCCGCGTTGCAGCAGGTTGCGCACGATCCAACTGCCGATGCAGCCGTAACCGCCTGTCAGAAGAACACGCATCGGGACAATCCCTGATTCATTGCCAGGAAGCTGTGGTAAGGCCCGTCAGGGCCGTCTGGTCCCATGCTATTTTGCAAGAAACGCCCTGGCTCTCCCAGTAGGACGCGGGTTCTCCGTCTGACCGTTTCTTGGGAAGAACATCCCGGCCGGATGCGACAGAGAAGCGGGGGCAGGGAGATGGTCGGATCATACCGCTGCCGTCCGGCGGCTTGCTACAATAGTCAACGACAAGCGACCGGACAACCTTGCGCGCGGCCTCTATCGGAGAGGATCGCACCTTGGTGAGCGACCAATCGTCTGCCATCGGCATCGGTGTCATTGGCTGCGGCGGGTTCGGCCTCTTCGCCTTGCAGCAGTTTGCCCAGGTCCCCGGCGTGCGGCTCGTGGGCATGGCCGGCACCCACCGCGAGGCGGCCCGTGCCGCTGCCCGCCGCTTCGGCCTGCCCGATGTCATGGAGGTCGAGGCCCTGCTCCGGATGCCGGACCTCGATCTCGTTTACATTGCCACGCCGCCGTTTCTGCACCATCCTCAGGCGATGCAGGCGCTGCGGGCCGGCAAACATGTCGTGGTCGAGAAGCCGACCGCCCTGGACCCGGCCCAGGCCGACGAGATGATCGCCGCCGCGCGGGAGCGCCATCTACTGCTGGCGACCAACCTGATGCAGCGCTATAACCCGCTGTTCGACACGATCCGGGAACTCCTGGAGCGCAAACCGCTGGGCGAGTTGCTCCATGCTTACTTCGAGAATTACGCCAGCGACGAGGGCCTGCCGCCGGAGCACTGGTTCTGGGACCGTAGCAAAAGCGGCGGCATCTTCGTCGAGCACGGCGTACACTTCTTCGACCTGTTCGCCGGTTGGCTCGGCCCGGGGAAGGTCGAGGCGGCGCAGGTCTGTCGGCGGCCCGGCACCGCCCTCGAGGACCAGGTCCAATGCACGGTGCGCTATGGCGACGTACTGGTCAATTTCTACCACGGCTTCACTCAGCCCGGCCGTCTGGATCGCCAGGAACTGCGGCTGGTCTTCGAGCGCGGCGACGTGCGGCTTGAGGAATGGATACCTGTCCGGGCGACCATCCATGCCCTGGTCGATGAGGCGGACACACGCACCTTGTGTGAGCTGTTCCCAGGGGCCCGCCTGGACGTGACGGCCTGGTACGCGGGAAAGGAGCGGGCCTGTTCGGGCCGGCACAAGGCGCTGGACGTTTACCAACTGGTGGAGCTGAAGTATGGCCAGGGAGACCTGAAAATGCACCGCTACAGCGAGTTGGTCCGCGCGTTTCTCGCGGACCAACTCGCCTGGCTCAGGGACCGCAGCCATGTGCGCCGGGTCACCGAGCAAAACGGGCGCGATGCTCTGGCGGTCGCTGTCGAGGCGGACCGCCTGGCTCACGGGCAGCGACTCGCCGAGCCCGGAGCATAAGCGACAGGTAACGTTTCTACCAGCCCGGCGACGGGTGAGGGCGCGCCCGTCGCCGGCGCTCCGTCCGGGCTTTGCGGTCAGGGAGGTCGGCTGATGACCATTCGCCGGTTGTTCACCCAACGTCTCCTCGGACCGGAGGATGTACCGCCGAGCCGAGGGGATTTCGAGGTGGTGGGGGCGTTCAACCCGGGGGCGGTGCGGGTCAGCGACGAGGTGGTGCTGCTTGTCCGGGTGGCCGAGCGGCCGAAGGAGAGGCGGGCCGGTTGCACGGCGCTGCCGCGCTGGCAAGGCGGCGAGCCGGTGATCGACTGGGTGCCGGACGCCGAATTGCAGCCGCTCGACCCGCGGGCGGTCCGGTTCCGCCAGACTGGGCTGGTCCGGCTCACATTCCTCTCGCATCTTCGCCTGGTCCGACTGACCGGCGACGGCCGCGCTGTGCAAGAGGTAACCCAAGTCACGATCCGGCCGGAGGGGGAGGTTGAAGAGTTTGGTGTCGAGGACCCGCGGATCACCCCGCTGGACGGCCGATTCTACATCACCTATGTGGCAGTCTCCCGCCACGGCCCGGCGGCCGCCCTTGCCTCTACCGCCGACTTCCGGACGTTCGACCGGCACGGAATCATCCTCTGCCCGGAGAACAAGGATGTGGTGCTGTTCCCGGAAAAACCGGCCGGGGAGTACGCGGCGCTGCACCGGCCGGTGTGCGGCACGCCGTTCACCCGTCCCGAGATGTGGGTCGCCCGCTCTCCCGACCTGCTCCATTGGGGCCGGCATGAACCATTGACAATCGGGGGCGCCGGTTGGCAGGCCGACCGGATCGGCGGCGGCTGCCCGCCTGTCCGCGTTCCGGGAGGATGGCTGGAGATCTACCACGGCAGCCGCCGGCCGACGCAGCCCGGCGAGGTCGGCGAATACTCAGCCGGAGCCCTGCTGCTGGATGCGGACAGCCCGGCCCACGTGTTGAAGTGGACGCCGGAGCCCCTCCTGCGGCCCGAGACAGATTTCGAGCGGATGGGATTCGTACCGAACGTGGTCTTCCCGACCGGCCTTGTGGAGGCGGGAGACGAATTGCTTGTCTACTATGGCGCGGCCGACACGGCTACCGGGGTTGTTGGGTTTGATCGGCGGGAGCTGCTCGGGGTTCTTTCGGAGCCCCGAGCCTGAGCGGCGGCTAACGCCATCATCCTCGTAGCCACTGGAGCAGAATCGCAGCGCCGGCCGCTCGCCGAACGGTTGTAGCTTTTGCCTGACGGGGGACGTACACTGGCACCACCAACAGGGAGAACTGCTCATGACCGCTCAGGCCTCCCCTCCAACAGGCGCAGAATTGCTCGTCCGTCGGCTCCGCGCGTATGGTGTCCGCCACGTCTTCGGCTATCCCGGCGGCCCGCTGGCGCCTTTGTACGATGCGCTGTACCATGAGCCGGCCATTCGCCATATCCTGGCCCGTGACGAGCAGGCCGCGGGTTTCATGGCCGATGGCTATGCCCGCGCCACCGGTCGGCCCGGCGTCTGCATCGCCGTCTGCGGGCCGGGGGCCTTCAACGCCGCCACGCCGATCCTGACCGCCTTCTCCGACTCGGTGCCGGTGTTGCTGATCAACGGCCAGGTGCCCAGCCGCGATCCGCGTTCCGGCTACTACCACGAGAACGACCAGCTCAGCGCCTTTGCCCCCTTCACCAAACGGCAGGTTCGGGTTGAGGATCCCCGCACCCTTGCTGCTGACCTGGATCGGGCCTGGGCTGCTATGACCGAGGGGCGGCCCGGCCCGGTCCTCCTCGACGTGCCCGGCAAGGTACTGTGGTCCCGGTCGCCGGACGACCTGCCCCCCTTGCCGCCGGCCCCCGCGCCGCTGGCCCCGAGGCCGGCGGATATCGAAGCGCTGGCAAGGCTGCTGACCGAGTGGCGGCGGCCGTTGCTGATGGCCGGCGGCGGCGTCATCACTGCCGGGGCCGAGGCGGAGCTGCTTCAGCTGGCCGAGCGCCTGGGCGCCCCGGTCTTCAACTCGCTGATGGGCAAGTGCGCCCTGCCGTCGGACCATCCGCTGGCGGCCGGCATGCCGTGGCGGGAGAGCACCTCGGATGCCTCGGACATGGCCTCGCGCATCTCGCCACTGTTCGCCGCGGCGGACGGGCTGCTGGCAATCGGCTGCCGGTTCACCCAGGTCACCACCGGCAGCTGGGCGCTGCGGCCGCCGGCTGCCCTGGCCCAGATCGACATCGACCCCGCCGAGTTGGGCCGGCACTACCCGGTCACCCTGGGTGTCCATGCCGACGCCCGCGCGGCGCTGCGGGCGCTGCTCGCCGTCCTGCCGCCGGAGCGGCGCCAGCCGTGGGCCCCCCCGCCAGCACCGCAGCCGCCGTGGCGCATCGCCGGCATGGACCTCTCCTCCGTCATCCGGCGCGTCCTGCCGCGCGATGCCCTCGTGGTCGCCGACGTGACCCAGCTCGCCTACCGGATGCTGGTCGAATTCCCCGTCTACCAGCCGCGTACCTTCCTGCACCCGGCCGGGGCGGTCTCGATGGGCTATGGCCTGCCGGCGGCCCTCGGAGCGCGAGCCGCCTTGCCGGACCGGGTGATCGTGGCCGTGATGGGCGACGGCTGTTTCCAGATAACCGGCATGGAGCTGGCCACCGCGGTCCAGGAGAAACTGCCGGTCGTGGTCATCCTGGTCAACGATGGCAGCCTGAGCCTGATCAAGGCGATCCAGCAGCGGCGCTATCAGGGACGTTACCTCGGCGTCGATCTCCTCAATCCCGACTTCGGACTGTTCGCCAAGGCGTTCGGCGTGCGTTGCTGGCGAGCCGACAGCGAGGCATCCTTCGAGGCGGCCCTGCGCGAAGCCATCGCGGGGAGAGAGACCGGATTGGTGGAAATACGTCTGAGGTGATGGACGAAGCCAAGGATGGTCTGCGGGGAACGCCATCGCGGCTGCCGGATTCCTCGGCGCTCCATCTTCATGCAACTCCTTACGGTTTGCTCCCTTGGGTGGGCTAGGCTGATTAGCCCGGAGTAGCCCTTGGCAAGGACGCGGGCCAGCATTACCGCCCATCTCTCCTGTCGAAAAGAAAATCCGTTGGCCCGGATTATTCATCGGATAAGGGAATATTTTGATGATAGGATTACCAATAGAAGGGGGACGGCGAAAGTACTGTCCTCCCTGAGGGTGCGGCACTTACAATACTTCCGTCGCTGCCCGGGTCAAACTGGCCGAGCTTTCCCTTGCGACGAGGAGACGGTTTGATGTCCACGGCTTGCACTTCTGCCCGACGGCCGTTCCGCCCTGCCTGGGTCCTGGGGATTATGCTACTGATGGGACTGGGCATCTACGGCCTTGGTCGCGCCGGCGTCCCGGGCCGGTCGGCTGCTCCCGATGGGCCGGCGGAGGCCGCACCGCGGCCCGGTGAGGACGACCGCATCCGGGCCCCGGAGCTGGAAGGGGGCGTCGCCTGGCTGAACACCGCCGGGCCGCTCCGCCTCAAGGACCTGCGCGGCAAGATCGTCCTCCTCGACTTCTGGACCCTCTGCTGCATCAACTGCATCCATACTCTGCCCGACCTGGCCCGGCTGGAGAAAAAATACGCCAACCAGCTGGTCGTCATCGGCGTCCACTCCGCCAAGTTCGACAACGAAAAGGACACCGAGAGCATCCGCAAGGCCATCCTCCGTTACGAGATCAGCCATCCGGTCGTCAATGATGCCGACATGAAGATCTGGCGCACCTACGGCGTCAACTCCTGGCCGACCCTCTTCCTGATCGATCCCGAGGGTTACATCTACCGCTGGGGCACCGGTGAGGGGCTCTATGAGCCGCTAGACAAACACATTGCCGAGTTGATCGCGATCCACCGTCAGAAGAAGACGCTCAACGAGAAGCCGATGCGCTTCGAGTTGGCCCGCTTCCAGGAACGCGGCGACAGCCCGCTGTTCTTCCCCGGCAAGGTGGTGGCCGACCCGGCCGGGGGGCGCCTCTTCATCGCCGACAGTACCCATCATCGCATCGTTATTACGGACCTGAAGGGCAAGAAGATTGCCATTGCGGGCACCGGCGAGCCCGGCGCCGACGACGGCCCCTTCGACAAGGCAACCTTCAACGATCCCCAGGGAATGGCGGTGAGGGGCGACACCCTGTACGTCGCCGACCGGAAGAATCATCTGATCCGCGAGTTGGACCTGAAGGCGAAGACAGTCACGACCATCGCCGGCACCGGGCAGCAGGGACACAACCGCCGCGCGGGCGGCCCCGCCCGGAAGACCGGGCTGAACAGCCCCTGGGACCTGCTCTTGAACGGGAACCGGCTCTACATCGCCATGGCCGGCCATCATCAGATCTGGACGCTCGACCTGGCAAGGAAGGAGTTAGCCCCGTTCGCCGGCAGCGGTCGGGAGGACATCACCGATGGGCCGCCCCCCATCTCCTGCTTCGCCCAGCCCAGCGGCCTGGCCAGTGACGGCAGCATGCTCTACGTGGCCGACAGCGAGGTCAGCGCCATCCGCGCCGTGCCGCTGGACGGCAAGGGGGACGTGCGGACGATCGTGGGTGAGGGACTGTTCGACTTCGGCGACGTGGACGGTGTAGGGGACAAGGTCCGGTTGCAGCACGCCCTGGGGGTGGCGTACCATGACGGCAAACTGTACGTGGCCGACACCTACAACAGCAAGATCAAGGTGATCGACCCGGTGACGCGGGAGTGCCGAACCTTCGTGGGGGGCGAGCCGGACGGCTGGTTGGCCGGTCCGACATTCCTGGAGCCGGCCGGCATCAGCTACGCCGATGGCAAACTGTACGTGGCCGACACCAACGCCCACCGCATTCGCGTGGTTGACCTGAAGACGAAGACGATCTCGACGCTACACCTGGAGGGGGTGGAAGCGCCGAAGGCGGCCCGGGCGGAGGCGCCGGAGGGGCCGAGGCCGTGAAGTCCCTGGGGCCGGGTGGTGGGGAAGGATGACCGGGGCTGAGCGTAACGAAGCCCCGGGAAGCGGCGCCGGGGCTTCGAAGACTCAGCCCCGGCCACCCCCTGATGTGTCAGACTTCCATAAAACTTGATTCATATTCGAGGGTGACTGGTTCATGAAGTGGGCTTATCGATGGTTGGGGCCGATGGTGGCCCTGCTTGCCATGGCGCATGGATCGGCGACGGCCGTCCCGCCGGTCAAGCCGCCGCGCGCCCGGTTCCAGGAGGCGGTCCCCCGGATCGAGGCCGCCTTCGAGCCTTCGACCGCTCGCCGCGGACAGACCATCCAGTGGAAGCTGACGGTGGACCTCGCCCCCGGCTGGCATACCTACACTGCCTTGCAGGTCGATGACAATGCCCGGTCCCAGGCAGCCCGGTTCAAGTTCCCCGCCCCCGGGGCCGTGGTCTTCGTGGGCGAGCTGACCGAGCCCCCCTTCCAGACCAAGGCGGAGCCCGAGGCCAACATCAAGGAAATCCGCTACCTGGAACACAGCCCCCTGGTCTGGGAACGGCCCGCGGTGGTCAGTTCCACGGCTCCGCCGGGACCGACCGTCGTCAAGGTCGGCGTCCGTCTGGTCGTCTGCAACGAGAGCGGCTGCCTGCCGCCGCAGGACCTGGAGTTCGACATTCCCCTGACGATCAGCGACGAGCCGCCGGTGCCGGTCGAGGACAGGTACACCAACGCCTTGAAAGCGACGGGCCCAAGCGTCCCGGTCGAACCCCCGACCAAGCCGAAGGAAACCGAATCGCCCCCGCCCGCGCCCACCACCAAGGGGCAAGAGACGGACAAGAAAGTCGCCGCGACCGTCAACGCCGAGACGGCCGAGCAGTACCGGTCCATGATGGAGGCGATCGTGCCGCTGCTCGTCAACCGCCGGACAGATGATGGCGACCTGTGGGCGTTCATCCTGGCCGGGATCTTCTGGGGGGCGGTGTCGCTGATCACGCCGTGCGTCTTCCCGATGATCCCGATCACGGTCAGCTACTTCCTCAAGCAGTCGGAGAAGGAGCACCACCGGCCGCTCACCATGGCCGCGGTCTACTGCGGCACCATCATCGTGGTACTGGCCGTCGCCGCGGTGTTGCTGTTGTCGCTATTCCGGTGGTTGAGCATCAACCCGATCATGAACTTCGGCATCGGGCTGCTGTTCGTCTTCTTCGCGCTGAGCCTGTTCGGCTGGTACGAGATCGAGCTGCCGTCGGGTCTGGCCCGGTTCACTTCGGCCCGGGAAGGGCAGGGGGGCCTGGTCGGCACCATGTTCATGGCGCTGACCTTCACCATCCTCAGCTTCGCCTGTGTGGCCCCGTTCCTGGGGGGCTTCGGCGGCACGGCGGCAGCCGGCAGGTTTACCCTGGGCGAGCGCCTGCTGGGCGGGCTGGCCTTCGCCGTCACCTTCGCTGCCCCGTTCTTCGTACTAGCGCTGTTCCCCAGCCTGCTCAAGAAGCTCCCCAAGAGCGGCTCCTGGCTGAACAGCGTCAAGGTGGTGATGGGCTTTTTGGAACTGGCGGCCGCCTTCAAGTTCTTCCGCCTGGGCGAGCTGGTCCTGACCGACCGGCCGACGGTCTTCACCTATGACCTGGTGATGGGCATCTGGGTGGCGCTGAGTCTGTTGTGCGGGCTGTATCTGCTGGGGGTCTACCGGCTGCCGCATGACTCCCCGCAGGAGCACATCGGTGTCCCCCGGCTGCTGTTCAGCATGGCATTCTTGGGCCTCGGCTTCTACCTGCTGCCCGCCCTGTTCAGCGCCGGCGGCGGGGAGAAACAGCGGCCGGCCGGCGTCATCTACGCCTGGGTGGACTCCTTCCTGCTGCCCGAGCCGAGCGAGGGGAAGGGTGAGCTGGCCTGGTCGGGCAATCTCCAGGCCGCCATCGAGCAGGCTCGCGCGGACCGTCGCCGGACCGGCATCCCCAAGTACGTGTTCATCGACTTCACCGGCGAGTCCTGAGTGAACTGCAGTATCAACGAGAACAGTGTGTTCTCCAAGCCTCAGTTCAAGGAACTCCTCGGCGCGTACCACCTGGTCCAGCTTTACACGGACACGGTGCCGCGGCGGTTCTACTCGCCGGCGCTGCAAGCGAAGTTCGGCGACAGCTTGGCCCGCCAGAAAGAGGACGCCCAGACCAACCTCTGGTTCCAGATGAAGGCGTTCGGCACTGAGCAGCTGCCGCTGTACGTCATCCTGGAGCCGCTGCCCGACGGCAAGACAGAAGTGGTCGGCATCTACGACGAGGGCAAGATCAACAACGAGGCGGCCTTCGCCGAGTTCCTGCGCAAGCCGCTGGACGCCACCGGTAGTTTCCGCGCCCAGGCCGCCTTTCCGTGATGGGGCACGAACCCCGGGGCATGAGCGCCGCCACCCGTCGCGGATGCACCAGGCGCTGAGAAATGGGCGGTCCGATGTTCCTCTTCCGCACTTCCATTGCTTGGTGCTGCCGGAAGCGGACAAGGGTAAGCCCTGGCGTGTAGGTCTCCGAGGCCGTCGCAGAGATGAAAAAAATAGAAGCGGACGGAGGGTGGCACCGGCTGACAGTCGGTGCCACGCTGGGCCCCTTCCCCTTAGGCGCCCCTTACCCGGGAGGCCGCTATGGACTCTGAACGAACCGAATACCAACGCCGGCGGGAGGGCCTCCTGGCGCTCATGCTAAGCGGGCTGGCCCTGGCAGGCTTCCTCCTTTTCCTGGCGCTGATCAGCGGCGGGTTTTTCCTCTGGGTCTACCTGATCGTGGGGGGAATCGCCGCCCTCGCTTACCTGAACTACCTGCTCTGGGGCCGGAGCATGACTGCGGCCACTGCCGGCGAGCGCGAAGAAGAGGAACGCCGCGCCCGTCGAGAAAGCGATGGCGTGCCTGAGCCTGACCCGCGCAATCCGCGCCATTCGTAGTGAGCGGGGGCCTTCGTCAGGGCGGTCCAAAGCCGGCCAGAAGATGCTCGACCTGCTGCTTCAGCACGGGCAGACCCTGTTGAATGACCTGCCCCACAATCTGATCGTCGATCCGGTCGTAACCGTGAACCAGCACATTCCGAAAGCCGATGATCTGGCGATAAGCTGTGATCTAGCTTGCCAGGGCTGCGTCGAGCTTCTTGAGCCGGCTGAGTGCTTCGCCAATGATGATAAACTGCCGCTCGATCGCGGCATGCAGCATGGCGTCCGTACCGTAGTCCAGGAACGAGCGGCCGGCGGTGAAGTCCTGGATCAGTTGGGCGGCATGCCGCACGTCCTCCAACAGTGTGGCTGCGTTATGCGGCATAGAGCACCCGGCGCTGCTGGTTAACGGCTTTCCGGAAGTAGGGGTTGCGAATGGCCCCGGGCATGACCAGGTCTACCTTGCGCCCGAACAGCCGCTCGAACGCCTCTTTCAGGTCGAAATACCCGTGAAAGATCCGGCCGGCTGCTTCCGGCAGGAACTCGACCAGGAAATCCAGATCGCTCCGCTCAGGGTTCCAGCTGCCGTCCACCGCTGAGCCGAACACCTCCAGCGTCTTGACGTGATAACGCCGGCAGAGTTCGTCGAGTTCACGCCGATGTTGTCCGATCAGCTCGATCAGGGCCGCCTCCTACATCAATTCTACCCGCCCGGAGCCCTCTGCACGAGGGCCACCGGCTTGCCTCCGTCATCCCTCACTCCCCGGGACCGGTCGTTCGGCCGAGGGCGACGTCGAATTCGCTCAGCAGCGGCACCAGCATCGCCGCCAGCGTGAAGCCGAAGGCACCCGTGATCACCAAAAAGGGCAATACCGGGTCGGCCGACTCCGGCGAGCCCGGCTTGCCGATCACGATGGTGGTGACGGTGTAGTACATTGCCAGCGGGCAGACCCAGCTGGCCAGGGTCAGCGCTGCCGACGGCCGATCGCCGCTCAGCACCCACCACAGCCCGCCAATGCCCGCCGCCAGGAAGAAGATGAAGCTCAGCCACTGGTACTCGAACTGGCCGTGGATCACGATCAGCTCGATGCACAGCAGCGTGCCCACCGACAGGAAAAAGACCGTCCCCAGGGTGTTGATAACCGCCAGCCGGCTGTTCTGGTTCCGCAGGGCCACGTGAACGCCGAGCACCATCGCGAACGCTTCCAGCACCAGGGCTGCCAGCACCACGCACACCAGAGCCTCGATGTTGCGGGCGGCCAGCAGCTCCGGGTGGTTGCGCGGCGGTGTCGCCAGCCAGCCCAGCCAAGCGTACACCCCCGCCAGCACCAACGGCGGCAACACGTAGATCAAGGTGTTGTAACAGATGCCCCCCAACTTGCCGAAGATGAACTCTTGCGGCGTCAGGTCGGTCACCAGCAGCAGGTCGAGCGCCCCGATATCGCGTTCCGAGGTGATCGCCGTCACCGCCTGGGCGGCGATCAGCAGCAGGCTCAGGATGCCGATCGGCACCAGGCCGAAAGCCGCAGCAAACGGTTCCCGCTCGGTCCGGGTCCAGAGCGGGCTGAGGGCGAAGTAGCAGACCAGGGCGACGACGATCAGGTAAGCGGCCTTGACCAGCAGCGGCCGCCGGCCGTAGGCCCGGGTGGCGATTTCCCGCCAGAGGATCGGGTTGGCCCAGACCGGCCGGACCGGTCCGGGAGCGGCATGGGCCTTGAGGCGGTCCTTCTCTTCCTCCTCGTCGGGCACCTCACGCTGCATGATCGGTTCGCCGCTAGGGTTCCAGGCCCGCAGCCGCACGATCCCCCAGATGTTCAGGAGAATGCTGAAGAGCACCATCATGATGCCGAAGCCGAACGCCGGTGCGAGGCCCGCCTGCGCCTGCTCAGCCGGCTCCAGCACGCTTTGCAGCGCCTGACGGGGGCCGAGCCATTCCTGCCAGCCCGCCACGTCAAAGTTGGCCAGAAGGCTCTCGGCCCAGGGCACCCGGGAGGCCAGCGCAGGCACCACCGCCAGCCCTTCCACCAGGCAGAGGTAGAGCACCAGGAACAGCACCGTCAGGGCCAGTGCCTGGAATGTCTTGTCGCGCCACAGCGCCACCAGCCCACCGAGCGAGCCGGCCGCCAGCGCCAGGGCCGCCAGCACCAGCACCGCCTGGAAGACCTGCCAGGGTGCCACGCCGCCCAAAAGGACGATCAGGGTCAACAGCGGGATGGTGCTCGCCAGCAAGATGGCGATCGGCAACAGACTGCCGGCCATCTTGCCGAGCACGATCTCGTAGTTGCGCAGGTCGGTCACCAGGAGAAGGACGAAGGTTCGGCGGTCCTTTTCCTGGGTGATGGCGCTGACGCCGGAGAGGGCGGCGAAAAAGAGGGTCAGCGGCAGCTGCACGTACAGGAGGAGGACCTGAAAGAGCAGCACGCCGAAACGGGCCGTGTCGCCGAGGGTGGCGGTGCGGCCCCAACCCACGGTCGCCTGCCAGGCCGTCAGCCCAAGAATCCAGAGGACGCCCAGGTAGACGACCCGGGTGACGTAATGCCGCGACCGCCGCGGGACGGTCAGCCATTCCCGGTTGAAGATAGGACCCAGCAAGACAACTCCACCTCCGCCCCTGGCCGCGAGACTGCGGCAGGGGTCCTGAACCCATCGTATGAAAAACGATCACGGCAAACGGGGGAAGCGAGCCCTGAGCTTGTTTACGCCGCCGGCCCGGCCAGGGTTCCGTCCCTGGAGGTAAGCCGCTCCCCGCCAACCGTTCTCCTGAAGGGGTACTTCCTTATTTATAGGGAATCCCTTCGCCGGCCGTAAGCCCGGACGAGGCGCCGCGAACAATCCCTCACGGCGGAGCCAGTTCCCCTCCCAGCACTTCACAGACCACCACCTGCCCATTCTTGGCCGCGGCCGCGTAAAGATCCCTCAGGACAAAGAGACATTGCCGGGCGAACTCCAATTCCTCTTGGCGATCTTCGATGGCATCATCCCGGCCGGGCAGGTCGGTCACCCGTCCCCTCACTCCTCCCTCTTTCCCCCCGGGGAGGAGAGGGGGAGGGATGAGGGGATCGCAGGAGGCGAGGTAGGTCGCCAGTCGGGCCACGTCATCGGTGTCGTTGTAGCCCGCGGACTGGGGCCGGTAGAAGCCGCCGAAAACCAGATCACGGGCGCCGAAGTGGGCCTGCTGGATCGGCGCCAGACACTCGCGGGGTACGTCGGGGGCGTGGCCGGGCGCCAGCAGGGCGTTGAGGGTGTCCGGGTCGGTCTGGATCTCCGGTATGTCGGCGGCGCCGTAGAACAGGACCTCGCTGACCAGGTGGCGCCAGTAATCACGGTCAAAGGGGAGGCCGTCGATTACCCGGCACAACAGCGGTTCTTCCCGCCCGAGGTGGTAGCGCTCGATGAAGGACCGGACAGCCGGCGCCAGCTCGGTGCAGAGAGCGCGGCATGGCTCGAAGCTGCGCTGCCGCCAGGAGGCCGTCAACGCCGGCCGCAGCCACTGGTGAAAGCGGGCAGCGTCGTGGAGCAGGAAGTAGATCGGCATCGCAGCGTCCCCTTCGTCCATCAATCCATCCTAGGGGGAGCGGCCCTGGAGGCGAGCCGGCAACAGCACCCGGAGCGCCGGGCGCCACGCTCATTCGACCCCGGTCGCTGCCATCTTCCGCTCGTCGGCGCCGCGGCGTCAAGTAAATGCTATTCTTGAAACGTCCATCCGTTTGGCTGGCGGGTTCTTTCCATGAGTAAACTCTGTCTGGTGACCGGCGGGGCGGGTTTCATCGGCTCGCATCTGGTGGAGGCCCTGGCAGCCCAGGGACGGCCGGTGCGCGTCTTCGACAACTTCAGCACCGGCCTGCGGAGCAACCTGGCGGCTGTCCGTCCCGCCCCGGAAATCATGGAAGGCGACCTGACCGATCCGGCCGCGGTCGAGCGGGCCGTGGCCGGGGCCGAGGTGGTCTTTCACCTTGGGGCGCTGGCGTCGGTGCAGCGCAGCCTCGAAGCGCCGGCCGAGTCCCACGCCGTTTGTGCCACCGGCACCCTGCACGTGCTGGAGGCGGCCCGCCGCCGTGGAGTCCGCCGAGTGGTCTACGCGGCCAGCGCCAGCGCTTACGGCATCCCGGCCGGTCCCGTCCAGTCCGAGACCGACCCGCTCCGCGCCCTGTCCCCGTATGCTGCCGCCAAGTTGGCCGGTGAGTTCTACGCCGAGGCCTTCGCCGTCAGTTTCGGCCTGGAGACCGTCCGGCTTCGCTTCTTCAACATCTTCGGCCCGCGGCAGCGGCCGGACAGCCCCTACTCCGGCGTCATCTCGATCTTCGCCGCGGCCATGACGGCCGGCCGAGCGCCCACGATCCACGGCGACGGGCAGCAATCACGTGATTTCACCTATGTCGCCGACGTGGTGCAGGCCCTGCTCAAGGCGGCCGATGCGCCCGGCGCGGCAGGACAGGTCTACAACGTCGGCACCGGCCACGGCGTCAACTTGCTCGAGTTGGTGGCGACCTTGAACCGCCTCCTCGGCACCAATCTCGTTCCGCAGCACGGCCCGCCCCGACCCGGCGACGTGCGCCATTCCCGCGCCGACATCAGCCGTGCCCGCCGCGAGCTGGGCTACGAGCCGGCCGTGTCCTTCGAGGAAGGGCTGCGCCGGACGCTCCAATGGCTCCGTGAACAACCCGCCCGCTGACGACGCCGGGCCGGACTCCTTTTGCGGCCGCTGCGCCGGTCGGTCTGGTCTGGGCCGGTCAATCCCGTTATGCTGGCAGTAGAATAGGGATGAAGGTGCCTTTGGCCTTGCCGCCCTCGCGCAGCCGAGGGCGCAGCCCACCCCCCCAAACCCGGGCAGAGCTTGCCATGAGCGAGCGCGCGGTGACCAGCGACAACCGGGAAACCCTGGCCGACGTTCCCGCGCCTCGGGACGACGAGGAACCCTCGCCCCTGGTGGGGCCACCCATCCCCGAGACGGGCGAGGCTGCGTCCCGCCCGGACGACCCCCCGGCCGCCGCGAAGCCGCCTACCGATGGCCTTTCCCTGGAAGAGCGCGTCCGCCGGCTGGAGGACGCCGTTGCCCACTGGGAAGACACACAGGACCTCGAAGAGCGCCTTGTCCGCCGCGTCCTGGAACACGTCCGCCCAGCCTCCCCCAAGCTCGGCAGCGTGCGCCAAACGACCGCCCTTATGCTCGACGTCGGCCGGCAACTTCTCCCGGTTGCGGTCGAGGCCCTGCAAGCCCGGACGGCCGAGGCAGAGACGCAGGCTGCTCCGGCGGCGGTGCAGGCCGTCCCCGCGGAGGCGCGGGCCGCCCCGACGGAGGCCCCGCCCGCCCCGACAGCGGAACGCCGGCCCTGGCTGATCGTCGATCTCTACACTGATCTGCGGACGCTCGGGCGGATGCTCCGCGACCCGCTGTACCGCACTGTCTGGCTAAGCCGGGGGTTCCTGCCGCTGGGCCTGACGGCCGCCATCCTCACTTCCGGGATCTGGCTCTACCTGGTGCCCGGTTTTGCCCTCTTACCCGGCGTGGTGGCCGGACCGGTGATCAAGGTTGTGGACCTGTTCCTGGCCTTTGTCCTGTGCAAGGTCCTCCAGCGCGAGATCCGCCGCTACCGCGAGGCCGCCCCCGACCCGGCCCCGCTGCGGCGCCCCTGACATTCGGTCGGGAACATTCCGGGCACGACTCATGATTCGACTCGGTGTCAATATCGATCACGTCGCCACGGTCCGACAGGCGCGGCGGGCGGAGGAGCCCGATCCAGTGGCGGCGGCCGTGCTGGCGCTGTTGGGCGGCGCCGACGGCATCACCGTCCATCTGCGCGAGGACCGTCGGCATATTCAGGAGCGCGACGTCCGCCTGTTGCGGCAGCTGGCCCTGCCCCGGCTCAACCTGGAAATGGCTGCCGTGGACGAAATCGTCGAACTGGCCTGTGCTGTCCGGCCGGACGAGGCCACCCTGGTGCCGGAACGCCGCGAGGAGCTAACGACCGAAGGGGGGCTGGACGTGGTCGCCAACCGTCAAGCGGTCAGCCAGGCCGTGGACCGGCTCAAGGCGGCCGGCATCGAGGTGGCCATCTTCGTCGATCCCGACGTGCGGCAGATCGAGGCCGCCAAGCTGGTCGGCGCCTCGGCGGTGGAGATCCAGACGGCCCGCTACGCCGAGGCCCGCACCCCCCGGCAGCAGCAACAGGAGCTGGCCGCGCTGGAGCAGGCCGCCGCCTTTGCCCGCGACCACGGCCTGCACCTGCACCTGGGGCACGGCCTGAACTACACCAACGTCCAGGCCGTGGCCCGCATTCCCGGGGTCGAGGAGTTGAACATCGGCCACAGCATCGTGGCCCGGGCCGTGCTGGTCGGCATGGAGCGGGCGGTGCGCGAGATGAAACAGGCGATCCAGCAGGCGGCCGCGTCCAGCCCCCATCCCGCCGGCAACTGACCGCCCTCACGGGACGACGGAGAGGAGGGGCGCGTAGCACCGAAGCCCCATCCTCACCGGTTCCTGCATTCCTGTCGTGAATTCTGTTTTTCTGTTGACAGGGGCCTTACCGAAGGAATACTCTCACAGAAGCCAACCTGGATCTTGCAAGGCACGTTAAAGCGCTGCCCAGCCTGGAGCTTATCCTGACCGCCCCGGTGCGGGAGAGACTCGCTCCCCAACATCGGCCCGTAGATCCGTTTGGGTTCGATCATGCGCGGACTCGCATCCCTCACACTCTCCTTGGGTATTCTCGCCCTCGGTATGCTCAGCGGTTGCGGCGACCCCCGGAACCGCCAGGAGGTCACTGGCGAGGTCACCCTCAAGGGCCAACCGGTGGACGACGGCATTATTCTGTTCGCCCCGGTGGACGGTCAGGAAACCGGAGATGGAGCCCAGATTGTGAACGGGAAGTACCGCATCCCCAAGGAGAAGGGGCTTTCTCCCGGCAAGTACCGGGTATCGATTTACGCGGGGGATGGAAGGTCCGGTGCCGGCGACGCGTCGCCAGACTCACCGTACGCAGGCTCGCGGCCTGGTAAGGAGCGGATTCCTCCCCAGTACAACGAGAAATCGAAGATCATCAAGGAAGTCACGCCGGGCGGGCCGAATAAGTTCGATTTCGATATCCCGTAGCGGCCGGGGGCCAGCCCGGGCCGGGATCCTTCATTTGTCGTCTTTCACCGGAAAGTTCCTCGAAAGGAGGACCGCCATGCGTGGCCGTCGTCGTGGGTTCACCCTGATCGAGTTGCTGGTGGTGATCGCCATCATCGCCATCCTGATCGCCCTGCTGCTGCCCGCCGTCCAACGGGTGCGCGAGGCTGCCAACCGCAGTCAGTGCCAGAATAACCTCAAACAGCTCGGCATCGCCATGCACAACTATGAAAACAACTACGGGAAACTACCGCCGGGCGTCGGCCCCTACGGCTGCTGTTGGGGCACCTGGGTGATGTACATCCTGCCTTACATTGAGCAGGACAACATGTTCAAGCTCTACGTCAACCTGTCGGGGAATGATAACACCGGCCCGCGCTACAGTTCCGGGACGAACCCCCCCAACGTAACGAGGAACCGCATCAAGGTGCTCACCTGTCCTAGCGACAATCCGAGCCAGGCTTCGAACGGTATCACCTGCCACAACTATGCCGTTAACTACGGCAACACCAATTTCTATGGGACGACGGTGAACGGTGTCCCGTTTGGCGGGGCGCCGTTCCGTTGTTATCCAGCCGGGTGGCTGACGGATACGGGAATGCAATCGTTCTATGGCTGGGCCCAACCCGACAGTGACAAGTTTGATCGCTATCCTCAGCATGGCCCGGCCGGGCAGCCACAGGCGCCGCTCGTGCAGATCACCGACGGCACTTCTAACACCCTCATGGCAGCCGAAGTAGTCCAAGGGCAAGGAGGTGACCTGCGCGGCTTCTCCTGGTGGGGCAGTGCCAGCGGATTCACCACCTTTAACCTGCCGAACGCCAATGCACCGGACGTGATGACGGGGGGAACTTGCAACGTCGCAGCCACGTGGAACATTCCCTGCACGACCCTCAACACCCAGCAATTCCCCAAGATGTCGGCCGCCCGCAGCCGGCACAGCGGAGGGGGAGTTAACGTCGTCTTTTGCGACGGCCACGTCTCCTGGATCCGGGACGCCATCAGTTTGCCAGTCTGGCGAGCGCTAGGCACCAGCCAAGGAGGCGAGACGGTCGATAGCAGCCAGTTCTAAACGATGCCGGAAATTGCTGAAATGCCGGTGGAGGTGTTTACGCCTCTGCCGGCATTTCCATTGGCAAGACTCTGTCTTGCCCCCAAGACGATGTCGCAGCCCACGGGCGTCGCGCCTGCCTATCTCCCCAGGGAGATGATCATGAGAAGGATGCTTACCCCTCTCTTGCTCACTTTGAGTCTATGTCTTGGTCTTCTCTCCGGGCGAATTGCCGCTGGGGGCGAGCCGGCGGGCCGGCGCCGGGACGTTCCGGCGGGGAAGGGCGCGGCCGGCCCCCTGCGCGTCCATCCGACCAACCCGCGCTACTTCACCGACGGCACGAAGAACCCGGACGGCTCCCTGCGGGCTGTCTACTTGACCGGCTCGCACACCTGGGACAACCTGGTGGACATGGGCCGGGACGATCCCCCGGCGCCGTTCGACTTCGATGCCTACCTCGACTTCCTCGAACGCCACGGACACAACTTCATTCGCCTCTGGACCTGGGATTCGGTGACCTGGGACACGCGGGCCAACGGCCGGCTGGGCAAGGACTTCATCCACCTGGTCGCGCCGCTCCCCTGGGCGCGGACCGGGCCGGGCAAGGCCCTTGACGGCAAGCCGCGCTTCGACCTCACCAAGTTCGACCCTGTCTACTTCGAGCGGCTGCGGGCGCGGGTCCGTGCCGCCGGCCGGCGCGGGATTTACGTTTCCGTGATGCTGTTCGAGGGCTGGGGGCTGCGGCATGGCAACCGGGGCCGGGCGGCGCCGGCCGGGTGGGCCTGGCGCAGCCATCCCTTCCACCCCGACAACAACATCAACCGCATCAACGGCGACGTGGATGGCGACGGCATCACCGGCGAAGTGCACAGCCTGGCGAACCCCGCCGTCAACGCCCTCCAGGCCGCCTACATCCGCAAGGTGGTGGATACGGTCAACGACCTCGACAACGTCCTCTACGAGGTCATCAACGAGGGCGGGCAAAAGGAATGGGACTGGTGGGTGGTGAAGACCGTCCATGACTACGAGCGGACCAAACCGAAGCAGCATCCGGTCGGGATCACCGGGCATGGTGCCGAGCGGCTGGCCGATATGCTCGCCAGCCCGGCGGAATGGATCTCTCCCGGCCGAGTGGATGGCTACGGCGAGGACCCGCCGGCCTGGGAGGGCAAGAAGGTCAGTCTGCTGGACACCGATCACATCTGGGGGGTGGGCGGTAACGTCGGCTGGGTGTGGAAGAGCTTCCTGCGCGGGCACAACCCAATCTTCATGGACCCGTACAAGGGCGTGGTCCTGGGCAAACCGGACGACCCGCAGTGGGAGCCGATCCGCCGCAATCTGGGCTACACCCGCCGGTTGGCCGAGCGGATCGACCTGGCGGCGATGGCACCGCACGACCGGCTGGCGTCGAGCCGCTACTGCCTGGCAAACCCGGGCCGGGAGTACCTTGTCTTCGTGCCGGAGGGCGGCCGCGTGACGGTGGACCTTTCGGCGGTCTCGGGGGAGCTGCGTGTGGAATGGTTTAATCCGGCCACCGGCAAGCCGGCCGATGCCGGCACCATCCGCGGCGGCGGCCGGGAGGAGTTCCGGGCCCCATTCGACGGCCCTGCCGTGCTCTACCTCGTTCGCGCAGGCGCCCGGGGAGAGCAAGGCCGTTGATCGGCCAGAGGATGCCCGTTGCACTCACATCAAGCATCGGGGTGCTCCTGCGGGCTGGGCGCCGGCCGGTGCAGTGCGGCCAGCGCCGCTTCGGTGATCATCACCCGACGGATGGCGCTGGCCCGGCCGGTCGCCGGGTCGATGTCCACCAGGGCGCCGGCCAGCCGCGGGTCGCCGGTGGCCACCTCGAACTGACTCGGCACGAACGTGATCGTCGTTCCCAGCACCCGATCAATCCGCCGGCCCAGGATGCTGTCATACGGCCCGGTCATTCCCACGTCGCTGATGAACGCGGTGCCGCCGGACAGGATCTGCTCGTCGGCGGTCGGCACGTGGGTGTGGGTGCCGAGCACGGCGCTGACCCGCCCCTTGAGGTGGTGGGCCATCAGGTACTTGTCGGCGGTCGTCTCGGCGTGCATGTCCACGATGATGCAACGGGCCCGCCCTTCCAGGGCCCGCAACACCCGGTCGGCTGCCCGGAAGGGACAATCGACCGGCCGCATGAACGTCCGACCAAGCAGGGAGATGACGGCCACCGGGGTGCCGTCGCGGGCCGCCGCCAGGGCGAACTCCCGACCGGGGGCGTCCGGCGGGAAATTGGCCGGCTTGCAGAGGCGTTCCTCCGCCTCCAGGGTCGGGATGATCTCTGCCCGCTTGTAGATGTGGTCCCCCAGCGTCACCAGGTCCACCCCCGCCTGACGCAGCTTGTTATAGACGGCTCGGGTCAACCCGGAGCCCCCCGCCGCGTTCTCCGCGTTGGCGATCACCAGGTCAACAGCTTCGTGCGCGACCAGGGCCGGCAACGCCCGCCTCAGGAAGCTGACCCCCGGCGGGCCGACGATGTCGCCGATGAAAAGGATGCGCATGGTCGAGTCCGTAGTCCGTAGTCCGTAGTCCGTAGCAAGAAAGCCCTTCTTGCGGCTACTGACTACGGACTACGGACTGACTAGCGGGCGTACTCCACGGCCCGCGTCTCGCGCACCACCGTGACCTTGATCTCGCCCGGATAGTTGAGCTGTTCCTCGATTGCCCGGGCGATGTCGCGGCAAACCTTGATGGCGTCGCTGTCCGTGGTCTTGGAAGCGTCCGCGATGACGCGCACCTCGCGGCCGGCCTGGATGGCGTAGGCATGCTCCACCCCCGGGAAGCCGCTCGCCACCGCCTCCAACTCCTCCAGGCGCTTGACATACTTCTCCAGCGTCTCCCGGCGGGCACCGGGTCGGGAGGCGCTGATGGCATCGGCGGCGGCCACCAACACGGTGTAAACGTGATCGACGGTCACGTCATCGTGGTGGCCGGCGATGGCGTGCAGCACCTCCTTGTTGGTCTCGCCGTAGCGGCGGGCCAGCTCGGCCCCGATCTTGGGATGGCCCCCCTCCATCTCGTGGTCGGCCGCCTTGCCGATGTCGTGCAACAAGCCGCAGCGCCGGGCCAGGCGGTCGTCCAGGCCCAACTCCGCCGCCATCATACCGCACAGGTGGGCCACCTCCAGGCTATGTTGCAGCACATTCTGGCTGTAGCTGGTGCGGAATTTCAGCCGGCCCAACAGCTGGACCAGCTTCTCGTGTAATGGGCCGATGTCGGCCTCCTGCACCGCTTGCCGGCCCACTTCCATGATGTGTTTTTCCATCTCCTGCTGGGTTTCCTTGACCACATCCTCGATACGCGACGGGTGGATGCGGCCGTCCTGGATCAGCTTGGTCAGGGCCAGCCGGGCCGTCTCCCGCCGGATGTTGTCGAAGGCGCTGACGATGACCACCCCCGGCGTGTCGTCCACGATCACGTCCACGCCGGTGCACTTCTCGAAGGTGCGGATATTCCGTCCTTCGCGGCCGATGATCCGCCCCTTCATGTCGTCGCTGGGGATGTCCACGGTGCTGACGGTGGTGTCGGCGGTGTGCTCGGCGGCATAGCGCTGGATGGCGGTGGCCAGGATTTGCCGGGCCTTCTCCTCGCAGGTGGCACGCAGGTTCTCCTCGTACTTCTGGATGCGGCCGGCGATCTCGGCGCTTAGCTCCTTTTCCAGCCGCTCCAGGAGCATCTTCTCGGCCTGCGGCCGGTCCAGGCCGCTGATCTCGTGCAGCTTCTGGGTCTGCTGCTGGACCAGCCCTTCCAGTTCTTGCAATCGTCGTTCGACCTCGCTGCGTTTTTCGTTGAGCTTGCGTTGGCTGTGCTCCAGGGCCCGCTCCTTCTTCAGCAAGACCTGGTGCTTCTGTTCCAGATTGTCTTCGCGCTTGGCGAGGCGGCGTTCTTGCTCGCGCAGCTCGGTGCGGCTTTGCTCGACCTCGCGGTTAAACTCCTCGCGCTTGCGGAACAGCTCGTCCTTGGCCTGGAGCTCGGCCTCCTTGAGAATGGTATCGGCCTTCTGTACGGCCTGGTAAGTGAGTTCCGCCACCCTGGCCTGGGCGTTGTTGAGGCGGAAGCGGTCCAGCAGGCGGGCGCCCCCGTAGCCGAGCAACAGTCCCAGCAGAGCGGCCGAGGTGCAGAAGACCACGCACGTGGTCAGGTCCATAAAGGCCACTCCTTCTGGAGGCCCGCAAGGCTTCGCGACAGGGCGCAGCCCAGTCCCCTCGCCTCTCCCTTTCTCCGCCCCTTCGGGAGAGCTAAGGGGCCAACCGGACGCGGCGCCGGCGCGGGGCACGGGAGACGTTGATCGGTGCTCGGACCGAAAGGTGTGTGCTGTAAGACAACGCCAACCGGTGAGGTCGGGGCCGGCTCGGTTACTCCGCCGAGCCGCCCGGACCAGGAACCCTCTCCGATCGGTCAACGACGGCGGACCGGACCCGGCCACGACAGGAACGGCCGGGGCTGTTGTGGGCCCGGTCCTCGTTTCTCAAGGCAGCGGGTGGGGCTGCGGCCCCGCTCGGGTGACGACCCGGGGCAGGGGCAACAGGGTGTCTCGACAACCCCCGGACCGCGGACGGCCCGGGTTCCGCTGGCAGACGGGGCGGTGCACCGGCACCGGCACCCGTGCTACTCGGAGCCATGGGATACGCCGCCTGTTATCGTACCACAGGCTGACGGCCACTCCCCCCAGCACCAGACTCACAAACAGCAACCAGAACAGGATCATGGGCCACTCGCGGTTCGTCGTTGTCGGTGCGATGTTCCGTTAGGTTGGTGTTGGTTACCGCCCGGCTTCCGGCCACACCCCAACGTGTTCTGCCTGCGAAGCTGCGGACCTCGATCAAAAAAACACTCGGGATACTAAAACGCATTGGCCGTCCCTGACCCCTTTGCCCTGGTCCCCTCCCCTTTTCCCGCGGCAAGGTACAGGGAAGGCGAGGGAACCCAAACCCGCCCATTCGCTTCAGGAACGGATGCGGGCCGGGGAATCCTCCCTGAGAACAGCCGCAACCGGTGAGGGATACGGCTGATCCCCTCATGTAGGCAGGGTTCATTATGCGGCGCCGGCCACAGGCTCGTCAACTAGAAAGCAATCTGACACCTTCGCCCGATGACTCGCCGGACCGTTTACCGTTTCTCGCCGACGCCGAGCGCCTCCACAAGCACCGCGGCCGTGAACACGGGGACGCCAGCCCTTCGCAGACGAGCGGGGTCGGATGCTGGACGGGTCTCGCCCCGAACCAGCAAGGCGCTGCTGAAGCATCCTTGATAGCTGCGGCAGGAGGTCGCTTCCTGTCAACTCCCAGGCCCTGTGGCACAATCGGGGTGGCCGGGACCTCGGAAGACCCCGTACCGGCCGCCCAAACCCGTAGGGCCAGCGACAACGAGGGCGCCGGACCAGGCACGAGGCACGCAGGGCGAACTTCCTGGGGACCCCACCTTGACAAGCGAGGGTAAAGGCTTCCTATAATGAAGCGGACGGACTAGTCCGTCCGATTACCTCAGGAGGCCCTTATGACCGTATCTCGGGGTACCAACGGGCGGTCGCCCACAGTCTCGAACCGCTGGGAACGGCGGCGGGAGGAGATCCTCGAACGAGCCATAAAACTCTTCGCCCGTGATGGTTACGCCGATTTGGACCTGCAAATCCTGGCCGATGACCTCGGCATCGGCAAGGGGACCCTCTACCGCTACTTCGGCAGCAAGCAAGACCTCTTCCTGGCGGCGGCCGACCGGGCGATGCACAACCTCCGTCAGTACATCGAAACCAGCCTCGCCGGCATCGAAGAGCCGCTGGAACGGATCACCGCCGCCATCCAGGCTTACCTGCGCTACTTCCGCGACCACCCCGAGGCGGTCGAGATGCTTATCCAGGAGCGGGCCCAGTTCAAGGACCGCAAGCAGCCGACCTACTTCCAGCACCGCGAGGCCCACCGCGAACGCTGGCGGACCCTCTATCGCGACCTCATTGCCCAGGGGCGCATCCGCCCTATCCCCGTGGAGCGCATCCTCGACGTTATCGGCGACCTGCTCTACGGGACGATGTTCGTCAGTTACGTCGCCGGCCGAAACCGCCCGCCCGAGGAGATGGCCGCGGACATCATCGACATCGTTTTCCACGGCATCCTGAGCGACGCCGAGCGCCAGCGCCGCCTGACAAAGACGGCCGGGCCTGCCCACGATTGATCCCCCGCCCGTTGCGAGGAAGAACATGCACCGCCGGACATGGCTCGCTGCCCTTGTACCGCTCTTGTTCGCCGGCTGCGCACGGCAGCAACCCCAGGCCCCGCCGCCGAAGCCCCCCGAGGTGATGGTCGGCGAGCCGGTGGTCAAGGAAGTCACCGACTACGAGATCTTCACCGGCCGGACCGAGGCTTCCCAGCGCGTTGATATCCGCGCCCGGGTGACCGGCTATCTGGAGAAGACCAACTTCACCGAAGGAGCCCTGGTCAAGGAAGGAGACGCCCTCTTCGTCATCGACCCCCGCCCGTACCAGGCCGAGCTGGCCCGGGCCGAGGCCGCCCTTGCCCAGGCTTTGGCCCGGGTCGAGCGTCTGGAGCGGGACTACCAGCGGGCCCATTCGCTGCTCGGTCAGCGAGCCATCAGTCGTGAGGAATACGACCGGATGGTTGGCGACCGCGACGAGGCCCGCGCTGCCGTCGATGTGGCCCGGTCGAACGTGGAGTTGGCTCGGCTCAATGTGCAGTTCACCGAGGTCAAGGCCCCTTTCACCGGACAGATCAGCCGCCGGCTGGTGGACCCCGGCAACCTGGTCAAGGCTGACGACACCATCCTGACCACGCTGGTGGCGCTGGAACCGATGTATGTCTATTTCGATGTCGATGAGCGCACCTTGTTGCGGCAATTGCTCCGCGAGGGCCGGCTGGAATCGGTCCTGGGACAGAAGGTGCCGATCGAGATCGGCCTGGCCGACGAGGACGGCTACCCTCACCGGGGCGTGGTCAACTTCGTGGACAACCGGGTTGACCCCAACACCGGCACCATGTGGATGCGCGGCGAGTTCATCAACCCGAGCCGGCCGATCAAGCCCGGCATCTTCGTCCGGGTGCGCTTCCCGCTGGGCAAGCCTTTCCGGGCGGTGCTGGTGGCCGAGCAGGCCCTGGGGACCGACCAGGGACAGAAGTTTGTCTACGTCGTGGATGAGAAGAACCGGGCCGCCTACCGGCCGGTGAAGGTGGGTCGGCTGCACGGCGGGCTGCGCGTCATCCAGGACGGGCTGAAGCCGGGCGAGAAGGTGGTTGTCAGCGGCTTGCAGCGCGTCCGTCCCGGGGCCGAGGTGACGCCGAAACCGGTGGACATGACCACTGTGCAGGGGTCAGGGGTCAGGGGTCAGGGGTCAGAATCGGGGGGGTAAGCTCATGAGCGAATGCATCAAGGACTTCAAGGTGATCATTTGGCGAAAGGCAATCCTTGGCACGGAAGCTCCCCTGACCCCTGACCCCTGACCCCTTGACGAGAAATGATCTCTCGTTTCTTCATTGACCGGCCCATCTTCGCCTCGGTGCTGTCGATCCTGATCACCCTGGCAGGCGGGGCGTGCCTCTTCTCGCTGCCGCTGGCGCAGTTCCCGAAGATCTCGCCGCCGGTGGTCTCGGTCAGCTGCACCTACCCCGGTGCCAGTGCGCGCGACGTGGCCGAGGCGGTGGCGGCGCCGATTGAGCAGCAGGTCAACGGGGTCGAGGGGATGATGTACATGTCGTCGTCGTGTACCAACGACGGCGGCTACAGCCTGACGGTGACGTTCAAGCAGGGCGTGGACCTCGACATGGCCCAGGTACTGGTGCAGAACCGCGTCGCCCTGGCCGTGCCCTCGCTCCCCGATGTCATCAAGCAGACCGGCGTCACCGTCCGCAAGCGCTCGCCCGACCCGCTCTGCGGCATTGTCCTGGTCTCGCCGGGCGGCCGTTACGATCAGCTGTATCTGTCCAACTACGCCCTTCGCTTTGTCCGCGAGGAATTGCTCCGTGTGCCCGGCGTCAGCGACGTCAACATCCTCGGCCAGCGCGACTTTAGCGTCCGCATCTGGGTCAATCCCTACCGGCTGGCCGCTCGGGGGATGACAGCGACCGACCTGGTCCAGGCCATCCGCGAGCAGAACCAGCAAGTGGCGACGGGGATGATCGGCCAGGAGCCGGTTTCCCCGGAGCAGGACTTCCAGCTCACCATCGACACCATCGGCCGACTGACCGACGTGGAGCAGTTTGAGCAGATCATCCTGAAGGCGATGCCCGACGGCCGACTGGTGCGCCTCAAGGACGTGGCCCGGGTCGAGCTGGGGGCCCGCAACGAGGACGTCAGTTGCCGCTTCGACCGCAAGACCGCTGCTTTCCTGGTCATCTTCCAGCTGCCCGACGCCAACGCCCTGGACGTGCGCGAGCGGGTCCAGGCCAAGATGGACGAGCTGGCGGCCCGCTTCCCCGAGGACCTCACCTACGACATCGGCTTCGACACCACCCCGTACACCCGCGAGTCGATCCACGAGGTTTTCAAGACCTTGCGGGACTCGATCCTGCTGGTGGCGGCGGTGGTGCTGTTGTTCCTGCAAAACTGGCGCTCCGCCCTGATCCCGCTGGTGGCCGTGCCGGTGGCGATCGTCGGCACCTTCGTCGCCATGGCGGCGCTTGACTTCTCCTTGAACAACCTGACTCTCTTCGGGCTGGTGCTGGCGATCGGCATTGTCGTGGACGACGCCATCGTGGTGGTCGAGGCGGTGGAGCACCATATCGAAAATGGTCTGGCCCCCCGCGA
>DATLYH010000363.1:0-25555 GCA_035575035.1 Gemmataceae bacterium
GGTGCGGCCGACGCTGTCACCGCCACTCATCCCCCGGAGCACCGCGACGGAATGGCCGTGGTCCAGGCTCTCGTGCTGGGCGGCCAGGGCACGCAGGTCTTCCAGGACCGCTTCCAGCCGCAACCGCTGCCGGCTGCGCCAGTGCCGTACCTCCCGCCACACCAGGCCCCGGTTGGGTGCCAGCAGAAGAGAGCCGGCCACCAGCCCGCTCAGGCAGAGCACGATGGTGGGGCCGGTCGGCACGCGCTCGGCGATGCTGCTGATCAGGCCGCCGGCAATCCCCGCCAGGGCACCGAAGGCCGCCGCCAGAACGACCATCACCCCGAGCCGGTCGGTCCACTGGCGGGCGGCCGCCGCCGGGGCGACAATCATGGCGCTCATCAGCACCACGCCGACCGTTTGCAGTCCGATGACGATCGCCACCACCAGCAGGCCGGTCAGCAGCAAGTCGAGCAGACGGACCGAGAAGCCCAGGCTGGCCGCGAAGTCGGCGTCAAAACTGAGCAGGTTGAACTCCTTCCAGAAGATGGCCAGGACCAGCAGGACGCCGGCCCCGAGCACGGCCATGGTCACGACCTCCTGCTGCACCAGCGTGGCCGCCTGACCGAAGAGGAAGCGGTTCAGCCCCGCCTGGGCGGCGTCCGACAGTCGCCGCTGCATCGCCGTCAGGATCATCAGACCCGTCCCAAAGAAGACGGCCAGCACTAGCCCCAGGGCGCTGTCGAACTTGATGCGCGTGGCCCGGACAATCCCCATCACCACCAACGTGCCCAGCCAGCCCGCCAGGGCCGCCCCGAGCACCAGCACCAAGGGATCCTTGCTCCGCGTCAGCAGGAACGCCAGGGCGACGCCGGGCAGGGCGGCGTGCGAGATGGCGTCGCCCAGCAGACTTTGCTTGCGCAGCACGGCGAAGGTGCCCAGAGCGCCGCTAACCACGCCGAGCACCGCCGAGCCCAGCACGACCATCCGCAGGGTGTGGTCGTTGAAGAACAGCTCGTGCAGGGATGCCAGCCAGGTCATGTCAGTCACGATCCGCTCTTACTCCCCTCTCCCCCGTTTTGGGGGCGAGGGGTTGTCTTACTCCCCTCGCCCCTCCGGAGGGGCGAGGGGTTGTCTTACTCCCCTCTCCCCCGTTTCGGGGGAGAGGGGTTGGGGGTGAGGGGGGCGTGGTCCACCCCTCTCCCCTCCGGAGGGGAGAGGGGAAAAGAATCGGACACCAGCCGGATCAGGTATCAGGGCTCGGCCCCGCCCGTACCGGGCGGCGGAGGATTCTCCTCCTCGTCAGCGGAGCGACTCAGGAAGGCCACCCGGCCGCCGTAGGTCAGGCGCAGGTTGGGTTCGGTGAAGACCTGGGCCACCGGGCCGCTGGCGATGCGGCGGACATTGAGCAGGGTGACCCAGTCGAAGTACTCCGGTACAGTCTGCAAGTCGTGGTGGACGACGATCACAGTCCGCCCCTGGGCCCGCAGGTCCTGCAACAGGGCGACAATGGCGCGCTCGGTGGTGGCGTCCACTCCCTGGAACGGCTCGTCCATGAAGTAGACCTGGGCGTCCTGAACCAGGGCGCGGGCCAGGAAGACGCGCTGCTGCTGGCCGCCGGAGAGCTGCCGGATCTGCCGATTGGCCAGGGCCGCCATGCCGACCTTCTCCAGCGCCTCCATCGCCCGCTGTCGTTCCCGCCGCCCCGGCCGCCGGAACCAGCCGAGCGAGCCGTAGGTCCCCATGAGTACGACATCGAGAACGCTGGCGGGGAAGTCCCAGTCAACGCTGCCACGCTGGGGGACGTAGCCGACCAGCCGCCGCTGCTCCGCGTAGGGCCGGCCGTGGATCAGCACCTGCCCGGCCACCGGCCGCACCAGTCCGAGAATGGCCTTGAGGAGTGTGGTCTTGCCGGCGCCGTTGGGCCCGACGATGGCCAGCAGCACCCCCGGCGGTACGGTCAGGTCGATGTCCCACAGCACCGGCCGATCGCGGTAAGCCACGGTCAGATCGGAAACCTCGATGGCCGCGGGCTGGGCGAGGGGTGAGGGGTGAGGGGTCACGGCGGGCGATGAAGACGCGCTCGGCGATGCCGGTGGGCTGTCCGTTGTTCCAGGTTTCGGTTCCGTCGGGGCCACCTGCAACATTTCGCTCCTCATCGTTCACCACTCACCACCCGCCAGCGCCTGCACAATCGTGTCAATGTTGTGCCGTACCATGCCGATGTAGGTGCCGGCCGGGGTGCCGGGATTGCCCAGAGCGTCGGAGTAGAGCTTGCCCCCCAGACGCACCTGGAAGCCGGTGTCCTTCTTGACGGTTTCGATGACCGACTGAATCCCCTCGTCGGGCACCGAGTCCTCGACGAAGATGGCAGGAACCCGGTTCTGGGCGATGAAGTGGGCTAGGTCGCGCCGATCCTTGGCCCCCGCCTCGCCGACCGTGCTCACCCCCTGAAGGCCGCGGACCTCGAAGCCGTATGCCCGTCCGAAGTAGTAGAAGGCGTCGTGGGCAGTGATCAGGATGCGCGGCGACGGCACCCGGGCTGCCTGGGCCTTGACATAACGGTGAAGCTCTTCCAACTCGGCCAGGTACTTCTGGGTATTGGCCCGGTAGACCTCGGTGTGGCTGGGGTCCAGCTCGATCAGCGCGTCCCGAATGCGCTCAACAACCTTCATCCACAGTTCCACGTCGAACCAGACGTGCGGGTCATGGCTCCCCTCATACCCCGGCGGCGCCGGGCGGAGGTCACGTTGCGGGTCAAGGCGGTCGGTCACGGCCACGGTGCGGACGCGCTTTCCCATGCGCTCGAACACCTCGCCCATCTGGCCTTCGAGGTGCAGGCCGTTGTAAAAGATGATGTCAGCAGCGGCCATCTTCTCCAGGTCGCCGTCGGTTGCCTCGTAACTGTGCGGATCGACGCCGGGTCCCATTAACCCGACCACCGACACCCGTTCGCCGCCGACGTTCCGGACGGCATCGGTGATCATTCCGGTGGTCGTCACCACGTCAATCTTCCGCTCCGCGATCGGCCCCTTGGAGGGGGGATTGCAACCGAGCGACAGCGCGGCCAGGGAGACAGCGATCAAGGGCAACCTCTTGTGCCACATAGGATCTCCCTTATCGGCACGTCAGGCGCGAGTTTGTATCAGAGCCCAGAATGTGAGCGACGGAGAGCGGCGTCACCCGTCGCTAGCGCTCCGGGCTGGTAGCAATGCGTCCCGGCACGTCCGCGCCGGGGTGCAAATCCTCCTGCTTGTGTAGGCTAGCCTAAGTATTTCTTTAGTCAAGACAAAACCACCGCCCCACCGGCGGGGTAATCCTCGCCGTTCCGGCCATCCCGCTTGGTGCGGGTCTTGCGGAACGGTTGCAGAAAGAGGCAGGCAGGATAATAGAACGCACCCCAACCGGCTCGTGCCCTATCCGTGAGCTACATTAGAGAGAATGACCCGATCCTCGGACGGCCTTGCGCTGCGGCGCTCCCATCTCATGGTGCAGGGCGGATGGTCCATCCGCCGTGCGAACCATGCGGGACGGCCTGGCCAACCGTCTTGCTGACCGTCAGGCGACCGATGGTCCCGTCCGCTGGTAGAACTGAGTCCTTCGACCATGTTACGACACGACTTGCTGGGTGTGGGTTATCCCCTGTGGATAGTCGGCATGGCCCTGATCGCCGGCCTGGCAGCGGCCGGGCTGGTCTTTCTGGCGGGCCGCGAGCTTCTCCGCCGCTACTGGCCGTCGCCGTCACCCTTGGCCCTACCCGCGTCGCAGGACTCCTTGGCTTTCGGCAGGGAAGAGCGGCGGCGCTGGCCGCGCCGCTGGGGCAACCCCGTCAACGTTCTGGTGCTGGAAGCCAGCAAGATCAAGCCTTCACCGGCAGTGGTGGTCAACCGCTCCCAGGGTGGGTTGGCCCTGCTGCTGGACGATTACCATGAGGTGGGTACAGTCCTGAGCGTGCGTCCGGCCGAAGCCCAGGGCGATATTCCGTGGATCCAGGTCGAGGTCAGGCACTGCCGCAAGGCCGGCCGGCAGTGGCTGGCCGGCTGCCAGTTCGTGGAAGCCCCTCCCTGGGACGTCTGGGTGTGGCTGGGCTGAGAGGCCGTCTCACACCCGGGTGATCGTCGGCCCCTTCTCGGGGGTCCACTTTTCGCAGCGATACTCCCGCCGGACCACGGTCAGCCCCTCGGTCAAGTGGTGGCGGAATTCCTGGTCCATCGTCGCCAGCACCACCTGCTTGTGCTGCGCTACTTCATCGAGGACCTTGACCAGCTGCCGCTTGTGCTCTGCGTCGAGGCTCTGTGACGGGTCGTCCAGCAGCACGAAGCCGAAGGCCCCGCTGCCGGCAGCAGCCAGGCCCAGGAAGATCGCCAACGCCAGCGCGTTCAGGTCTCCCTGGCTGAGGAGCGGCGTCAGATCGTTGCCATTCTGATCGGCCACCTCGTAGGAGTTGCGGCCGCTCCGTTTGTCGGTGGTCAGCTTCAGCCGGATGGCGCGGACGGCCGGGTGACCGGTCATCCGGCGGAAGTACTGGTCGATGGCGGCCTCGGCGGCGGTCAGCCGGGTTCGCGCCTCCTCACCGGCCGCGGCGCTGACTGCCTCTCGTAGCGCCTCCAGATCGCCCAGCAGTTCCGCCAACCGACCGCGGGCCGCCTCTAACTCCCGGTATTCCGGCGACTGTTGCATCCGTTCCAGGCCCCGCTGCTTGTCCTCCAGGGCCACGAGGTCTGCAATCCGGCGCAGTCGCTCCAGGATCTGCTCGATTTCGCCAAGGCGATCCTGCCGCGCCGCCACCGCCTCCTCCAGCTGCTGCAGCCGCTGCCCGATCCGCTCCCCCTCGGCCGCCGCCAGCGCCCACACATCCTCCCGCTCCGAAATCTCCCGGCCGAGCAGCTCGCTCGCCTTCCGCCGGCAGCGGGCGAACTCTCCCTCCACAGCCTGAAGCCGGTCGTTCGACTTTCGGTAAATCTCGGCCACGGCCCGGAGCTTCTGGATCTGTTCCTGCAGGGAGCGGACCCGTTCCTTGCTCTCCCGCAGCGGTCCCTGAAACTTCTCCTCCCACTCCCGGCGGAGCCGTTCCGCCAGGCCGGGCGATTCGTGGCCGCACACCGGGCAGGCATCGGCCGGCCGATCCTCTGCCGCCTCCGCTTGCAGAAGGTCGAGCGCCCGGTCGATCAGGGCGGCCCGGGCATCCGCCTGGGTCTGCCGGGCCTGCTCCTCCTCAACGGTGCGGGCCAGCCGGGCGATTTGCGCCTCCACGGCCTGTTGCCCGCTGTATTGCCGATCCAGCTCGCGGATGTCCCGGCCGACGGCGTCGCGCTCCTGGTGGGCGCGTTCCAGCTCAGCAAGCAACTCGGTCAGCCGGCCTCGCAGGGCGAACAGCTCCTGCTGCTCGGCGGCACCCGGCATCTGGCGGCGCAAGCGAGCGATCTCGGCGCGGGCCGCTTTCTCGAAGCCGGTCAGCTCGGCTGCATCGGCGGGGGGCGGGAGGATGGGCGGCGCCAGGCCCAGCTGGGTGGCGAAATCGGCCAGCGCCTGCCGGACGCTTCCGGCCAGGATCAGGGCGGCCCGGGGATTGAGTTGATCGCGCGGCACGCCCGCCGCCTCTGCCTGCTGGCGGAGCCGCTCCAGGTCGTTGGCGCGGGCATCGAAGGCGGCCTGCACGTCGCGGTCGAAGGCTTCCAACAGTTTTTCCATGTCTCGCTGCCGGCCGCGCGGGTTGACCTCGTGGAGAGCGGCGAGCAGGTTCTGGTAGTCCGACAATCCCAGCAGGCGGTCGATGGCGTCGTTGCGCTCGCGCGGCTCCTGGGTGAGCACGGCGCGGATGGTCTCCTGATGCTGGTAAACGGTGGTGGCGAAGTCGCGGAACGAGGCGCCGGTCAGCCGGGCCAGGCGCTGCTCGGCCTCCTCGCCGGCAAGGACCTCGCCATCGGGGAGGATGAGTTCCAGGGTGGTCTTGCGGCCGGTCCGCCTCGGCAAGCTGCGCCGGACGATGTACTCGCCGTCCGAGGCGCCAAGGGTCAGCTCGACCAGGACGTCGGCCGGCTTGACCAGACGGTTGGCGACAACCCAGTCGATGCGCTCACGGATGCCGGTGTGCGAGCCGACCGCCTCGGACCCGAAGAGGCCCCACTCGATGGCGTTGAGGATGCTGCTCTTGCCGCAGCGATTGGGACCGAACAGCAGGGTGACAGGGGCATCGAAGAGAAATTCCTGGCCGCCGACGAAGCCGCGGAAGCCGCGTACCCGGAGCCGATTCAAGGTGAGCATGGGGTTGGTCCCTGATCAGAGTCGTCTCCGCAGGGCAGCCAGCCGTTCCTCTAGCTGATGCTGCAACCGGTTGAGCCGGCCATCCAGTTCGGCGACCACGGCTTGGGGGCCGCCCTGCTTCGCTGCCGCCAGCGCCGTGGCCAGCAACTCCTCACGCCGCCTGCGCTCCAGGGGCGTTCCTCGGAGCTTCGAACGGATCATGTCGTGGAAGTCCATCGCCTTCTCCATGTCGGTCCCCCCTCTCCCTGGGGAGGGGAGAGGGGTAGGGGTGAGGGGGTGGCGCGAAAGTGAGGAAAAACATTTCCAACGCGGTCCCGGCACCTCATTCCCGCGACTCGTGCAACTCGGGGAAGACGTCGGCCGACAGCCCGGCGTTGCGGATGTGCTCGCCGAGTTTCTTGACGGCGGCGAAGCGGTAGTTGGCCACCTGCTGCTCGCTGATGCCGAGAAAGGCGGCCACGTCGCGGTTGGCCCAGCCCTTGACCCAGAGCAGTTCCAGGACCTTGACGCGCACCACCTCGCCGCGCTCCAGCCACTGACGGATCATCAGGCCAAGGCAGCGGGCGATGGCCTCGCTCTCCAGCTGGCGGCGCTCGCGGCTGCGGGCCAGGCTGGAAGCGGCCGGGTGGTGGTCGAGCTGCTGCTGCAACAGGTCGCTGGCCCCGTCGGAGACCGGCTTGAGCGGGTGCCGCCCCATCCGTCGCAGGTAGTCGGTCAGCTTGTGGGAGGCGATGGTGAAGAGGTAGGTTTGCAGCCCGCGGCGCTCGTCGAAGTTAGGCAGGCTGTTGAGGAAGCCGATGAACGTCTCCTGGACAACATCCTCGCTGGCGGCCCGGTCGTGCAGGCGGCGGTCCACGAAGGCGAGCAGCCGGCCCTCGTAGCGGGCGATGAGCGTCTCCCAGGCGCGGGGGTCACCCTGGCGGATTTGCTGCACCAGCAGGCGATCGCTGTCGGACGACATAGGCGGCTTCCGGCGGACGCGGAGGTGACTCTTCCCCCTACTGTACTCCAGTCCTTAGCCGGGGTAAAGCCCCGCCGCGGCCGCGCAAGCCCGATGCAGTCCGGTCATGCTTTCAGATTTGAGGTTGTCCTGCCTGTCTTGTGCTCGGAAGGGGTGTCATCTTTGCAGAAAGCGCTTGGCCCCGGGCCGGGGCCACGGTAGCATATAGACATACCTGCCATCGCCCGTTTATTCTGTCGAGAGGGGATTCGCCCTCGACAGGTTGTCCTGCCTGATGATCGCCCCCACGCTGCCGCAAACCTTTGACTCGCTGAGAGCCGACCAATGTTGAAGCGCTTTCCTCTTGTCCTCGGTGTCCTGGCGCTGGCAGCCGGCGCCCTGCTAGCGGTAGACAAAACCCCCGACCCAGGCAAACTGCCTCCGGCGGCGGCCCGGCCCGTTGACTTCGAGCGCGACATCAAGCCGATCTTTACCCGGGCCTGCATCTCCTGCCACGGCCCCGAGAAGCAACGCGCCGGCCTCCGCCTCGACGACGGCACCCAAGCCCTCAAGGGCGGCGACTCCGGCCCGGTGATCAAGCCCGGCGACGCCAAGGGCAGCCGACTGCTGCACGCCGTCGCCGGCATCGACCCCGACCTCAAGATGCCGCCCGCGCCGCGCACACCGCTCACCACCGAGGAGGTCTCCTTACTCCGCGCCTGGATCGAACAGGGAGCGAAATGGCCGAAGGATAACGGCACCACGGTTGCCCGCTCTGCCCGGTCCAATCACTGGTCGTTCCAACCAATCAAGCGCCCGGCTGTGCCGCCGGTCCAGAACACCGCCTGGGTGCGCAATCCGATCGACCATTTCATCCTGGCCCGATTGGAAAAGGAGGGAATCGCCCCGTCGCCGGAAGCGGACCGCGCCACCCTGATCCGCCGGCTCAGCCTCGACCTGCTCGGCCTGCCGCCGACGCCCGAAGAAGTCGATGCCTTCCTGGCCGATACTCGCCCCGATGCCTATGAACGGCTGGTCGATCGGTTGCTCGATTCGCCGCATTACGGCGAGCGCTGGGGCCGGCACTGGCTCGATGTCGCTCGCTATGCCGACAGCGACGGCTACGAGAAGGACACCGGCCGGCCCTATGCCTACCGCTGGCGTGACTGGGTGATTAACGCCTTCAACCGCGACCTCCCCTTTGACCAGTTCACCATCGAACAGCTGGCCGGCGACTTGCTCCCGGGCGCCACCCTGGAACAGAAGATCGCCACGGGCTTCCACCGTAATACGCTGACCAACCGCGAAGGCGGGGTCGATCAGGAGCAATTCCGCGTCGAGGCGGTGGTGGACCGGGTCAACACGACGGCCAAGGTCTGGCTGGGCGTGACCCTGGGATGTGCCCAGTGCCATGACCACAAGTACGACCCGTTCAGCCAGCGCGAGTACTACCAGTTTTTCGCCTTCTTCAACAGCGATGTTGAAACCGACCTGCCCGCCCCCACCCCGGAGGAGGAGGCCGACTACCGGCAGAAGAAAGCGGCTTTCGACAAGAAGAAGGCCCAGCTGCAAAAGGCCCTGGACGACTACAAGGCGAAGGAGCAGCCGGCCAACCAGGAGAAATGGGAGAAGGAACTGACGCCGGAGGAGCGCCGGAAGCTGCCGGCCGACATTGCCGCTATCCTTGACATTGAGCCGGCGAAGCGCGACGCGAAGCAGCAGAAGCAGCTGACCGCCTATTACTCCAAGATCGACCCGAAACTGGGCGAGCTACAAAAGGCGCTCAATGCCCACCAGCGGACGGCCCCGCGCGAACCGATTGCCCCGACGCTGGCCCTGGGTCCGGAGCGCAAGACGCACGTACTGATCCGCGGCGACTTCCTGCGGCCCGGCATCGAAGTGCAGCCCGGCACCCCTGCCGTCTTGCACCCCCTCACCCCTACCCCTCTCCCCCGCCCCTCGGGGGAGAGGGGTAGGGGTGAGGGGGCGGAGGGGAAACCGACCCGGCTCGACCTGGCGAGATGGCTGGTGGACCCGGCCAACCCGCTGACAGCCCGGGTGATCGTCAACTGGATGTGGTACCACTACTTCGGCCGCGGCATCGTGCCGACGCTGGAGGATTTCGGCACCCAGGGGGAGAAGCCGTCGCACCCCGAGTTGCTCGACTGGCTGGCGAGCGAGTTCATCGCCCCCTCACCCCAACCCTCTCCCCCTGTAGGGGGAGAGGGCAAAACCAGTTTCTCCTCTCCCCCTGTAGGGGGAAAGGGCGAAACCAGTTTCTCCTCTCCCCCTGCAGGGGGAGAGGGCAGGGTGAGGGGGTGGAGCATGAAGGCGATGCACCGGCTGATCGTCACCTCGATGACCTACCGACAGTCGTCGAAGGTCCGGCCGGAGTTGCTCTCTCGCGACCCGCTGAACGTACTGCTGGCCCGGCAGAGTCGGCTGCGGCTGGAGGCGGAGGTCATCCGCGACAACGCCCTGGCGGCCAGTGGACTGCTGGTGCGGAAGATCGGCGGCCCGAGTGTCCGGCCGCCGCAGCCGGCCGGCATCTCCGAGCTGACCTACGCCAACAGTGCCCGCTGGGTCGAGAGCACCGGCCCCGATCGTTATCGCCGCGGCCTGTACACCTGGTTCCAGCGGACCAGCCCGTATCCGATGCTGATGACCTTCGACGCCCCCGACGGCAACGTCGCTTGCGTCCGCCGCGAGCGCTCTAACACGCCGCTTCAGGCGCTGACCTTGCTCAACGACACCGTCTTTGTCGAATGTGCCCAGGCGCTGGGCCGGCGGATGGTCGAGGAGCGGATGGGCCCGTCCGAGCGCATCCGCCACGGCTTCCGTCTCTGCCTGGCCCGGGAGCCGTCGGCCGACGAGTTGGAGTTGCTCGGCAAACTGTACGACGACTTGCTGACGGCGTGCAAGGCCGACCCGGAGGCGGCAGCGAAACTGCTCGGCAAGGAGAAGCCGGCCGGCGCCGACCCGGCCGAAGCGGCGGCAGGAGTAGCGCTGGCGCGGACTATAATGAACCTCGATGAATTCGTAACGCGGGAGTGAGAGAGGCGAGGACCGAGGTCTGGGCCCGACCATGACTGCCATTGCGTCACTGCCGGCGAACCAGGCTGCTCCCCTCTGTCCAGCGGAGGGGCAACGGTTCCTCCTGCACAACGTCAGCTGGCAAAGTTATCGGGCAATCGGCGAGGCCCTGCGGGATCGGCCCGGCCTGCACTTGACCTACGACCGCGGCACCCTCGAATTCATGACTCTCTCACCCGAGCATGAGCGCTGCAAGGTCCTTCTCAGGCGGCTGATCGAAGTCCTGGCAGAAGAATTGAATCTGGCCATTGGATCATTCGGTTCCACGACGTATCAACGAGAAGATTTGGAGAAGGGGCTCGAACCCGATGAGTGCTACTACCTCCGGAATCTACCGCGGGTTCGTGGCAAGCGCAGGCTGGATTTGACCGCGGACCCGCCCCCTGATTTCGTCATTGAGGTGGACATTACCCGGAGTTCGATTGATCGGCTCCGGCTGTATGCGGCCTTCGGTGTTCCCGAGGTCTGGCGCTTTGACGGCACCACGATCCACGTCCTGCTGCTTACGGCCAAGGGGGAGTATGAACCTTCCGACCACAGCCCTACTTTCCCCATGGTGCCGATAGGCGAGTTAGTGCGTTTCATGCGGCAGGGCGAAGCGGAAGACGATACAAGCATGGTCCGGGCATTCCGGGCCTGGGTGCGAAGGCAGCTGGTGAAAGCAAAGCCGGACACCAAGCGAAAACCCACTCGGAAGAGGAAACGATGAGGAAGCCATGAACCCGTTGCAAGAATATGTCCTCCAGTCGCGTCGCCAGTTTCTGATGAGCGTCGGCGGCGGCATCGGTTCGCTGGCCCTGGCTGCTCTGCTCCAGCGCGATGGGCTGCTGGCGGCCGAGAGCAAACCCGACGTGGTCAATCCGCTGGCCCCCCGGCCAGCCCATTTCACACCCAAGGCCAAGGCGTGCATCTGCATCTACCTTGAAGGGGCGCCCAGCCAGCTCGACCTGTTTGATCCCAAGCCGAAACTGAATGAGCTGCACGGCCAGAAGCTGCCCGATTCGATGCTCGAGAAGGTGCGCTTTGCCTTCATCCAGAAGGAAGGGGCCCGTCTGATGGGCAGCCCGCGCAAGTTCAAAAAGCACGGCCAGTGCGGCATGGAGTTGTCCGACTTCCTCCCTCACCTGGCCACGTGTGTCGATGACATCTGCCTGGTCCGCTCGATGCACACCGAGGCGTTCAACCATCACCCCGGCCAGCTGATGATGAATTGCGGCGTGCCGACTTTCGGCCGGCCCAGCATGGGATCGTGGATCACCTATGGCCTGGGGAGCGAATCGCAGAACCTGCCCGGCTACGTGGTGCTGACGGCGGGGCGCGGCACCAGCGGCGGCGCTACCAGCTGGACCAGCGGCTTTCTCCCCACGACCTATCAAGGCGTCCTCTTCCGCAACCAGGGGGAGCCGATCCTCAATCTCAATAACCCGGCCGGGCTGAGCGACGAGATGCAGCGCCGCACCATCGAGACGCTGCGGCAGCTGAACCAGCAGCGGAGCCAGCAGATCGGCGACCCGGAGATCAACAGCCGGATTTCCGCCTACGAACTGGCCTTCCGCATGCAGTCAGCCGCCCCGGAGTTGATCAGCCTACAGGGCGAGACCAAACAGACGCTCGACATGTACGGCATCGACCGGGACGAGCCGGAGATCAAGGCGGCTCGCGGCGGCGGCAAGGGGCAGTTCCGCGCCTTCGCTACCAACTGCCTCTTGGCCCGGCGGTTGGTGGAGCGCGGCGTCCGCTTCGTGCAGATCTACCATGCCTCCTGGGACCACCATAGCAACCTCGATGCCGAGTTGGGCCACAACTGTCTGATGGCCGACCAGCCACTGGCCGCCTTGCTCAAGGACCTCAAGCAGCGCGGTTTGCTTGACTCAACGATGGTGATGTGGCTGTCGGAGTTCGGCCGGACGCCGCTGGGCGAGAACCGGCCCGGCTTCACCAGCGTCACCGGCCGCGACCATCACCCGTTCGCGTTCAGCATCTGGCTGGCGGGGGGCGGCATCAAAGGCGGCACGGTCATCGGCAAGACCGACGAGATCGGCTGGAACGTCGTCGAGGACCCGGTCCACATCAACGACCTGCACGCGACGATCCTGCACGCCTTCGGCCTGGACCACCTCAAACTGACGTACCGCTTCCAGGGGCGCGACTTCCGCCTGACCGACGTCGGCGGCAAGGTGGTGGAGAAGATGCTGGCGTAGCATGAAACAGCTCACCATCGTCGTCAAGCCGTTCCGTGCCGAGGCGGTGCTCCGCGCCATCGCCGAGTCGGACGTGATCTCTTGCATCGTCCGCGAGGCGAAAGGCTACAGTCGGCAGAAAGGCTATCTCGACCGCTACATCGGCAGCGAGTACAGCATGGCCTTCCTGCCCAAGGTGGAGATCAGCGTCTGCGTCAGCGACGAGAAGTGGGAGGAGGTCGCCGACCGTATTGTCCGCGCTGCCCGCACCGGCCGCATCGGCGACGGCAAAATCTTCGTTGTCCCGGTCAGCTGGCCCGGAGCGCTGGAGTTCTGAGCCGGGCAAAGCGAACGGAGTCCCCCCGGCGCACTTCTGCATGAAGGAGGTTGGTCATGACCAGGATTCCGAGGGGACTCTTCCGCCGATCGGTCGTGTTGCTACCGATCCTGGCGGGCCTGTGCCTGCCGGCACCGGCGCAAGCCCAGGCACTCGAGGTCATCGACGTGGAGGGGCAGCCGCTGGCCGCCAACGTTAACCGGCTGCTGCAAGCGCTCGACTTTCTCGGTGCGCCGCTGCCGGCCGATGAAACACGCGCCCTCCAGGAGGCCATCAAGGCCCAGGATGCCGCCAAGATCCAGCGGCTTCTCGACCCGCGCGTGTTGGTCGTGGTCACCATCAACCCCGAGTCGCGTGTCAAGGCTGCCCGCGGGCCGGGCAAGGTCGCTCTGCAACAGGGGGGCTACGTCCCGCTGCTCCTCAAGGTGATCAACGACAGCACCGTCACAGCGCCGCTCCGCATCTTCAGCCCGCAGGCTGGCCCGGTCTACGGCTCCCCCACCCTCCCGGCCGGCATCGCCGCCCCCAAGGAGCGCTTCCTTGACATCGAGATGTTCAACCGGCAGCCGATGACCGCCAACCTCAGCGGGTTGAAGGTCGAGTATGCCCTGGCCCTGGCCTACAGCAGCGAGGCCGGCAAGCGTGAGGCGACGCTCATCTTCGATGTCGGCCAGGGGACCCAGGACCTCGGCTTCCGGGCTGAGGTGCCGATCCTCTTTGAAGTCCGCCCCGGCATCCCGGTCAAGCTGTCGGTCAAGGATTTCGATGGTCAGCCGACCGTCGGCCGCTTCACCTTCCGCGACCGGAGCGGCCACGTCTACCCGCCGCGGCCCAAGCGGCTGGCGCCGGACTTCTTCTTCCAGGACCAGATCTACCGGGCCGACGGCGACACGGTCCTGTTGCCGCCCGGGCTGCTGACGATGGAATACGGCCGCGGCCCCGAATACCGGCTGCTCAAGCGGGACGTGACCATCCCCGCCCAGGGAGAGGCACGCATCGAGGTGAAGCTGGAGCGCTGGATCAACCCGATGGATTACGGTTTCTACAGCGGTGACCATCACATCCACGCCGCCGGCTGCGCCCACTACACCAGCCCGACCGAGGGCGTCTTTGCCCGGGACATGTTCCTGCACGTCAAGGGGGAGGGACTGAACGTCGGCTGCAACCTGACCTGGGGCCCGTGCTTCGAATTCCAGCGGCAGTTCTTCGAGCCGACGCCCCACAAACTGAGCGAACCGTTCTGCGTCCTGAAATACGACATCGAGGTCAGCGGCTTCGGCTCGCAGGCCCTGGGCCACGTTTGCCTGCTCAACCTGCGCGATCAAACCTATCCCGGCTCGGACGGGACCAAGACCAAGGGCTGGCCGACCTGGACGACGCCGCTGATGCGCTGGGCCAAGCAGCAGGGGGCAGTCACCGGCTATGCCCACTCGGCCAGCGGGCTGCAGGTCAACCCGCAGGCGGCGGCCCGGCGCCTGCTGCAACAGCTCGATGCCGACCGTGACGGCCGACTCACCCCCGCCGAGGCGGCCAAGGGACTCTTGCCGGACGACTTTGCCCGCATCGACAGCAACGGCGACGGAGCCATCACCCAGGCGGAGTTGGTCCAGAGTCTCGCCCGGGTGTCCGGCCGGCTCCCCAACCTGGCGATCCCGGAGTTGAACGGCATCGGGGCCCAGGAAGTGTTCGTCACCGCGGCCCAGGGGCTGTGCGATTTCATCAGCGCCATGGACACCCAGCGCGTGGCCGAATGGAACTGCTGGTATCACATCATGAACTGCGGCCTGCCGCTGAAGGTCAGCGGCGAGACCGACTTCCCCTGCATCAGCGGCAGCCGGGTCGGCGAGGGCCGGGTCTACGTCCAGCTCGGCAAGATTGACCGGATCGATTTCACCGCCTGGTGCGAGGGTCTGGCCAAGGGGCGGTCCTACGTCTCGGACGGCTACGCGCATGCCCTGGAATTCCGTGTCAACGGCCAAACGCCCGGCGGCGAGGTCGCCCTTGACCGGCCGGGGATGGTCACGATCAAGGCAAAGGTGGCCTTTGCCCGGGAGATGCCGCTGGGCACGGCCAAGGGGGGCACGGCGCCTCTTGGGGACAAGCGCCTGGTGGAGGTGGTGGTCAACGGCCAGGCGGTCGCCTCGCAGGAGGTGCCGGCCGACGACCAGCCGCATGATCTGAATTTCGAGGTGAAGATCGACCGCAGCAGCTGGGTGGCCCTGCGCCATTTCCCGCAGATGCACACCAACCCGGTGACCGTGACGGTGGCCGGCAAGCCGATCCGGGCTTCGCGGCGCAGCGCTCTGTGGTGTGCGGAGTGCATCGAACAACTCTGGCGGGCCCGCAGTGGCATGATTGCTCCGCACGAACGCGCCGAGGCGCAGCGGACCTTCCAGCGGGCCGTTGAGTTCTACCGCAAGATCGCTGCCGAGGCACCGGAGGGAAGCTGAACCTGGCACTGTCGGCCGGGACTGCGGCGACGCTGCCGATCCCCCTGTCCATTGTGGTCGCCGTTTACCCGGCCGCGGCTGCCGGCAGCGCCCCGACGCCGAGTTGGTCCTGCATCAGGCGAACGATGGTCTCCACCACGTCGGCATGGCGGTCGGGGGCGCTCCAGTCGGGAGTGGTCTGGTAGCTGATCTTGTCGGGGAAGGCCCGGTATTCGACCTGGGAGCCGTTCAGGTCAAGGATGTGGTTGACCAGGCCCTGGGCGAAGCCGGCGGGGACATCGCAGAGCAAAGGTGTCAGCCGGATCTGGTGCTCAGGCATGCTGGCCTGCGGCAAGGCCAGGTCCACCAGTACGTGTCCCTCGATCAAGGCGACCAGGTGGCCCGGCCAGTAGTCGGTCGATGGCGGGTGGCCGCCGCCGACGTGGACCAGCCAGGAACCGTCCTCACGGCTCCACTGGGCCAACTCCTCGGCGGTCCAGGGCGCCCTTCCGATCCGCCGGGCGCGGGCGATCAAGGGCGGGTTGGCCACCAGGACCTCGACCGAGCACGGTCGGGCCGTAAAACCCCAGCGCGCCAGCGCCGCCAGGGTGATGCGCGTGCAGGCGATACATGCGTTGGCCGGGTAATGCTCAGGGATCACCCGACAGGCGGCGTTCATGAAGGCGATAAGCTGACGGTACTGTTGCCGGCTGACGCCGGGAGATTGGCGGAACATCTCTTCTCTGCGAGGGGGGGCGAGCGTCTTTTCTCTGCCGATGCGCAAGCTTAGGCCGCCTTTTCACACCGGTCAAATTTCTCCGGGGAGGAAAGTTTTTACGAATAAAACGGATGGTCTGAGGATGTCATGACGACAGGAAAAGAGTCGCTCTCAGGGCCATTCGATTCTTGAAAGGACGGGGTTGCGGACCGGGATGCCGCGCCGGGCGTCGTGGCACCCGACTGTCAGCCGGTGTCACGCTCCATCTCGGCCACCCACGGCAGGTTTTCCCCAAATGGGAAACAAACAGTCCTGCGTCGTCCTCGGCACCCGAGCGGATTGGTCTTGCCTTGCAGCGGCCTCCTCGCTATCGTCCGGCCTCTCAAAAGCATGCATTGGGGTTTCTGCGGGGAGGGAAAAGCGCATGATCGCGGCAAGGGGGAGGATCTGCGCCGTCGGGTTATTGCTGATAGCGGGCTGCGCCTCGGACTACTTCAAGCTGGCCTTTTTCCAGATGGGCGGCGGAGGACAGGAACAGGTGATCGCCGGCTCGCTGGAAAGTGTGTCACAGTCAACCCAGGCGGCCCTGAGCCGGCTCGGCCTCAGCGCCGTAGTCACCGAGCAGGGCGAGGACGTGCGCATCGCCGCCACCACGCCCCGGGGGCAGCGGTTCACCGTGGTGCTGACGCGCGAGAAGAGCATCGACGCCACCGAGCGGACCCGCGTCCGGATCGAGTGGGAAGAGGGGATCGACAAGGAGCTGGGGCTGCACATCCTGTCGCAGCTTGTCGTCGCCTCGCCGCGCTAGGCGCACAAAAAAGCGGTGGCGCTGCCGTGCGCCACCGCTCCTCCTCAAGGTGGGTCAACACCACAAGACGACACGCATCAAGTTGGACGGCGTCTCGACCTCACCGTTGGGGGCCGGCCACCCTTCCCACTACCAAGTATCGGCCGCCGCGCCGGCGGAACTTGAATAGTCCAGAGAGCCCTGTTGATGGAACCAACCGCCCCTCCGTCCTCGCGGCGCCCCACCCTGGCCTGGTCGGGACTGCTCTCGGCCGCCGTCCACGGGCTGTTCCTCGCTCTCCTCTGCCGCCCCGCCGGCAGTCCGCCGACTGTTGACCAGCCTCTGCCGGTCCAGGTTTGCTCCATCGTCGCGCCTGAAGCCCCGCCGCCCTTGCCTCCGTTGGCGCCGCCGGCCATCGAAGGGCCGCCCGCTGGGCCGCCGGAGCCGCCCAGCGCCGACAATCCGCCCGCGCCGGCGAGCCGGTCGGGACCTGAACCTGGATCGACGTCCGGCGGGCCAGACCCAGGAGATGATCCACCCGGAGGACAGAGCAGCGGCATGGGTTCCGGCAGGGGAACGGCGCCGGGTTCCTGGACCGGGCCGTCCATTTTCCAGGTGGAGGGGATCGGTAAGAGTGTCGTCTACGTGATTGACCGCTCGGTCAGCATGGGCCCGTTTCTGAAGGCGGCCAAGCGCGAATTGCTCGCCAGTCTTGAACAACTCCCCGAGGAGGTCCGTTTTCAGGTCATTCTTTACAACCGCCATGCTGAACCGCTCCGGTTGAGGGGTCGGACCGACTTGGCACCGGCCACCGCCGCGAACAAGCGCGAGACGGCCCGGCTCCTGGAGTCGTTGCCCGCCGCGGGGAGCACCGATCACCTCGCCGGGCTGAGGCGGGCGCTGGCCCTGCGGCCGGAGGTGATCTTCTTCATCACCGACGCAGATGACCTGACCGCGCAGCAGATCGCGGCCGTCACTCAGCTGAACCGCAGCCGGACTGCCATCCATACCATCGAGTTGTCCCGGTCTTCGCGCGGGCCGCATCCGGACGGACCGCTCGCCCTGCTGGCACGGCACAACCGGGGGACATATCGGCGGGTGAGTCTGGGCGGTGGTCCGTAGAGTGTACGCGTCCGGTGGATCATGTCCTTGACAGGTCGAGTATGTTAAGCTGATGAAACGAACCTGGGGTACGGGACTTTCCTACTCACCGACAGGGGCATACCAGGGGCAGAAACACCTATGCCATTCTCCCAAAGATGGGCAGGGGCCCTGTTAGGATCAGCAATCCTTGTCGCGCTCCTGCTTGGCGTCCTTTGGCTGGAGCGATCTTCCCGCCGGCCGAGGTGGGAGGAGTTCGTGGCCAGCCTCCCCGCAGGGCAGCGCGAGACCGTGGAAACCCTTCACCGCGATGGGATCCGCGTTTGGCTCGATTGCGATGTTGCCCGGAGGGACGAGCTCACCGCCTTCGTACAGCCCGAATGCGCTCCCGGCACCGATGAACATCTTCGCCTGCTCGGTACGCTGCCCAAGCTCAACACGGTCCATGTCGATGGCACCTTCGTGACGGACGAGGGGCTGAGTCACCTTGCCCGGTTGCCACTGCTCAAGAGCCTTACGCTTCCTTATAGCCGGATCACCGACGACGGACTCCGGCATCTGTCCGGGCTCACGGAACTCGATTGCCTCGACTTGAGTTGGAGTCCTCTCCGGGGCGACGGCTTGGTGTATCTGGCCCCGCTCAAGAAGCTGTGGAGGTTGGACTTGTCTGGTTCCCGAGTCGCAACGGGTTTTCAACACCTTTCCGGGGAGCGTTTGCATCTCTTGATGCTGGCGGATACGCAAGTCGATGATAAGGCCTTGCCGGCAATCGGCTGCCTCCCCACGCTGACTGTCCTGGAGCTGGACGGAACCCCGATTACCTCCGCAGGACTCGCGCATCTGGCCGGACTCAAGCGCCTTGCGTATCTCTCCGTAGCCCGAACGGCCATTGATGACAATGGTATACGCAGCCTGGCGCAACTGCCGGAGGTGCGGGAGTTCGACCTCCAGAACACGCGGGTCACGGGGGCAGGGTTTGAACCGTTCCGAGACCGATCCAACCTGCGGGGCGTAAACCTTCGGCAATGTCCGGTGACCGAGGAGGGAGTCCAGGCACTCTCTCGTTTGCCGCGCCTCGGCAGTCTGGATCTTAGCGAAACGCCGGTTACCGACGCTTGGCTGGCCCACCTCCACGGCTGCCGGGAGTTGAGGTCCCTGACGCTCGAACAGACCCTCGTTTCCCGGGAAGCGGTCAGGCAACTGCACGAGAACCTGCCCGCGTGCCAGGTGAAGTGGACACCCCGACGTGACCGAGGCGGCCAATGAACGACACGGCCTTGACCGCGTGAGCATAATCCGCCGGGCGCGTACCGTAGGGCTCGCCGCGGAGCCGCGCGGGTCAGAGCCAGCCCCGGCCCTCTTCCTGCACCAGCGTCCGCATGGCCGCGATCCAGGCGGGATGGTCGTTCAGGCAGGAGCAGGCGTGCAGTTCCTCGCCGCCGGCATGGCGGAAGACCTCGCGCGCCTCGTTGCCGATCTCGTCGAGCGTCTCCAGGCAGTCGGTCGTGAAGCCGGGCATGGCCACGAAGACCCGCTTGATTCCTTGCCGGGCCAGCCGGCGCAGCACTTCCTCGGTGTAGGGCTTGAGCCACTCATCCCGGCCGAAGAGCGATTGGAACGATTGCGTCCAGCGCTGCCGCGGCCAGCCGAGCCGCTTGATCAACAGGGCGGTCGTGCGCTTGACGTGGGTGGCATAGGGGTCGCCGCGCTGAGCGTACCGGATCGGGATGCCGTGGAAACTGAGCAGGAAGTGCTCCGGCTGCCAGGGGAGCCGGGCCAGCTCGTCCCGGATTACCGCTGTCAGCGCGTCAAGGTAGGCGGGGTGGTCGTAGTAGGGAGGCACAATGCGCAGGGCCGGCACCCGCGTCTGCTTCAGGAGCGCCTTGAAAAGGGCGTCAGTCGCCGAGGCCGTGGTCGTGGCCGAATACTGTGGGTACATCGGCAGCACGATCAGCCGATCGACACCGCTGGCGATCAACTCGTTGACCACCTTTTCCAGCGGCGGGTTGCCGATCTGCATGCCGAAGCGGACCGGCACGCCGGGCAGAGCTTCCTGGAGCTTCTCGGCTTGCCGCCGCGTCAAGTGGAGCAGGGGAGAGTCGGTCTTCTCGTCCCAGATGCGGCGGTACTTGGCGGCTGATTGCGCAGGGCGGGTGGTGAGGATGAACAAATTCAGGACCAGCCGCCAGCGCCAGCTGGCCGCTCCCTCGATGACGCGCGGGTCACTGAGGAACTGGCGGAGATAACGGCGCAAGGCCGGCACGTTGGGGGCATCGGGGGTGCCGAGTTGGATGAGAAGGACGGCTGGGGTTCGCATGGTGCGTGATAAGGGGTAAGTGGTGAGGGGAGGGTAGTGCTCCGAAAGAGGAGATGGATTGCATCTCGGTTCTTTACCACTCACCACTTACCACTCACCACTCACCACTACTTTTTCTGGCACTCCGGCCCTTCCTGCGGGTCCTGTTTTTCGGTGATGTGTCCGCCGCTCTCCTTCAGCGCCGCCGAGCGCTCGGCGTTCAGGGCGGTGAAGCTGGCCCACTGCGCCGGCACGTTGGCCTCGGCATAGATTGCCTCCACCGGGCACTCCGGGACGCAGGCCTCGCAGTCGATGCAGTCCACCGGGTCGATGTAGAGCATCTTCTCGTCCTGGTAGAAGCACTCGACCGGGCAGACTGCAACGCAGTCGGTGTATTTGCAGTCGTAGCAGGGCTGGCAAACAACGTGCGTCATTCGGGTTGCTTCCTTTTCTCCGGGGAGGACATCCGGCCAAGGCGGACCCGGGACCTGTCCCTCGACCATGTCCCCAGGTTGTGGTTTGGGTTATGGGTACTGGTTCTGCAACTAGGTTCAGGCTCACCTCCGGGTCGGCGAGTGGTGTTTCTCTCAGGTATCCTTACCAATTGCGCCGGGCATTGTCCAGGGGTTAGCGACGGGCCCTCAGCCGCTTGCGACTTGGCATCCCGTATCTCTACAACATATTCAACGGGTCCACATCGACGGTGAATTCCACTTCCGATGGAGGTCGGATCGTTTGCAGCACATTCCGCAGCAACTCGTGGAGGATGGCCGCGCTGGGCGATTGTAGCTGGAAGTGGAACCGGTAGTACCCCTTCAACCGGAACACCGGCGCCTCAGCCGGCCCCAGCAAGCGGACCTCCGCTGGCTCGGTTCCCGGCGGCGTCAGAGCACGCATCCCCGCGGTGAAGGCGGCGGCCAGGCGCTCGGCGAAAGCGCCGGCAGCGTCGCGGTCGCGGCTGCGGACGATCAGCCGGGCCATCCGCTGGAAGGGGGGATAGTTGTGGGCTCGGCGATGGGCCAATTCCTGGGTCACGAAGCCAGTGTAATCGTGCGCCGCCGCCAGCGCGATGCACGGCTGCTCGGGGTTGAAGGTCTGCACCAGTACCTGGCCGCCGCGCGGACCGCGCCCCGCCCGCCCCGCTACCTGCGACAAGAGCTGGAACGTCCGCTCCGCCGACCGGAAGTCCGGGATGTGCAGCCCGACGTCGGCGTTGACCACCCCGACCAGCGTCACGTTGGGGAAATCAAGCCCCTTGGCGATCATCTGGGTGCCGAGCAGGATGTGGATCAACCCGCGACGGAAGGCGGCCAGCACCCGGCCATGGCTGCCCGGCCGGCGCATCGTGTCGCTATCCATCCGCCGGACGACGTAGCCGGGGAACTTCGCTTCGATCTCCGCCTGGAGCTTCTCGGTCCCCAGTCCCTGGTAGCGGACCTGGTTCTGGCCGCACTGCGGGCATTGTTCGGGCGGCGCCTGCTCGTAGCCGCAGTAATGGCACAAGAGCACCTCGCGCTGACGGTGGTAGGTCAGGGCCAGGTCGCAGAAACGGCAGGCTTCGACGTGGCCGCACGCCGGGCAGTGGACATGGGTGGCGTAGCCACGGCGGTTGAGCAGCAGCATCACCTGGCCGCCGGCCCGCAGTGCCTCCTTCATGGCCCGCTCCAGCGCGGGGCTCAGGGCGCTGTAGCGGCCGCCGCTCGGCGGGACCCGGCGCAGGTCGATCAGGGCCACCCGCGGCAGCGGCCGATCAAGCACCCGGTTGGGGAGGCTGAGCAGGGTGTACTGGCCGCGCTGGGCGTTGTACCAACTCTCCAGCGACGGCGTCGCCGAGCCGAGCAGGATCGGGATGTTCTCCAACCGGGCCCGCATCACGCCGACATCACGGGCATGATAGCGCGGCGTCGATTCCTGCTTGAACGTCCCCTCGTGTTCCTCGTCAATGACGATCAGGCCAAGCCGCCGGGCCGGAGCGAAGATGGCGCTGCGGGCGCCGACGATCACCTGCACCTGCCCGGCTGCCACGCGCCGCCAGTGGCCGCCGCGCTCCGCATCGCCGAGGTGGCTATGCAGCACCGCCACCTCGCCGCAGCGGCCGCGGAAGCGCTGGATGGTCTGCGGCGTCAAGCTGATCTCCGGCACCAGCACCAGTGCTTCCTTCCCCTGACGCACCACCTCCTCGATGGCCCGCAGGTAGATTTCCGTCTTGCCGCTGCCGGTGACACCGTGGAGCAGGAACGCCTGGAAGCCGCCCTGCCGCAGCCGCTGCTCAATCGGCGCCCACGCCTTCAGCTGGTCGGGGTTAAGCAGGACCGGCCCCTCGACAGCGATCGGCTCCTCCGTGCCGTCGGTGAATCGGTCGATCCGCCGCACCACCCGGCGGGCGAACCCTTTCTCAACGAGCGCTTCCAGCGGGCCGGAGCCGCAGCGGACCTGCCGGGCCAACTGCCGCATCTCCACCGGCTTGCCCGCAGCCCGGAGCTGGTCGAGGGCGGCCGACTGCTTGGGCGTCAACGGCGGGGCCGGCTGCGGCAATTCTTCTTCGGGGACCGCTTCGAGGAACACCGCCGGGCGCGTGCCGGCCTGCTCCTTGACCCCGGCCGGCACCACCGCATTGAGTACCTGGCCCCAGCCGCAGAGGTAGTAGTCGGCCATCCAGCGCGTTAGGCGGAGGAGGTTGGGCGTCAACAGCGCCTCGGCATCCAGTACCTTGCGGATCTCCTTCACCGGCCGCGCTGGCGCCGTCTCTGTCAGGCCGACGCAGTAGCCGACCGTCGGCTTGTCCCCCTTGCCGAAGGGCGCCTGCACCCGCTTGCCGACGGCGACGGCATGGCGCAATCCTTCCGGCACAGCGTAGGTGTAGGCCTGATCCAACGGACGATCGAAGACCACCTCGGCAAAGAGGCCGGCCGACTGGGCGGGAGGGGATTCGACCTCGCCAAAAAGCTCGCCTTGGGTTGTCTGTGCCACGGTTGCTTCTCGCTGTAAAACGAACTCCTTGGGCAATATAGACATTTATACACTAATCGATTCGATGCCGAAATGCGAGGTCCGTTGGACGCTCCATCTAGCATAACCGGCCCGACAGGAGGGAAAGGGACCAAGCTCTGCATTTGAGGGAGGAGAGAGGGCGGGTTGGAAGGGATCAGCGTGAAGAAGAGATTTTACGGCGGTCCGGGACCGGCCGTGGCAAGCCTGCCGCTTGCGGCACGGACCGCCGGCCCGGGCGATGCAGGAGAAACTGGGCGCCGCCTTGGCTGCTGGTATGATGATGCCCATCCATTCAGGAGGTGTTGCCATGAAACTGCACCGTCTTGCCGGCGCCGTTGTCGTCTTCAGTGCGATCGTGCCGGCCTCCGTCGCCGCGGAGCTGCCGGGTGACTACTTCAAACTGATGGCCGCCGAGGTGAGCAAACTCGAGGGTGCCTCAGACCCTCCGTCCAACCCCGGGGCCATGCTCGCCGCTGCGGTCCTCTACACGAAACAGCACCCCGCCAATCCCTTCTTTGGCGACAAGAAAAAACGGGAACTGGCCCTCCAACTCGGCGACCGAGCAGCTGATCTCAGTGAGAAGGACACCAACGAGAACAAGCAGGATTACGAGTGGGAGATCCATTTCTGGCTCGACACCTACCGCCTGCTTGAAGCCGAGCTGGGCCCCGAGCGGCAGGCACGCTGGCGCAGGGAGTTCGAGAAGATCGTCAGCTGGTTTGCCCGCGAGACGGCCGGCCGCCTCGACTTCCCCCGCTACCAGGGGCCGTACATCCGCACCTCCACCAACCATTACGCCCTCTTTGCCTCCACCGTCTATCTGGCCGGGCGGGTACTGCGGAAACCGGAGTGGGAAACCCTGGGCAGCCGTGCCTTGCACCGCCTGGCCGCCGAGGAGCAGACGGCCGACGGCTACTGGGGCGAGTTCACCGACAACGGCCCGGCCACCGGCTACAACTACCTGACGATGTGTTGCGTCGCCCTGTACTGGGAACACAGCAAGGACACCGCGGCCCTGGAGGCTCTCCGCCGGGCCACCGACTTCCACAAGCACTTCACCTGGCCCGATGGCACGCCGGTTGAGACGATCAACGGCCGCAACCGCCACTGGGGCGTCAGCGCCTGGGGCCACTTCGGCTTCTCGCACTGGCCCGACGGCCGCCGCTATGCGGAATTTCTGGCCGGCTTTTTCCTCGGACGGCGAATCAGCGGCCGTGACCTGGGCCGCCTGGCGCAAAGCGCCCTCTACTACCACGAGGGCCCCACCGCCCCCATCCCCCAGGAAATGCCCCGTTTCGCCTACCGGATGAAGGTGCCCGCCGGCATCCGCAAGACCGGGCCCTGGATCGTCTGCCTCTCCGGCCTGATCGACACCCCGATCGACAGCCAATTCACCCTCGACCGCCAGGGGCACCTGAGCATTTACCACGAGAAACTTGGCCTGATCATTACCGGGGCCAACTCCAAGCATCAGCCCGAGTTGGCCACGTTCCTGGAGAAGACCAAGGATCGCGTAACCACCATCCCGCTCAGCAGCCGGCTCCGGATGTCCTCCTCTCCCCTCGCTGTTGGGGGAGAGGGTAAGGGTGAGAGGGACCGGCTCGGGCTAGGCTATTTCACCTTCTTCGCGGAAATCGAGATGCCGACGCCGAGCGAAGACCGCTTGCCGTTCCGGTTCCTGATCACCGAGACGGGGCGGGGCCGACTGCAAGACGTGCGGCTGAATCTCCAGTTGGTCTTGAAGGCAGGCGAAACCCTGGAAACCGCCCGGACCCGAACGGTCCTGGACGAGAAGCGCATCGAACTGGGTCCTGACGAGATCGGCGGCTGGGTCCGCCATCGCGGCTGGACGCTGCGGGTCGATCCAGCGGCCCGCCTGGTCTGGCCCGTCCTGCCGTTCAACCCGTACCGGAACGCTCCGGAGACAGACCTGCGTTATGCGGTCGGCGTGCTGTCGGTGCCGGTGAAGGTGCAGCCGCCACCGGCGGGGGCGTTCCCCTGGCGGCGCGGAGAGATCGTGTTCGCGCTGGAGGTGAAGCCGGGCCAGCCCTGAAGCTGGAAGGCCCGCGGCACTGGCTCCGATCCCGCGCTGCACGGATGACGGCACGCAGAGCGTACTTCCAACTGGAGGACTGCCGAATGGAGCTGAAGAGCATGCCCGGCTATCCCTCGGCCAGCGCCACTGGCTCGGCGCCGGCCTCGGCCAGGATGCGCTCCGCTTCCGCCAGACGGGCGGCGTTCCCCTTGCCGTGGACCTCGACGGCCACCAGGATCTTGCCAAGCTGCACAGCCTGATCGTAGTAATCCTGGATTTCCTTCTCGAAGCCGCGCGTCATCATGGCGCCGGTAAAGGCGCCGGCCAGGGCGCCGCCGCCGACCAGCACCGTACCGGCGGCCAAGAGCCCCACTCCGCCTGTCGCGGCGGTGACGGCCGCCAGCG
>DATLYH010000364.1:0-4432 GCA_035575035.1 Gemmataceae bacterium
GGCCCGCCGAAGCACCACGCGTCGGAGACCGCCACCAGATCCCCGCCGACCGGCCGGCGGCCCCAGAGCAGGACCTCCTACGTCGGGAAGCGGTCGCTGGTCACCACCGGGTCGTGCCCTTCCCCCAACAGTTCCCGCAGGGGCTTGACGCCGCGCGACCGGCGGATCAGGAATACCGTCACGGCCGCCGTGACCACCGTCCACCGCCAGCCCTTCTGCTTCTCCTCCCGCCCCGAGATCGCGTCGATGTTGGCCGGCGGCGCGGCAGCATACGGCCACGCCCCGGCCACCGCCAGGGCCACCGGACTCTCGACCGAGCAGACCGCGGCCGGCGACAGGGGTACTCCCACGAGGGGGAGGCCGACCCCACGCCTGGTCCGCAGGGCCGCGGCGGCCGGGAGGCGGGACCCAGCGGTGGCCGCCGCCTCCGGGGGCAAGGACGCGCAGGGGGTAGTGCGGCCGTGGGGACAGCGGAGGCGGGGGCGGCGGTACTCCGTAACGACCGGCTTGATCGGCGGCCGTTCCAGGACCGGGTGGACGAGCGGGGCGGGGTCGTCGCCGTGGAGGGCGTGGCCGCACCGGCGGCACGCGGCGGGGCGCCGGTCTTCGGTGTGGTCCGGCGGCAGCCGCGGCCGGGGGTGGCGGTGGTGCCCCTTCGGGCCGCCTTGGGGCTGTTGGCCCGGGCTCACGATCGGCTGCGGTAGTCCTGCGCAATTCGATGTGCCCCTTCGGGCTGCCTTGGGGCCGTTGGCCCGGGGGCGTCGGAGGCCAGCGTTGGCCGTCGGGGCCATCGGGCGACGGGGGCTTGGCAGCGTTGGTGGAGTGAAGGCCGAGCCGTTCCTGAAGAACACGGACCGCGGTGTCGCGGGCGTTGCGCCGTCGTTGGAAGTGCTGGAAGGCCACTACCCGCGCGGCCTGGGAGGCCGGCGGGATCTGGTCCCGGAGTTCTCGGGGGATAGGCGGCGCGAACGTCATAATCCCATTCTACAAGGCGAGACAAGGCAACGGTTCGGGCCGTGAACGCTTACGCTTCTCTTTTTACTTGTATTACTCTTGGCCTGGCAACACCTGCACATTTTTGGGGGCGACTTCGACCTCTATGTACCCGGATCCCCCGTCGGCGCCCATTGCTCCCGTCGGTCTCGGAAGGACTTCCACTGAGTACATGCCCCCGATCAAGTATTCACCGGGTAGAAGCCAGTAAGACTTGAAGATGTTCGACTCCAGGTTAGTTACCCGACGCGTATAGCTTTCTCCAGGCGACAGGGTTAGCGACGGTGGCTCTCGCGAAAGAAAGCTAACGCCGGTCTGGGTTGGAGGTATTGGGACATTGAAGGCACCACTCCCTACAAGGTAAAGCGTAAGGTCATCCCTACGCACTTGAATCTGCTCATTCCCAACGTTGCGGACCTTCAAAGCCAGGTCAACCTGTGGAGGGAGAGGAGAAGCGGTTCTTCCAAGTTGGAAGCTCAATTCCTCAACCGGGTTCACTCCTGACGGAAGGCGGTATGTATCCTTAATTACGACCAACTCTGCCTCTAGTGTCGCATCTGTCCTGTTGCCATTGAGTAACTTCGATGCGCCGTACTTGGCCGCCAAGATTCCCTCCGTCTTGCCAATTAATACAGACTTCTCATCTGCCCATGCTACGTATTGGCCGTCACGGGAGAAGGCAAATGGGCCCTTGTATATCGCCCCGCTTCCGAACCAAAAACTCTTCTTGCCTGTTACCACGTCAATGAACAAGATACCACGACGGTAGATGCCTGCCACTAACCATTTGCTGTCAGATGAGAAGCAGAGTGTACTAACTCCTTGGACTATGAATCGATTCGCCATTACATCGGTCTCAATATCCCGAAGCTGCACGCTGGCGCCGTCGGACAGTGCTACTAGCTTGCCGTTTGGGGCAAATGCAACGCGATCCACATACATGTAACTCCCACTTTGGGTCTCTTTGTTTGTAGCGATTAGCTTGCCTGTAGCGGCCTCAAGACGGTGTACCCGTCCATTGTGACTAACTATGAATAAAGTACGGCCTTCGGGTGAGAAGGCGGCTGCCACACCGCCCCGATTGTAAGTCCTTATACTTTCGCTAGCCAAATCCCACATGCAAATCGTCCCGTCTGTCCTCCCGAAAATCAAGATGTTCCCATCAGGAGAGAAGCTGGCATGATGCACAATCGAAGCGCGGTCCCAGCCTTCGCGCTCACGCAGCGGAGGTCGGCGCATTTCACGGAGGTTGTTATCCGGTGTTATCTCCCAAATGCGTACGGCCAAGCGCGGGAGGTCATATGTATATCCTTCATGGACTGAAACGAGTCGCTTGCCGTCGGGGGAGAAGGCGAGGTAACCACAAGCCTCGGTTGAACCTGAGTCCCAGTTTATCTGGGCCAGAAGTCCTTCGGCGACTCCCCAAAGACTCACGCTATTCGTCGAACCTGCTGCCAGAAGTTTTCCGTCTGGGGAAAGGGCAATGGCGCTCACAGAGCCTACTGGAATCGACTTGATTTGCTCCGTGGAGGCTTGAGACGGCGGAGTTTCTGGAATCCTCTCACACCCTGCTGCTATGCCTATCAGTGCAAGAGTAGTGAGTGTGCGGGTCGTCAACCATCTGACGAACGCCATCAGGGTACGAGTGGCCATGTTTAGCAGGCCTCCTCTTGTCAAGCTACCTGGACCTGGCATGAAGGGACTGCCATGCGTTCGCTACATTGGGGGCACTTACTTTCCGTATGAGCAGCCGGTTTTGATCGGCGGCTCACCATTCTATTTGAGGCTCTTAGTTCTACTGTAACCGTTTTTTCTTGGGCGCTCCGGCCGGGGTGGGCTGCGAACCACGTCGCGGCGGGAACGCCTTGGTCTTCTGGTACCAGGGATCGATGCGCGCCTCCTCGTTACGCCGCAGCCCCCGGTTGACCACCGCGGCGATCTGCCCGGGGCCCGGCGGCGGTTGCCGCAACCGTCGGCTGAACACCTGCCGTAGCTGCGCCACCGTCAGCGCCGGCACTTTTTCCCCCCAACCGCCGCCGCTCCAGTGCCAGAAACCTCAGCGGCAACAGCGACCGGGTCCTATGGTGGTGCCAGCCCACCCACGAGCGCACCTCGTACTGCCCCAAGCCGACTTCCCCCTTGCCCTCTTGCAATACTTGCTCTACCCGGTGCCGCGCGGCCTTGACCCGCACCCGCACTGCCAGCCGCTCCTGTCGGCCGGCGTTGCTCACGGCGTATCACGTCTGGCCGCCCCTACCCGGCTCGCGGAGGACCAGCAGCGTCTCCGACGGGCCGACGCGCCCGCCCTCGTCCTGGGTCTGCACCCGCCGTGCCAGCACCGGTACCTTCAGTGGCCCTTTCTCCCCGTCCCGGACGGTGACCGTCTTCCACCGCGCCGCTGGCGGGCGGGCGGCCCAGACCTCGGCCCGCGCGAACGGCGGCCGCTTGCCGTCCGGCCGCGGGGCTACCTCACGTATCCAGGTGTTCGCCGGCACGTCTAGCACCTAGCGCTCCTGGCGGAGGCGCAGGTCCTCGCGGAAGGCCGTGGCCCGGCCGAATTTGTCGTCGCCGGCCACCCAGCCGTGCGGCACGTCTGGGCCGCTGCGGTCGAGCAGGTCCAACCCGATCCGCCACTTCTCCGGGAAGGCGACTTCTTCCGGCACGTGGGTCTTACGCCGGTGCTTGCGGTCGGCGGCCCGCTTGGGCGGCAGGTGAGGCGGCGGTCCCGGGGCGCGTGGCTGGCCGGGGCGGCGTAGCTGAGGAAGACGCCGACCTGACAGTTCTCGACCTTGCCGAGCCGGTTGCACCACGGGCGGGCCATGCCACACGACTCGGTCCCCTTCTTGGGGAAGCCGCTGCGGTCGAGCACCACCACGCCGTCGGGGTCGCCTAGCACCTCGGCGACAGGGCGGCGGAGTTCAGCCCTGACGCCCTCGTCATCGGGCAGGCCGGCGCCAACGACGTGCTGCACCGGCTTGCGGGGCCGTCCGGCCTGGTGCGCGCTGGGCGCGGAGGTCTTGCGCTGCAGGGCGCTGAGGCGTCCGGGGATGACAAGGGTGGCCAGGCGGCGCTGCTCGGTGCGGTAGAACAGCGGCAGGTAGCGCTGCAGGAAGTGGGTGAGGTGGTCGAGGCCGTAGCGCACGGCGTTGGCACGGAGGGTGGCGTCGGCCAGCAGTTCTTGGGCCTCGGGGTGCTCCAGCAGGGACATGGCTGGCCCTCCGACTCGTCTCCTCCGCCCGAAACCTGCAACCATCACGCCAGCTGTATTTTAGAGCGTTCGGAAAAAATGAGCCGATGGCATAGGGGCTGCTCCTTCGTTCTGTGGAGAGTCGTCTCCCGAACAGGAGGACAAGCCCTGAAACCGCTGGTTAGTGACGCCCTCTGGCAGCGCCTCGAACCCTTGCTGCCCCCACCGCCCACGCGCCGCTTCCGCTTCCCC
>DATLYH010000365.1:0-2406 GCA_035575035.1 Gemmataceae bacterium
CGGGGGCGAGGGGAGACTCTTGTTGCCCCCTCTCCCCCAACCCCTCTCCCCCGAGCAGGGGCAAGGGGAGCAAATTCTTCTCCTCTTTCCCCCGTGAGGGCGAGGGGAGCAAATTCTTCTCCCCTCTCCCCCCGTGGGGGAGAGGGGGCGGGGGTGAGGGGGTAGGCCGGAGTTTCGCTTCCATACTTCCCAGCTGTGTCCTATAATTCCCCCCGACAGGGGGCCAGTGCCGCCGGCTAACTTCTTCACTCCTGGATGAGGACTTTTCCCGTGACTGCGGACCGATATCTCTTTACCAGCGAATCCGTCTCCATGGGCCATCCCGACAAGGTGGCCGACCAAATCAGCGACGCCGTGCTCGACTACTGTCTGGCGGCTGATCCCGCTAGCCGGGTCGCTTGCGAGACGCTGGTGACTACCAACCGGGCCGTGGTCGCCGGCGAGATCACCACCAAGGCGGACCTGTCCCCCGCCGTGATCGACCGGCTGGTGCGCGAGACGGTCCGTGAGATCGGCTACGTCGATCCGAAGATCGGCTTCGCCGCCGACACATGCCAGGTGGAGTGCTACGTCCACACCCAATCGCCGCACATTGCGATGGGGGTGGACACCGGCGGCGCCGGCGACCAGGGAATGATGTTCGGCTTCGCCTGCGACGAAACGCACACGCTGATGCCGCTGCCGATCTACCTGGCCCACCGCCTCATGGAGAACCACGCCCGCATGCGCCGCAGCGGCGAGCTCCCCTTTGTCCGCCCCGATGCCAAGAGCCAGGTCACGGTCGAGTACAATGCCGACGGCACCCCCCACCGCATCCATACCATTGTCCTCTCCACGCAGCACGATGAGAGCGTCGTGGTCAAGAAGGGAGGCAAGGACTACTTCTCCGACGAGGCCCGGCAAGTGCTGGTCGAGAAGCTGATCCTGCCCACCCTGCGGGCGGAGCGCGCGGACCTGATCAAGGGGGAGATCGAGCTGATCCTGCCCGGCATGTCGCCGCGGTCGCTGCGCGAAGACACCATCCGCTGCCACATCAACCCGACGGGCTGCTTCCTGGAAGGAGGGCCGCACGGCGATTGCGGCCTGACAGGCCGGAAGATCATCGTGGACACCTATGGCGGCCGGGGCCGGCACGGCGGCGGCGCCTTCAGCGGCAAGGACCCAACCAAGGTGGACCGCTCGGCAGCATACATGGCCCGCTACATCGCCAAGAACATCGTGGCCGCCGGCCTGGCCAGCCAGTGCGAGGTGCAACTTTCTTACGCCATCGGCTACCCCGAGCCGTTGAACATCTGGGTAAGTACGATGGGCACAGCAACCAACGGTGTGACGGACGAGCAGCTGGCCGAGTTGATCCGCAAGCACTTCAAACTGACGCCGGCAGGGATCATCGAGTCGCTCGCTCTGCGCCGGCCGATCTACCGGGAGACGGCCCGTCACGGCCACTTCGGCCGCGAGTTGCCCAACTTTACTTGGGAGAAGACCGACAAGGCCCCTGTCCTGCGCCGCGAGGTCGGCCTGGCCGCCGTCGTGTGAGTGTGCTTCCGAGCTCGGAGCGTCCGCGACGGGTATTGTCAGAGCCCGGAGCGTCCGCGACGGGTATTGTCAGAGCCCGGAGCGTCAGCGGGTATTGTCAGAGCCCGGAGCGTCAGCGACGGGTCGATGGCGCCCGATCCATGTCTACTGATCTGTTCTTCCCTTCTGTACAGGCGTATAATAAGGGTGGATTTGGAGGGGTCTGCCGTGGACAATCAGACGATCGCACAACGACTGCTCGATTACGCCGACCAGTTGGAAGGACGGGACAGCAACGTCTACCGGATTCGCGCGTACCGACGGGCCGCCCAGACCGTGCTGGAGTTGGACCGCCCGGTGGCGGAGTTGATTGCGGAACAGGGGCGGGGCGGGCTGGAGGCGCTGCCGGGGATCGGCTCGCACCTGTCGTATACCATCGAGGGGCTGGTCAAAACGGGCGAGTTCCGCACCGTCAACATGGACGACGGGCACATTGATCCGGAACAAATCCTGACCACGCTGCCGGGGGTCGGGCCGGGGCTGGCCCGGCAGATCCACGAGGAGCTGGGCATCACCCGGCTGGAGGAGTTGGAGCAGGCGGCCCACGACGGTCGCCTGGCGAAGCTGGGCGTGGGACCCAAGCGATTGCGCGGCCTGATCGATGCCCTGGCCGGCCGGCTGGCCCGGAACCGGTTCGCCGCCCCCGTCGTCGGCGAGCCGGACGTGGCCACGCTGCTGGCGGTCGATCAAGAGTACCGCGACCTGGCCGAGCGGAAAACGCTGCCGACGGTCTCGCCGCGTCGCTTCAACCCGCAGAACGAGCCGTGGCTGCCGGTCTTCCAGGTGAGCCGGGACGGCTGGTACTTCCGGGCGGCCTTCTCGAACACGGCC
>DATLYH010000366.1:0-25118 GCA_035575035.1 Gemmataceae bacterium
TGCTTGCTCCCCTCTCCCCCCTCAGGGGGGAGAGGGGAAGGGGTGAGGGGGGAGGAACAGCGCGGCCTGCGCGGCGAATACTTCCGCTCCCGGCGCTTCCGCGAGTTTGACCGCGTGTTGCAGCGCGTGGACCCCACGGTCGGGTTCGACTTCGGCACCGCCAGCCCGGAGCCGGAGAAACTCCCGGCCCACGAATTCTCCATTCGCTGGACCGGGTCGGTCCTGGCCCCCGAGACGGGCATTTACGACTTCATCGTCCGCACCGAACACGCCGCCCGCCTGTGGGTCAACGCTACTGACCGGCCGCTGATCGACGCCTGGGTGAAGTCCGGCAACGACACCGAACACCGCGCCTCCATCTTCCTGCTGGGCGGCCGGCTCTACCCGCTGCGGCTGGAGTTCTCCAAGGCCAAGCAGGGCGTGGATGATTCCAAGAAGCGGACCGACCCACCCCCGCCGGTCAAGGCATCGATCGCGCTGGAGTGGAAGCTCCCCGGCCGGGCCGCGGAGGTCATCCCGCAGCGGAACCTGACGCCGCACCCCTCCCCCGAGGTCCTCGTTGTGACGACCCCCTTCCCGCCGGACGACCGCAATGCCGGTTATGAGCGCGGCACGTCGATCTCGCGGGCCTGGGACCAGTCCACCACCGACGCGGCCATCGAGGTCGCGGGCTATGTCACCCGTCATCTCCGCGAATTGGCCGGCGTCACCGACAGCAGCCCCGACCGAGAGCAGAGCCTGCGTGAGTTCTGCCGCCGCTTCGCCGAGCGGGCCTTCCGCCGGCCGCTGACGCCCGAGCAGCAGCGGCTCTATGTGGACCGCCAGTTTGAAACCGCCCGCGACCTGGAGACGGCCGTCCAGCGGGTCGTGCTTCTGGTCCTGAAGTCGCCCTGGTTCCTCTACCGGGAGATCAGCGATGGCCGGCCCAGCTACGACGTGGCCGCCCGGCTCTCCTTCGGGTTGTGGGACAGCCTGCCCGATGCGGAACTCCTGGAAGCTGCCGCTCGGGGTGAGTTGGCCACGCGCGAGCAGGTGGTCCGCCAGGCGGAGCGCATGCTGACCGATCTCCGCACTCGCGCCAAGCTCCGCGAGTTCTTCCTGCAATGGCTCAAGGTCGAGCAGCACCCCGACCTGGCCAAGGACTCTACCCGCTTCCCCGGCTTCGACGAGGCGGCCGCCTCCGACCTGCGCACCTCGCTCGACCTGTTTTTGGAGGAGGTGCTCTGGAGCGAGACAGCCGACTTCCGACAGCTGTTCCTGGCGGATTATCTGTATCTGAACGGCCGACTGGCGCGGTTATACGGTGCCGATCTGCCCGCCGATGCCCCGTTCCAGAAGGTGATTCTGGAGCCGCGCGAGCGGGCCGGGGTATTGACCCATCCCTACCTGACGGCGACGTTCGCTTACGCGGAAGAGAGTTCGCCCATCCATCGCGGGGTGTTCATTGCCCGCAGCGTTCTGGGGCGATCGCTCCGGCCGCCGCCCGAGGCCTTCACGCCGCTGCCGGCCGACCTTCACCCCGACCTGACTACCCGGGAGCGCGTGGCGCTTCAGACCCGGCCCCAGGCCTGCCTGGCGTGCCACGGGATGATCAATCCGCTCGGCTTCACCCTGGAACACTTCGATGCCATCGGCCGCTACCGCGACAAGGAAAAGGGGAAGCCGATCGACGCGACCGGTTCCTACCAGACACGCACCGGCGAGGTGGTGAAGTTTGCCGGTGTCCGCGATCTGGCCGCATTCCTGGCCGGCAGCGAGGAGGTGCATGAAGCCTTCGTCGAGCAGTTGTTCCATTACCTGGTCAAGCAGCCGATCCGCGCCTACGGCCCGTGGACGCTGTCGGACCTGTGCCAGGCTTTTGCCGATAATCGCTATAACATCCGCAAACTGCTGGTGGAGATCATGGCGGTGTCCGCCTTGCCCCGCCGCGAGGAAAAACCCTAGCCCCAGCACCGCCCGCCGCGGAGGCAGGCCGAATGAACGGTGGTGATGTCCCATGGGTTGAAGTCGTCCTGCTTGTCACTCTCTGGCTCTTGCTTTCCCGAAACGGCCCGGTGGTTGACGAGCGGTTCGGTCTGTCCAAGCAGATACGGGAGCTTCGGCAACAATTTGAGGAGAAATAACGTGGTCCAGAAAACTCGACGTGAGTTCCCGGATGGCGCCGGGCCTTCGGATCGCCGATAAACTGGTAGGCAAGTTCTTTCAACTGCGGAGGTGCCAGCTGTGTAGGCACTCTTCCTCAGGCGGGCTGGGGCGGTTGAGCTCCACCGTCAGCATCTGCTAGCGAAACCACAAGACGCTTGCCCACGGCTTCGGCGTAGCGCACGAGGGTCTCGACGGTGGGGTTAGGCCGCTGCCCGGTCTCGAGCTTGGAGAGGGCCGATCGGTCCATGCCGGTCAGTTGGCTCAGGTCCGACAGGCTCAGGCCTCGTGCTTCGCGAGCGGCCTTCAGCTGCTTGATCAACTCATCCAGTTGGTCGAGGGCCGCCATCCGCTGATGATGTCGTGCGATCAGGTCGGGCAGTTCCTGTTCGACCTGTTCACGGACCTCACGGTACTTCGCGGCCTCCTCGGGTGTGAGTCGTCGGTTGCGGGTAGTGCGGCGCATGGTCATGGTCGCTGCCTCCTCGGAACTTCGTAGGCCGTTACCGGGTAGACGGTGTCGGCGTCGATTTCTTCGTACACGACCATCAGGTGCCGGCCCGTGCTGGTGTCCCCAAAGACCACGGGCCGGCCGGAGGACCGGCTGATGTCTGTGTCCGTCGCGTTCTGGAGGACCTCTTCGACCTCTTCCTTCGTGACACCGTGCTGCGCACAGTGCTGCACATTGCCATCTGGGTCGTCCTCCAGGTCCCATACAATCGAGTCGTACGGCATGGCTCCGGTCCTCCTGCCTTGTGGTATTTTAATACCACACCGTAGTGTCAACGGTCAACCCAGATAAAATCGAGAACTGGTATAGAACGCGCCGCATTGTCAGTGGTCAGCATTCGATTCGCCAAACGCAATCAGGAGAAGCGACGTGAGCCAGAAGAAAACTCGACGTGAATTCATCCGTGACTTGGGGATTGGCGCGGCCGCCATCCCGTTCATCCTCAACTTGCCCAGCCTGGGCTTCGCCAATCAGCAGCGGCGCAAGCAGCGGCTGGTCATCATGTTCAGCCCCAACGGCGTCGTCCCTTCGACCTTCTGGCCCGACTACGAAGGGAAACTGGAGACGCTCAAGGAAAGTCTCCAACCGCTGGAGCCGTTCAAGGATCGCACCCTGATCCTGCACGGCGTCTGTGACAAGATCCGGGGGGACGGCGACAACCACATGCGCGGCATCGGCTGCCTGCTGACCGGCATCGAGCTGTTCCCCGGCAACATCCAGGGGGGCTCGCACACGCCGGCCGGCTGGTCCCGCGGCATCTCCATCGACCAGGAGATCAAGAACTTCTTGCAGCGCGACCCGGCCACACGCACCCGCTTCGGCTCGCTGGAGTTCGGCGTGATGGTGCCCGACCGCGCCGACACCTGGACCCGTATGGTCTATGCCGGGCCGAACAAACCGATCGAGCCGATCGACGACCCGTACCGGATGTTCGCCAAACTGTACGGCCGGGTCAAGGACCGCGAGAGCCTCAAGAGCATCCTCGACGACCTTCAGGACGACCTGCGCAAGGTCGGCTCGCTGGTCAGCGCCGAGGACCGCCGGCTGCTGGAAGAGCACACCACCTTCGTCCGCGAGATGGAGCAGGAGCTAAAGGCCGAGGCCGAGTCCGTCGGCCATGCCGTCCCCGAGTTGGAGCCGGGCGTCCGGGAAGAGAACGACAACATGCCCCGGATCAGCAAGATGCAGATCGATTTGCTGGTGAATAGCTTTGTCGCCGACTTCGCCCGGGTGGCCACGTTGCAATTCACCAACTCGGTCGGTCAGGCCCGGATGCGTTGGCTGAAGGTGGAGGAAGGCCACCATGAGCTGTCGCACAAGCCGGACAACGACGCCGAGTCGCAGGACAAACTGACGCGGATCAACCGCTGGTATTGCGAGCAGCTGGCCTACCTGGCCCGGCGGCTGGCCGAGACCCCCGAGCCGGGCGGCGGCGGCAGCCTGCTGGACAACACCCTCATTGTCTGGACCAACGAGCTGGGCAAAGGGAACTCGCACACCCTCGACAACATCCCGTTCGTGCTGGTGGGCAACGGCCTGGACTTCCGCATGGGGCGCTCGCTCCGCTATCCGCGGGTGCCGCACAACCGGCTGCTGTTGGCCCTGGCCCACGGCATGGGCCACCATATCAAGACGTTCGGCAACCCGGACTTCTGCGGCGACGGCGTTTTGCCGAACCTGACCTAAGCGGATCGGGGCTCCGAGCCCGGAGCGATCCGAGCCCGGAGCGATCCGAGCCCGGAGCGATCCGAGCCCGGAGCGATCCGAGCCCGGAGCGTGAGCGACGGGATAGGACTTGCCCCGTCGCTGACGCTCCGGGCTCGGATAGTTTACCCGTCGCTGACGCTCCGGGCTCGGATAGTTTACCCGTCGCTCACGCTCCGGGATAGTTCCCCGTCGCGGACGCTCCGGGCTCGGATAGTTTACCCGTCGCTGACGCTCCGGGCTCGGAAGGCAAATCGACCTAGCCGACCGGCCCGGGTTTTGGCATCATGCTGCGGCTCCAAGTCGGGGCAAGGGGCGTGTGGTGGATAGGCCCCGCGGGCCGAGAAGCGCCCCCGGCCCCGCTCAGTCCGCGCGGCCGATCACGGAGCAAAACCGGAGTGGCCGAGGACGTTCCTTACCCCACACCGGGGGGAGCCGTGTCAGTGACCGAGCCGGACAACGGTGCCCGGAAGGGGATCTCCTGGCCGCGTGCCGCCCTGCGGGGCGGGGCGGTCGGCCTGTTGCTGGCGCTGGGGGCGAATGCCGCCTACGTGATGATCGGCCCCAACTTCCACGCCGTGGTACCCGGCCAGGTTTACCGCTGCGCCCAGCCGTCCGGCGACGAACTGGAGCGGCTGATCCGGCGCTATGGCGTCCGCACGGTGATCAACCTGCGCGGCTGCTGCCCGCCGCTGCCGTGGTATCTGGACGAATGCCGGGCCACGCACCGCTGCAACGTGGCCCAGGAGGACGTTACCCTCTCGGCCGGCCGGCTCCCTTCCATCCACGAGGTGCGCCGGCTAGTGGACGTGCTCGACCGGAGCGAATACCCGGTCCTGATCCACTGCCGCCGGGGGGCCGACCGCACCGGCCTGGCTGCGGTTGCCGCCCTGCTGCTGCGGTCCGACATCCCGCTTGCCCAGGCCCGCCGCCAGCTGTCGCTGTCCTACGGCCATGTCGCCGTCGGCAAGGCGGCTTACCTCAACCAGTTCTTCGACTTTTACGAGGAATGGCTCGACCGGCAGGGGTTGGAGCATTCTCCTGCTGTCTTCCGCCGCTGGGCGCGGCGGGAATACTGCCCGGGCGTCTGCCGCTGCGAGCTGGAGCTGCTGGAGCCGCTGGAGGCGGTTCCACCGGGTCGGCCGTTTGCCGTCCGGGTGCGTGCCCGCAATACCTCCTTCCGGACCTGGCGGCTGCGGCGCGGGACCGCCGCCGGCGTCCATGCCTCCTACGTCGTTTACAACCACCATCAGCATAAGGCGGCATCGGGAGAGGGAGGGCTGTTCGAGGCCGAGGTGCCCCCGGGCCGGAGCATTGACCTGACGCTCGCCCTGCCGGCGCTGAAGCCGGGGCGTTACCGGCTGTTGGTGGACATGACCGATGGGCAACACTGCTGGTTCCTGCAAACCGGGTCGGAGCCGCTGGAACAGGAGTTTGTGGTCCGTGAGTAAGATGATTCGCCTGGCGGCCGGGCTGGCCCTGCTGGCCTGGCTGGCCTGGCAGACCGACTGGGGACCGGCCGCGGAGGCGGTCCGCCGTTTGCGCTGGGAGGTCGGGCTGGCGGCCCTGGCCCTGTATGGGCTGACGCAGGTCCTCAGCAGCTGGCGCTGGCAGATGCTGGCCCGACCGCTGGGGTTCAACCCGCCGCTGCGCCACCTGGTCGGTTTTTACTTCATCGGCATGTTCTTCAACCTGGTGCTGCCGACCTCGGTCGGCGGCGACGTGGTCCGCGCCTGGTATCTCGACGGCGGGTCCGGCCGACGCTCGGCTGCGCTGCTGAGCGTGCTCCTCGATCGGGCCAGCGGGCTGATGCTTCTGCTGTTGCTGGCCTGCGGTGCTGTCCTGGTCTCCCCTCTCGACTTGCCCCTGTGGCTGGTCGGAGCCGTCTGGAGCATGGCGGCGGCGATGGTGCTCGGCCTGGCTGCGCTGCCGTTGCTGGCCCGCTACCGACTGCTCAGCGCTCGCCACGAGGAGCTGGGCGCCCGCCTCCAGCGCTGTCTGCCGTTGCTGCTTCGGCCAGGGCCCTTGCTGCTTAGCGGACTGGTGCAGGCGGCCAACGTGGTACTGGTCTGGATGATCGGCCGGGCGCTGGGGCTGGCGGTGGCGGACAGCTATTACTGGGTCCTGGTGCCGGTGGTGACGCTCCTGACGCTCTTGCCGATCAGTCTGAACGGCATGGGCATCCGGGAAGGGGGCACGGTGCTCTTGCTGGGGCTGCAAGGGGTGCCCGCGGGCCCCGCCCTGACGTTGGCCTTGTTGTGGTTCGCCGTTTTCACCGTCGCCGGCCTGGCCGGCGCCCCGGTTTACCTGTTCGGTTCTTTCCCCCGATTTCAGGTGCAAGCGGATGACCAACCTCTCGGTGATCGTTCCGATCAAGGACGAGCGGGACAACCTCGGGCCGCTGCATGACCGGCTGCGGCAGGCGCTGGAGCCCCTGGGGCGGACCTACGAGGTGATCTTCGTGGATGACGGCAGCACCGACGGCTCGTATGCCGTGCTGGAGGAGCTGGCGGCGGCTGACCCGCGCGTCAAGGTGGTCCGGTTGCGGCGCAACTTCGGCCAGACCGCCGCTCTGCAAGCCGGCATCGACTGGTCCAGCGGTGAGGTTCTGGTGACGATGGACGGCGACCTGCAAAACGACCCGGCCGACATTCCGCGGCTGCTGGCCAAGCTGGAAGAGGGGTACGATGCGGTCCTGGGTCTGCGGGCCAATCGGCAGGACCATCTGCTGCGGCGGAAGCTGCCGAGCCTGGCGGCCAACTGGCTGATCCGGCGGGTGACCGGGGTGGCAGTCCGCGACATGGGCTGCACCTTGCGGGCGATGCGCCGCGACCTGGCCGAGGCGCTGCCGTTGTACGGCGAGATGCACCGCTTCGTGCCGGTGCTGGCGCAACAGTATGGCGCCCGCCTGGCACAGGTGCCGGTCCGCCATCACCCGCGCGTCGCCGGTCGGACCAAGTACAACCTGTCGCGCACGGTCCGCGTCCTGCTCGACCTGATCACCGTCAAGTTTCTGTACAGCTACCTGACCCGGCCGATGCATGTGCTGGGTCTGGCCGGCCTGCTGGCGATGGGCCTGGGGATGGTCAGCCTGCTGGCGACGATTGGGATGAAGCTTGGGTCAGGAGTGGACATGACGGGCAACCCGCTGCTGCTGCTCAGTGCCCTGCTGGGCCTGGTGGGCGTGCAGTTTATCCTGATGGGATTGCTGGGCGAGTTGCTGGCTCGGACCTACTTTGAGAGCCAGGGCAAAACCGCCTATGCGGTGCGGGACACGCTCAACCTGGGTCCGATGCCGCGGAAGCGGGCGGCGTGACGGCCACGCTCATCGATTCGTCACCACCACCACGTCGCAATTGCGATAGAAATCGCGGCGTCGGGCCAGCAAGCGGCCGGCGTCGCCTGCCCGCTGCGCCAGCCGATCCCACGTCGCCGCCGGCAGCACCAGGTAAGCCGGCAGCGGACTACGCAGGAAATCGAGCGCCTCGCGGTCGTTCTCCAGGCGCTTCACCTCGCGCTGACAGTAAAAGACCAAACTGGGCTGAAAATACTGGAAGACGGCGATTCGCACCTCGGGCTCGGGCTGATGGTCAAGGATGACCTGGGCCAGGGGCTTCGGCGCTTTGTGGGCATCCAGCGTGATGCCGCCGTGGATCCCCGCGGCGCCGACGAACAGCACCGCCGCGGCGGCGCAGCTTGCCACGACCGCCGCGCGATGGCCGCGGCGCAGGAGCCACCCGGCTGCCGCTGCCCCCAGCATCGGCACCACGCCGACGGCCGCCCACGCCTCCAGCCCCGGCAGCCGCCGGCCACGCAGGAATGGCACCGCAAAGGCGCCGCCGGCCAGCAGCAGCCCCACCGCGACCCCAACACCGATCAATCCCAGACCAACCAGGGATAATTTCATCACCCAGGCCGGAGGGTTGATCGCGCCCTGACGCCAGCGGTCCAGCGCGCGGGCAATCAGAATGGCCGCCGGTGCAAAGACGGGGAGGATGTAGCCCGGCAGTTTGGTCCGCGACAGCGAGAAGAAGACCAGGTAGGCGGCGATCCAGCAGCCCAGGAAGCGGACCGCAGACCGCGCATCGGCCGAGGATGTTTCCTGGCCCCGCAGTGTCTTGAAGATGTCCCCACCGGCCAGCGGCAGGAAAACCGACCAGGGCGCCAGGCCCACCATCAAGACCACCAGGTAGTAAAACACCGGCCCGCGATGGTTCTGCATGGGGCTGAGGTAGCGGCCGATGTTGTGCGTCAGGATGAACTCTTCAAGGAATTCCGCCTTGGTTTCGGCGCCGACGCAGGCGTACCAGGGTGCGGCCACCAGGAAGAAGGCAAGGACGCCGAGCACAAGACGGCGATCCGCCAGCAGACCAAGCCGGCGCGACCAGAGCAGGAAGAGCACAACCACGGCGAAGGGGAGCAGCAAGCCGGCCGGCCCCTTGGCCAGCACCGCCAGCCCCGAAGCCGCCCCGGCCCCCACGAACCAGCCGCGCCAGCCCAAGGCGAACCCGATCCAGAAGACCAGCAGCGCCAGCACGGTGAAGGCATTGAACAGCGGGTCGGGATTGGCGAAGTGGGCGGCGGCGCAGAACTGCACGGCACTGGCCAGCACGACTCCGGCGAGCAATCCGGTGGATCGGCCGAACATCAGCCGGCCCAGCTCATACGTCAGCAGCACCGTCACCAGGGCGGCCAGGGCCGACGGCAGCCGGGCGGAGAACTCATTGACGCCGAACCACTGGTAGGCCGCGATTTGCAGCCAGTAGAGCAGGGCCGGCTTGTCCACGCGGAGCTGGTAGTTGAAGGTGGGGACGACCCAGTTGTCCCGCTCCAGCATCTCACGGGCGGCCTCGGCGTTGTTACCCTCGTCAATGTCCCAGAGGCTGGGCCCGCCCAGGTTAACCAGGAACATCGGCCCGGCCAGGAGCAGCAGCAAGGCATAAGGGCCGGCGCGATGGTTAAGCCGCTGGAACATTCCATTGTCCCTCGCTTGCCGGACGTGCTCGGGCGCCGTCCTGCGCCGGCGCCGATTATAGGAGGCCGGCCATTTTTCGCGAGGCCAATTCGCCGCCCAGGATGCTCCTTTAGATTTGGGCAGTGTTCCCACCAGCAGCTGCCCGCCTACCCCCCACCCACACGCTCCGATCCCAGGGAGCCATCCGCCGGCCGGCGCCGGGAACAGGTTGAACGGGGTTATCCCTGGCGGCAACTCCCCGAGCCGCGACCGTAAACCCAGCCACGACCGTAAACCGCGCCGCGACCGTAAGGGATCGGACTACATGGAGTTACAACCGCTCCCTTACGGTCGCGGCTCGGACAATGTGCGCTCCCTCACGGTCGCGGCTCGGACGATGTGCCGAACCGCGACCGTAAACCAATAAACCGAGCCGCGACCGTGAGGGAGCGGACTACATGGACGAATGTTCCGCGCGGAACATTGGCCCTTCCTGACAGCAGCTCCCCGAGCCGCGACCGTAAGGTATTGGCCTGCCTGTGGTTGCAACGTCACTGCTGTCGGAGCCGCGACCGTAAGGTATTGGCCTGCCTGTGGTTGCAACGTCACTGCTGTCGGAGCCGCGACCGTAAGGGAGCGGACCACGTGGACGAATGTTCCGCGCGGAACATTGGACCCCAGCGCCAGGGGTATCCGGGGGCCGGTCCTAGCGCTTTTCCGGCAGGACGATCGGCACGCCGCCGAAGATCGGCTGCGGCTCCTTCAACAACCAGCGGATGATCAGCTCCCGGTCCAGGTCGCTCAGGTGGATCAATTTGGTGTTTGGACTCTTCTCGGTGAATTCCATCCGGGTCACCTCGCTGCCGGGCCCCATCAGGTTGCGGAAGGCGGGCATGGCGTTTCGGTCGGGGTAGCGGAGGGCGTTGTCGGGGGCCATGATCATCAGCCGCAGCCAGTCGGCGTCGCCGTAGCCGGTCAGGTCCGGCCCTTGCGGCGTCCCTTCGCCGTTGTAGGTATGGCATTCAAGGCAGCGCTGCTGGAAGACCTTGAAGCCGCGGGCCAGCTTCCCGGCCAGTTCCGGGTCGTCCGGCGGCGGATTGGTCGGGCGCGGATGGCTGGCTAGCCAGGTGGCGACCGCGTCCAGGTCCTGCTCCAGCTCCGCCTCCTTGCCTGCCTTCTGCGCCTGGCTACGCGTTCGCCGGACCCAGTTGCCCATCTCCTTCAGCTTGGTCCGGCCGAAATAGGCGGGGCTATCCGCGTACCGGAGCAGGCCGAGGATCCACTCCTTGCTGCCGAAGCCGGCCAGGTCCGAGGCGGTCGGATTGTCCACCTTGAAGTCGTTGCCGTGGGTGTGGCAGCTGGCGCAGTTTTGCTGAAACAGCTCCGGCCCCCGTGTCTGGGGGTCGCGCTTGAGCAGAGCAAGTGCTCCCTCTGCGGGGATGCCGCCGCCGGCCAGGCTCACCGCCCGACGAGCCAGCTTGCTCGCCTGCACCTGTTCCTCCTGAAATTTCACCGCCCGCAGGTCCTCTTCCTTCTCTTCCGGCTTCATGTCTTTTTCGACCCACTCGGCCACCGGCTCCGGAATCACGCTGCCGGTGAAGGGTTCGTTGACGTGGGCGTACTTGTGCTCCAGGAAGCGCTGCTCCGTTGCCATCGCCAGGTATGTACCCATCCCCGCCGATGCCAGCAGGACCGCCAGCGCCAGCGTGCCCAGTCCGACCACCACCGCGCGGACCGGCCCGCGCCGCAGCAGGGCCAGCAGGCCCAGCCAGAGGAGCAGCACCGCCGCCGTGATCGGCACCAGGTAAAGAGCGACGCGCACCAAGAGGGCGCGAGCCAGCGGGTTGACGGTGTCCTGGGAGACGGCCAGGAGTGTCAGCGTGCCCGCGCCGGCGAGCAGGGCCGTCACCACGATCACGCCGAAGGCATGCCCAAACGGGCGCATCCGCCCGTAACCGAGCAGCGGCAGGATGAACAGCAGTAGGCCGACCGCGGCCGGGACGACAGCGGTGCCGACAATTTTGTACGGCCCCTCGAAATACTTCAGCATCTGGAAGAGGAAGAGAAAGTACCACTCCGGCCGGGCGGGATAGGCATGGGATGGGTCGGCCGGCGCGTCGAGGTTGGCCCCTCGGCCGTCGCGCCCGGCGTGGGCCCAGTAGTCGTAGCTCCACATGCTCGCGGCCGGCTCGGTTGAGTGGCCGTGGCCCTTCAGCACCAGAACGATCAGGAGGGCGAAGATGGCCATGCTCGCCACCATGTCCCGGAACGCCTGGTCGGGCCAGAACCAGCCCTCGCCGACGGCATCCTTCGGGACGGTGACACCGCGGCGGCGGAAGAGGGCGACGTGGGCGATCAAGAGCACGATGAGCAAAGGCGGCAAGATGCCGACGTGAAGGGCGTAGAAGCGGGTCAAGGTGTGGTGGCCGTACTCCGGCCCGCCGACGATGATCTTCTGCACCCAGGGGCCGAGCACCGGCAGGCTCCCGGCGATGTTGGTCGCCACCTGGGTGGCCCAGAACCCCTTCTGGTCCCACGGCAGCAGGTAGCCGGTCAGGCCCAGGCTGAGCACCACGCCCATCAGGGCCAGGCCGAGCCACCAGTTGATTTCGCGCGGCGGCAGGTGGGCGCCGGCAATGACCACCTGGAGCATGTGCAGGCCGAGCAGCACCACCATGGCCTGCGACCCGAAGTGGTGCAGGCCGCGGATGAACCAGCCGAAGTCCATCTGATACTGGATGAAATAGACACTCGGCCAGGCGGTGCTGTCGCCGGGACTGTAGGCGGTCATCAGCAACACGCCGGTAATCAGCTGCACGGTGAAGACAAACGACAGGCAGCTGCCCCAGACGTAGCGCCATTTGGCGCCGCCGGGAATGTGCTCCAGCAGCAGGGCGTCGCGGATCTTGCTCAGGGCGATCCGATCTTCCAGCCAGGCGGCAAGTCGTGCGAACACGAGGGAATCCTTGTGATACGTGAATCGATTGATGCCGCTTGCGGCTTAGCGCTTCGAACAGGCGCTAACCGGGGGCAAACTTCTCGTACTTCACCTGCACCAGCTTGTCTTGCTGGTTGCTGGGGTCCTCGACAAGCCGGACCTCCAGGGCATCCATGCCGCGCGGCGCCGGGTTGGTCATGCCGCGCAGCTCGACCTTCGCGCCGTTCAGGTCGAAAGTGCCGTTGTGGCAGGGGCAGACGAACAGTTTTTGCTTCTCCTCGAAGTTGATCGAGCAGCCCAGGTGCGGGCAGATCGAGCTGAAGGCCTCGACCCGGCCATCGTCGCGCTTGATCAGCCAGACCCGGCCGATCAGCTCGCTGGGGTGCAATGTCCAGGCGTCGCGGCGCTGGTCGGTGATCACCACCTGTTTAGGCTCGTTCGGCTTCAGCTCGCTCAGCTTGGCGACGGTGCGGAAGTCGCTCTGGGCGGCCGGGCGGTTGCGAGGGTCGATCAGGTAGGCGATGGCGGGAATGCCGAGGATGGCGGCGATCAGTGCTCCCATGCCGTTGATGGCCCACTTCAGGAACGACCGCCGCTGCAAGGGAGGTTGGCTCGCGGGATGCGGATGCATAAGGCCCTCAGGGTAAGCAAGGCGAGCGGCCGGCGTCAGCCGGCCGGTGTAACAGGCTACGGTGCTCCATTCAGTGCTGCGCGGACGGCTTCCAGGACCCGACGGCGGACCTCGGGCAAGGGGCCCTCGACGATGGCTCCCGCCGCCAGACGGTGGCCGCCGCCGCCGAACTGCTCGGCCAGCCGGGCGACATCGACCCGCGACCGGGAGCGGAAGCTGACCTTGATCCCGCCGCGCGGCTGCTCCATGAACAACAACCCGACCTCGACGCCGGCAATGCTGCGGGTGAAATTGACCAGGTCCTCGCTGTCCTGCGGTGTTGCCCCGGTCGTCTCGTAGTCCTTGCGGCAGATTTCTGTGAAGGAGACCCGGCCGCCGTCGGTCAGTTGTAACCGTTCCAGCACCAGACCCATCAGCTTCAGCCGGGCCAGACTGTTGCGCTCGAACAGCTCGTCGTAGAGCACCTCGGGCACGGCGCCGGCCTCGATCAGGCGGGATGCCAGGGCGAAGGTGGCCGGCGTGGCGTTGGCATGGCGGAACCAGCCGGTGTCCATGGCCAGGGCGACAAACAGGGCACTGGCCGCGGTCGGTGAGAGCGGCTCGCCCAGGGCGGTGATCGCCTCGTACACCAGTCGGCCGGTCGCCTCGGCCGACACATCCACGAATGGTACCGCCTCCAGGTCATCCTGGGTCTGGTGGTGGTCGATGACCACCTTGGCTGCCCGCAGCGTTTGCAGGAACGGGCCGATGCTGCCGAGCTGGCCCCAGGTGCCGGTGTCCAGCACCATCACGGCTTCGGCGCCGGCCCAGCGCTCGCCGGGAGGGGCGAAGAGTTCGATCCGTCCTTCGGGGTCGAGAAAGCGGTAGCGGGGTGGGAAGGTGCTGGCGATGACCATCTGGACCTGCTTGCCGCGCCGCGAGAGGATGTCCGCCAGGGCGAGCATGGAGCCAAGGCCGTCGCCGTCGGGCCGAACATGGGTCGTCAGCAGAAAGCGCTGATGGCGGTTGACGATCGCAACAAAAGGGGACCAGTCAATCGGCATGTCGGGCCTCGTTGCAACGACCAAGCACCCTGCCATTATAGTAGCAACGGGTCCGGTCCCTTCCCAGTCCCGGCCGCTCGGCGAAGGAATCCGGCCAGGCAGGGCGCCAATCGATCCCGCCCATCCTTGCCGCGAGCTTCTGTTTTGCTTTCCTTCCGGCCCCTCGCTAAACTGGGGAGTTATGGGTAAATAAAAACCTGGTAGAACGTGCGGAGTTTTTTCCCTGACAGCCGCATCGCCACGACGGCGAAGCCGTCACGGCCCCTGAGCGCACGTTGGACGAGGTATCCCGCCAATGATCTCCCTCCGGAACTGGCTGGCCGCGGCCAGTCTCACCCTTGTCTTCCTCGGTTCGGCACGGGCGCAGGAACCAATCCGCTTCGCCCGCACTCCGGACATTTCGCCCGATGGCAAGCTGGTGGCCTTCAGCTACCTGGGCGACATCTGGACCGTCGAAGCCATCGGCGGCGTTGCTCGGCCGGTGACCATGCACCAGGCCCACGACATCAGCCCTGCCTTCAGCCCCGACGGTCGGCTGCTCGCCTTCTCATCCAACCGCCACGGCAGCTACGACGTGTTCGTGGTGCCGGTCCACGGCGGCCGCCCTCGCCGTCTGACCTACGACTCGGCTGCCGACGTTGTCTGTGGCTGGTCGCCCGACGGCAAGCAGATCCTCTTCGCCTCCACGCGCAGCACCGACTTCCCGCCCCGCTTCGAGTTGTACACCGTGCCCGTCGAAGGCGGACTCGAGCAGCGCATCACCCGGGCCGAGGGGAAGGAAGGGGTGTACTCCCCCGCGGGGGACCGGATCGCCTATGTCCGCGGCCCCGGCACCTGGTATCGCAAGGGCTACCGCGGCTCGTCCAATGATGAAGTCTGGGTCTGCAACGCCGACGGCACCGGCAACCGCCGGCTGACCACCTTCGACGGTCAGGACAACTCGCCCATGTGGAGCCCGGACGGTCGGTTCGTCTACTACGTCAGCGAGTATCATGGCACCCCGGCCAACATCGTTCGCCAGGATGCCGAGGGCAAGAGCCCGCCGCAGCCGGTGACCTTCCACAAGGACGACGCCGTCCGCCGGGCCCGTATCTCGGCTGACGGCCGGTGGATCGTTTATGAGTGCGGCTGCGATCTCTGGGTGGCCTCCACCAGCGAGGGCCTCCCGCCGCGCAAGTTGGCCATCGAGGTCCACGCCGACGACAAGAGCAACACCGAGGTCACCGAGACTTTCACCCGCGGCGCCGCGGAGTTCGCCCTGAACAAGGACGAGACCCACATCGCCTTCGTCGTGCATGGCGAGATCTTCCTGCAAAAGCTGTCCTCCAACGCCCGGGCGGTCCGCCTGACCAATAGCCCCGCCTACGACCACGGCGTTTCCTGGTCGCCTGATTCACAGAAGATCCTCTTCCTCTCCGACCGGAGCGGTTATGAGGACATCTACCTGTTGGAGTCCGGCGACCCCGACCACCCCAAACTGGTTGAGGCGCACCAGTTCAAGGTCACCCGGCTGACCGACACCTCCGACCCGGAACACGGGGCCAGCTTCTCACCCGACGGCAAGCGGATCGCCTTCCTCCGGGCCGGCAAGCTCTGGACCATGCATCCCGACGGCAGCAACGCCAAGGTGCTGGTCAACGAGACTCAGGTCTTCGACTATGAATGGTCGCCCGACTCGAAGTGGATTGCCTTTGCGCGGGCCGACGGCTCGTTCGCCAGCGAGCTGTACATCGTCCCGGCAGACGGCAGCGAGCCGCCACGCAATGTCACCCGGCACGCCACTTACAACGGCGACGTGAGCTGGTCGGCCGACGGCAAGAAGCTGGGCTTCATCAGCCAGCGGCGGCGGGGCCCAGGGATGTTCATACTGGCCCTGCAAAAGCCAGCCGCGGCGGGAGCACCGGCCGCCAGCGGTATCGACTGGGATGACATCCATCTGCGGGCCGAGCTGGCCGCCCCGATCCCCGCCGAGGAAGGCGTCATCTCGCCGGACGGCAACCGGGTGGCCTTCCGCTCGGCGGGGCCGACCGGCGACGATCTGTGGGTGGCCAGCACCGACGGTCGGCTCCTGACCCGGGTGACGACCGGCAACCTCCGACCGACGCGCCTCCACTGGTCGCGCCGCCACTATGACCTGATCTACTTCCGCGACGGCCAAGGCCAGCTGCGCATGGTCCGGCCCGGCACCATCGCCTCATCCGACGGCCGGCCGGCTGCCGACTCCGCCGTCGTCATCCCCTTCCGGGTCAAGATGACCATCCGCCGTGATGAGGAATTCCTGGAGATGTTCGACCAGAGTTGGCGGGCCCTGGCCGAGGAGTTCTACGACAGCAAGTTCCACGGGGTGGACTGGCACGCGGTCCGGGCGAAGTACCGGCCGGTGGTCCGACAGGTGGCCCTCAAGGAAGACCTCTACGCCCTCATCAGCCTGATGATCGGCGAGTTGAACGCCTCACACCTGGGTATTACCGGTTTTCTGCCTCAGCCGGAAGAGACGACCGCCGACCTGGGCCTGCTCTTTGACGACCGTTACAAAGGGCCGGGTCTGAAGGTGGCCGAGGTGCTGAAGCGCGGCCCAGCCGACAAGCGCGGCCTCGACCTGAAGCCGGGCGACCTCATCCTGGCGATCAACGGGGTCGAGCTAAGCTCGCCGCCCGCCCCTTCATCCCTTTCCGCGGCGGAGAGGGGTGAGGGAGGGCCGCCCAACCTGAGCCGGCTGCTCAACGACAAAGTGGGCGAGGCAGTGGTGCTGCAGGTCGCCCGGCCCGAGGCCGACCCGCGCGACCCGAAAGCGCGGCGGCGAGTCGAGGTCCAGGCGGCCAGCCGCATCCAGATCCACGCCCTGATGTACGACCGCTGGGTCGAGCGGAACGCCGCCCGGGTCAGCGAGCTAAGCAAGGGGAAGCTCGGTTACATCCACATTCCAAGCATGGACGAGGCCGGCCTGGACCGCTTCGTGCGCAGCCTCTACTCCGACAACTTCGACAAGGAAGCGATTGTACTGGACGTGCGCTATAACAGCGGCGGCTTCACCCATGACGAGGTGCTCAATTACCTCGGCGCCCGCGAGCATACCATCTTCCGCAACCGCTTCGGCAGCGAGGGGACCGTGCTCCGCTCCTATGACCGCAAGTGGACCCGGCCGCTGGTGCTACTGATCAACAACCGCTCCTACAGCGACGCCGAGATCCTGCCCAATGCCTTCCGCACCCTTGGGCTGGGCAAGCTGGTCGGACAGCCGACCGGCGGGCACGTCATCGGCACCACCAGTGTCCGGCTGATCGACGGCTCCATCTTCCGCATCCCGCGCCTGGGGGTGTACACCGTCAGCGGGGTGAACCTGGAGCGGGAAGGGGTGAAACCCGACGTGGTGGTGGAAGAGCACCCCGATGAATTGGCCGGGGGCCGGGATGTGCAACTTGATAAGGCGGTGGAGGTGCTCCAGGAAGAGGTCGCCCAGTGGAAAAAGAAGAACGCCGCCAACGTGGCCCGGAAACCGGAGGAAGGCAAGGCACCCGAGCCGCCGTTGCCGGTGATGCCGCCAGGGAAGTGACTGGCGGGCATTCTGAGCTAAACTTCAAAATGAGGAGAGAGCGCCGGCGGAGGGCCGGGTCTTCCTCCCCGGCGAGTTCGTGCTGCTTCGGGGAGGATGGGGATGAATGCGGAATCGTGCAGCCGGCGGCGCGTGTGGAGCCTGGGGCTGTGCGCCGGTCTGCTCCTCGGTGGGGCTGCCGGCCCCGCCCGGGCGCTGCCGCTTGGGGCGAGGCTGGAACCGTTAGCGGTGCAGTCCAGGAGTATGAAGGTGGGTACGGCGCTGCTCGTCGAGTTTTACCGCCAACTGCCGGAGCGCAGCGAGGACGAAGCGGACCGGGAGTGGCTGACCCGCATGCAGGCGGCCCTGAACGCCTTCCAGAAGAAGGTCGCCGAGCGGTACACCGAGGGGACGCTGCAACGGCTGCTGGAATCGCCCGACGTGCACGCCCGGCGGGCCGCGGTGCTGGCCCTGGGCCTGATCGGTACCATGGACTCCAACGCGGCGTTGGCGGCCCGGCTGCGCGATGAAGACCGGCAAGTGCGGCAGATGGCCAACGATGCCCTCTGGTCGGTCTGGTTCCGCGGTGGCAGCGAGGCCCATAGCGCCGAGTTGCAGCGCCTCCTTGGCCTGCGCAGCCCGGCGAAGGCCCTGGCCGGCCTCGACGCCCTGATCCGCAAGGCGCCCGACTTCGCCGAAGCCTACAACCAGCGGGCGATCATCTATTTCCGGATGAAAGAATTCGAGAAGGCGGTGGCCGACTGCGAGAAGGTGCTCCAGCTGAACCCGTACCACTACGGCGCTCTCAGCGGCATGGGCCAGGCCCACCTGAACCTGCGCCGGCCGCAGGAGGCGTTGAAGGTGTTCCGCCGGGCGTTCGAGATCAACCCCAATCTGGAAAGCGTCGGCGATGCCATCCGCGCCCTGGAAAACGCGCTGGGCGAGGAAGGCACGCCGGAAGACAAGAAGTAGCTCCCCTGTCAAAGACCCGTCGCTCACGCTCCGGGCTCGGATAGGACCCGTCGCTCACGCTCCGGGCGCGGATAGTTACCCGTCGCTGACGCTCCGGGCTCTGATAATACCCGGCGCGGACTCAGGGCGCGGCGCTCCGGCGCTCGAGTGCAGCAATTCGTCAAGCAGATCCATCGTCCGCTCGGTTGCTCCCTGCTGCTGTAGCACCAGCCGGCGAGCGGCCGCGCCCAGCCGCTCACGCGCGGCAGCGTCGGCCAGCAGCCGCCGCACCGCCGTGTCCAGGGCCGCCGCATCCGGAACCTGGATCGCCGCCCCCGCCTCCACCAGCCGGGCCGCCGTGTCGCGGAAGTTCCAGACATGCGGCCCGAAGACGACCGCTGCCCCATAAGCGGCCGGCTCGATCATGTTCTGTCCGCCGCGCCGGCCGTCCAGGCTGCCGCCGACGAAGGCCACGTCCGCCAGTCCCCACAGCGCGCCCAGCTCGCCGATGGTGTCCACCAGGATGACGGGATGACAGGGAGACGGAGCACCGGGCCGAACCGCGCTCCGCCGGACGAAGGGAATCCCGCTGCGCCGGAGCAGGGCGGCCACCTCGTCGAAGCGTTCCTTTTGCCGCGGCACCAGGAAGAGACGCAGATGGGGATGATCGGCTTGCGCCCGGCGGAAGATGTCCAGGGCGATCTCCTCCTCGGGCGCCTGGGTGCTGCCGGCGACCCAGACCAGGTCGTCGGCCCGGACGTTCAGCAACCGGCGCAGCTCCTGCGTCCGCGGATTGGCGCGGTCCGTCTCAACGCCGTCGTACTTGACGTTGCCGGTCACCTGGACCCGCTCCGGTGCGGCGCCGAGACGGCAGACGTTATCCGCGTACGCCGCTGTCTGCATGGCGAAGAGATCGACCCGGGCAAACAACCATCGGGCGAGAGGCCCGAGCCGCCGGTAACGCCGCAGGCTGCGCGGACTCATCCGCCCATTGACAACGGCCACGGGAACACCTTGCCGCCCGGCCGCCAGCAGGAAGTTGGGCCACAACTCGCTCTCGGCCAGGACAACCAGGTCCGGCCGGACGCGCCGTAGCGCCCGCCGCACCGCCCAGGAAAAATCGAGCGGCCAGTAGAAGACCGGCAGGTCGGGGAAGCGCTTGCGGGCCTCCTCCAGGCCGGTGTCGGTCGTTGTGGAAATGACACAGTCCCAGTCGGGGTGCCGCTGCCGGAAGCGGGCGACGACCTGCCGCAGCAAATGGATTTCGCCGACGCTGACGCCGTGGAACCAGGCGCGGCGGCCGGGGGAAAGGGGGGGAGTGCAGCCGAGAGACTTGGATAACAGACCGCGGCGGTACTTGCCGGTGGTCAGCACCTTGTAGAGCAGCCAGGGGGAAAGCAGGGCCAAGGCGAAGAGATAACCGAGGTTCAGCAGATAAGGCATGGGAGTCCTTTCCCCAACGAAGAACCGCGGGGCGTGCTTCAATCTTCCTGGTCCGCCTGAATGGCCTCTTGCCGCCGTCGCATCAGCTCCTGCGCTTCGGGCTGTGTCAGCCATTCAAAAACGGCATCAAACACGTCCGCCACCTCGGGAACGGCCGAGAAGGAGCGGAGCTTGAGCCGACTACCGCAATGGGGACAGGTGGCATAAATGTCGAACGGCGAGGCAACGAGTTTCCGGCCGCAGTGCTCCACCTCGCGCTCCAGGGGAAACCTGCGGATCGCTTCCAACAGCACCGGAGGTATGTCAAGCAGAAGAGGGGGGCCAAGGTTCACGGTTGCTCAAGCTCCTTCAAGGCTTGTTTGAACCGCTTCCTGGTCAAAGACCGATAGTCCCTCTTCGCCCTTTCGGAGTCGAAAAGCCGATTGGCCCGGTGCGGTGACGCGAACCAGCATGGCACCATCCCTGGTCTAGGGCCGCCCCGGCAATGGCGGCGCGGGCGTGGACCTGTCTCATCCCGCCTTGCTCATGCAACAATTCTTGTACTTCTTGCCGCTGCCGCAGGGGCACGGGTCGTTGCGGCCGATGCGCTGGCCGCGGTTGCGGATCGGCTCCTTTTTCTTGTCGCTCTTCTGGCTGCCGGCGATGGCCGCTTCCTGCTCGCCGCGCATGCCCCCTTCCGCCATCGCCGGCAACGCCGACGGCGCCGCCTCGTGGATGGTCGCGCTGATCGCCCACAGCGACTCCTGGAAGCCCTCCGCTTCCTCCATGCGGAAGACCGCGTCGGTCACCTTGTCTTGCACCCCCTCCCACATGGCGTCGAATTCTTTCATCCCCTCGCGCTTGTAGACCGTCTTGGGGTCTTCCTGGGCATAGCCGCGCAGGCCGACCGTGGAGCGCAGGTGGTCCATCGTGTAGAGGTGGTTCTTCCACGACGAGTCGAGTTGGTTCAAAAGGAGGCTCCGCTCCATGCCGCGCATCTCGGGGCGGTACTTCTCGTCGAAGGCGTTCCAGAGCACCTGTCGGGCCTGCTCCCTGGTCACGCCGGTCAAGGCGGCCTCCGGCACCTCCAGGCCCAGCTCTGCCCGGGCCCACTCGACCAACTCGCGGGCATCGTCCGGCTCCGACAGGCGCGTGCCGCGGAAGGCTTCCTCCAATTTCTCGTCGATGTCTTCCTGGCCGGCTCGCGGCCGACCATCCGCCCCCTCCGGCGCCGCCGACCGCAGCGCGCCGGCCGCCCGCCGTGGAGCCGGGTAGAAGTCGCGGCTGGCTTGCAAGAGCATCTCGTGGATGCGGGCCCGCGACAGGGTGAGGAATTCTTCCAACGACCAGCTGTCGGTCACACCGGGGAAGCGCTGCCGCGCCCAGCGGTACAGCCCCTCGCGGTCGTACTTCTGCCCTCCCAGTACCGGCGCCCGCTCCGCCATGAACCGGGCCATGCCGACCTTCACCGGGAACTCAATCTCCTTCTCCCGGTATAGCTCCATGACATGATCATAGAGAAAGGCCTTGATCGTCTCGGGGTCCTTGCCGGCCAACTCGCCCGGCGCTATCTGGGCCTGGAACTTGTAGCGCATCCAGTCGCACAGGGAGCGCAGGCCCCAGTCGGGCTCCAGGAACTCCCGGCCGGCCGACAGGTCCACCTCCTCAACCGCTTTCTCGGCCTGAGCGGTCAAGTATTCCATGAGGTTATCGCGGCCGATCTTCTTCAGCTCGCGGTCGGTGGTCTTCAGGCCGAAGCGAGTGTTCATGGCGTGGGCCATTGCCTGCCAGTTCCACTCGCGCGGCTCCACGTCGGCAGAGAGGTTTTCGTCGATCGCCTCCTGGATCTGGGTCGGCACCATCCGGCTGGCCTTGTCGCGGGCGGTTTTCTCCGCTTCGGCAAAGTCCGAGCGGGCGAAGTCGGCGGCGTCGAACTCCACCCCCAGCCGCTTGGCGGCGAACTCGGCGAAGCAGGCAGCGCCGTAGTCGTCATCGAGGAAGCGATCGACGGCCAGATCGATCTGGTCCCGGATCATCTCCAGGATGCGGAGCTTGCAGTTGGCCCCGTCGAGGATTTCCTGGCGGTAGCCATAGACCCGCTTGCGCTGGTGGTCCATGACCTCGTCGTACTCCAGCAGGTTCTTGCGGATGTCGAAGTTCCGCTCCTCGACCTTCTTCTGGGCCGCCTCGATCCGCCGCGACACCATCCGGCTCTCGATGGCCTGCCCCTCCTCCATGCCGAGCTTGGTGAGGACGTTGGCGACCCACTCGCCGGCGAAGATGCGCATGAGGTCATCTTGGAGCGACAGGTAAAAGCGCGACGATCCGGGGTCGCCCTGCCGTCCGGCCCGACCGCGGAGCTGGTTATCGATCCGCCGCGCCTCGTGCCGCTCGGTGCCGATGATGTGCAGGCCGCCCATCGCAGCCACCTTACGGCCTTCTTCCTTCATCTTTTCCTTGGCCTCGATCTCCTCGACCGTCCGTTTCCACAGGTCCTCGGGCACATCGAGGCGGGTGGGGTACTTGTCCTTGAGCCGGGCCCAGGCCAGGAACTCCGGGTTGCCGCCGAGGATGATGTCGGTGCCGCGGCCGGCCATGTTGGTGGCGATGGTGACGGCGCCGATGCGGCCGGCCTGGGCCACGATCTCCGCCTCGCGAGCGGCGTACTCCGGCTTGGCGTTAAGCAGCTCGTGCTTGACGCCGCGGCGGCGAAGCATCTCGCTCAACTTTTCCGACTTCTCCACCGAGGTGGTGCCGATCAGGATCGGCCGGCCGGTCCGATGCACCTCAACGATCTCCTCGACGACTGCGTTCCACTTTTCGCGCTCGGTGCGGAAGATGACGTCGGGGTGGTTGAAGCGGATCAGCGGTTTGTTGGTCGGGATGGCGATGACCTCGAGCTTGTAGATCTTCCAGAACTCGTCAGCCTCGGTCATGGCCGTGCCGGTCATGCCGGCCAGCTTCTTGTAGAGCTTGAAGAAATTCTGCAAGGTGATGGTGGCCAGCGTCTGGGTCTCTTCCTTGATCTTGACCCCCTCGCGGGCATGCTTGGCCTCGATCGCCTGGTGCAGGCCGTCGGACCACTGCCGGCCGATCATCAAGCGGCCGGTGAACTCATCGACGATGATGATCGACATCTCCCCCGTCTCGGGGTGGCGCATCACCACGTAGTTCTTGTCCTTCTTGTAAAGGTGGTGGGCCTTGAGGGCGTTGTCGATCAGGTGCGGCCACTCCATGTTGCCGGCGGTGTAGAAGCTCTCGACGCCGGCCAGCTCCTCGGCCTTGTGGATGCCCTCTTCGGTGAGGTGGACGCTGTGCTCCTTTTCCTTGACCTCGAAATAGCGGCCGGGGTGCTGCTCCTGGAGGCGGGTCAGCTCGACGGCAATGCGGTTGGCCTCGGCGTAGCGGCGGACGTCGGTGAAGGCCATCCCGGAGATGATCAGCGGCGTGCGGGCCTCATCGATAAGGATGTTGTCCACCTCGTCGATGATGGCGTAGTTGAGGGTCCTTTGCACCTGCTGGGCGCTAATGGGGTAATGGGGGTCGCCCCAGCGGGCCGGCTTCATGTTGTCACGGAGATAGTCGAAGCCGAACTCGCTGTTGGTGCCGTAGGTGATGTCGCAGTCATAGGCGGCGCGGCGCTCGGCCTGGCGGGAGTAGTCCATGTCGGACTGGATGTAGCCGGCGGTCATGCCGAGGGCGCGGTAGATGGGGAGCATCCACTCGCAGTCGCGGCGGGCGAGGTAGTCATTGACGGTGACGATGTGGACCCCTTTCCCCTCCAGGGCGTTGAGGAAGGCAGGGAGGGTGGCGACCAGGGTCTTGCCTTCGCCGGTGACCATCTCGGCGATGGCGCCGCGGTGCAGCACGATGCCGCCGAGGATCTGCACGTCGAAGTGCCGCATGTTCTTGGTGCGGCGGGCGGCCTCGCGGCAGGCGGCGAAAGCCTCGGGCAGCAGCTCATCGAGGGTGGCCCCCTGGGCCAGCTTCTCGCGGAGTTTGGGGGTCATCTGCCGCAGCTCGTCGTCGCTGAGCGCCTTCATGCGCTCTTCCAGGTCGTTGATCTGGGCCAGGAGCGAACCAGGCACTACTTGATGGGACCCGTCCTTGGCCCGGATATAGCCGAGACTGCGGATATAGCGCTCGTTGCTGGAGCCGAACACCCGGGTCAGGAAGCGTGCCACCCCCTCGGAGAAGGCGCTGAGGCCGTCGCCGAGCTTTTCCCAAAAACTAACATCCATCGTGGTTTCCGTACTCATCGGGGCAACGCCTCCCGGAATGGGGAAAATAGGCAACAAACTTCCAGTTTTCAGTTTAAGGTGCGAAGGCGAAGGGGGTCAATACAGAGTGCAAACCCGGTACAACCGGCAAGGGGACCGGCGGTCCGTTGTCGCCTGCTCAGGCGCTCCCCCTTCCGGGCGGTTCACCGGCGCGCGCCGTCCAAGGTCCGCCAGCCCACCGCGGCCCCCTCTACTTCCGCTAGTGGATGGCTTCTATGGGAGACGCCCCGTAGAATCGGCCGCACGTCCCCCCTGCGGCGCCACCCTCAAAGTCGCGCAAGTTTGGCCGTCTTGATCGTTCCTACTGGTAGTCTAGAAGGAAGGCCAAAGTTTTCGCATTGACCCCTTGCAGAGCGGCCGAACCGGCAAGTATGCTTGAGAAAGTCCGTAAGCAGGCGCGGTCAGCGAACGGAGAGAAGGCCCCGTTGCGGCGCTTTGGTTGCGCCTGTGTACCCCTCCCGCGGCATCCATTCCAAGGTGCGTCCATGACCAGGTTCAAGCGCGTTCTCTCAACGGGCTGCGTCCTTGTCTTTGTCCTGGCGTGGTGGCTGATAGCTCCCGATAACTGCGCGAGCAAGGCTCAGGCCCAGGCGCAGATCCTTCCGAGCATCAGCTTCGGTTACATCGGGACCGGCATCGGCGGGATCGGTGGTTTTGGTGGCTTCGGCGGCTTTGGGGGTGGGTTCGGCGGCTTTGGCGGGGGCTTTGGCAGTTTCGGCGGCGGTCTGGGCGGTTTTGGCGGCTTCCCCGGCGGCTTTGGCGGGGGTCTGGGGGGCTTCGGCGGCTTCCCCGGCGGCTTCGGCGGCGGTTTTGGCGGGTTTGGGGGCGGCCTTGGCGGTTTTGCGGGCGGAGGTTTGATCGGCACGGTGCTGATCACGGGAGGCAACGCAGCGAACATTCTGCCGAGCATTCAGTTCGGCTACATCGGCAATCTTAGCAGCATTGGTGGGGGACTCGGCGGCTTCGGCGGACTGGCTGGGTTCGGCGGCTTCGGCGGCGGCTTCGGCGGG
>DATLYH010000367.1:0-20703 GCA_035575035.1 Gemmataceae bacterium
CCACCCCGCCGCCGCTGCCGTGCGTGCAGGACTGGCCGGTCGAGGCCGCCTGCGCCGTGACCTATTGCGGCTGGCACGGCGAGGGGCTGAAGACGGTGGCCGAGGCCGAGGAGTTCTTCGCCCGCATCTGCTTCGAAGTGGACCAGAAGATGGGGGAGCCGGCCGCCTGCCGCTGGTTCCTCAACTGGTTCGACGACACACCGCGCGACGAGATGCGCCGGCTGCTGCTGGCCGAGGTCAACCGCACCCTGGCCCAGCGCCACGGCGCCGCCGACGCCGCTCCCACGAGCACCGACGAGACTGCCGCCGCCTGAACAACGGCCGGGGCCGGACAACGTCACCGGAGGGAAGAGGCACGAAGCGCTTCCGATTCCTCACCATGCAGAGGGAATTTGCCATGTTGTGTCGCCACTGCAAGCGTACCCGTTCCAACCGTCCGCGCGGCCTGTGCTGGGCGTGCTACTACACGCCCGGCGTCCGCGAGCTGTACCCTTCCACCAGCAAGTTCGCCCGGCGCGGCGTGGATGACTTCAATGGCCGCGCCCCTTTGCCCACGACCCCGACCAAGGCCCTGCCGGGCACGCCCGAGAAGGTGGCGGTGCTCGAGGAGCGAGCCCGCCTGCGCCAGACGCTCTGGCACCCCGACGACGCCGGCATGGGCGACTCCGTCGCGATAAGAGAAGAGGCACCGGTCCGCAAGACCGGCTGATGACTGGTCCCGCCGGCCGGGGTGGAGTGCCCGGCCGGCGGCGGAACGGGGAGGATGACCCGGCCAAGCCCCCAGCCGGTGCCACGACCGGGAACAGCTTCGGAAGAGGATGGTTCACTCACCTCATCTTGGGGGACCCCAACTTTCCGGGAGAGAGCATGATTATCCAGGTGATGGGTCGGTTGTGGGGCGAGGACGGGATCCTGCTGGTCGAGGACGCCACTTCCAAACTCCTCCTCGCCGACGACACCCTGCCGAAGGACGTGGCGCTGAAAGTATACCTGGCAGTGGTAAAGCAGAAGCGGACTTCGGGAACGATCAAGAGCAGCGCGGACAAGATGACCTACGCCTGGAAGGTGCTGCCCTCGCAGCAACCCTTTCGGCAGCGGCCGCGGCGAGGCTGGCGGGCGGCAGCCCCCGTCTAGCCGCACGCAGACACTTACTCGCCCGGCAACGGGCAGGTGCGGAGCAGGACGAGCGGCTTCTCGTGTCCCCCGGCAACCAGGTCGCTGTTGCTCAACACCTCTTCCAACCGGGCCGACCGAAGCCAGCGCTGGCGCTCGCCGGCGCTGGTCGGCGGCATGACCACGTAATGCACTCCCGGTCGGGCCGCCCAGGCATCCAGGTCATCCCACCACACCAGCACATCCAGCGGCCGGCCGACATGGAACGCCAACGCGTGCGCCTCGGTCCGGAAGAAGAGAATCCGCTCCGGCGCGGGGGCCCGACGGCGGATCTCCGCCGCAAAGCGGCGATACTCGCGGCATGGCTCCCACCGCGGCAGGTTCCAATCCACGTAGACCAACCAGCTCGCCGTCGTCATCCCCACGACCAGGGCAAAGCCGGCCGCCAGACAACGGGGCCGCCTTGTCTCGCGGAGCCAATGCTCCATAACACATCCCAGAAACAACGCCGCACCGGGGTAAGCCGGCAGCAGGTAATCGGCCCGCTTGAAGCGGAAGCACGAGAGCACCGCCGCCATCGTCACCAACCAGACCAGGCCGAAACGAGCCTCCGCATCCGCCCGCCACCACCCGCGCCTCACCAACCACCAACCGGCGACCAGCAAGAAGGGGCTCCACGGCAGCCAGTCGAGCAGGAGTTGCGGCCCGTAGAACCACCACGGATGCGCCCGCAGCCGCTCCGACCCGCCCAGGCCGCGCTCAATGTTGTGGTGCCAGAAGAAGACGCGCCAAAACTCGCCCGCGGTCTGCACATTGGCCCACACATACCACGGCACCGTCAGGCCCAGCACCAACGGCACGCCCCACCACAGCGATGACCAGGTGACCGGGCGGCCGGTGCCGTCGGCCTTCCCCCGTCCACGGAGCAGGCACTCCGTCAGCAAGTGGACCGCGGCGACGGCGGCCGGCAGCACGACTGCAATCGGCCCCTTCAGGAGCAGACCGGCGGCGATGGCGAGGTAGGCAAGCAAGGTCCATCCGAACGAGCCGTTGTTTAGCCAAAGGCCCCCGAGGAGCGCCACCGATACGGCCAGTGTCAGCGGCATGTCAATCCGACCGACGCGCGCCAGCCAGGTAAAGTGCATGGCGGTGGCCAGGACCAGGGCGGCGGTCAGCCCCGCGATCGGCCGGCCGCGCCGCCGGAGCAGGCTATAGACCAACAACACACAGCCGAGCGCCGCGACGGCTGCCGGCAGACGCACCGCCCAGGCATCGACCACCCCGCCGCGGCAGCAGGCGGCCCCCGCCACCAGCCAGTAGTACAGCGGCGGCTTTTGCAACTCGGGCCGGCCGTCGAAGAGCCGGGGCAGGCCCCAGCAGCCGTCGTCCAGGATCGTTTGCGCATCCTGGGCGGCGCGGGCCTCGTGGCTGTTCCACAGGTCGCGGTCAGCCAGCCGATGGAAGAAGAGGAACCCGCAGAAGAGTGACAGGGTGACCAGGTGACCAGGTGACCAGGCAACCAGACGATGAATCGACCAGCCCGGCCTGGGGCCTGCAAAGGTCGAGCCTGCAAGGGTCGGGGCGTGTTCCGCTGGCGCGCTCACGATATCACTCCAGTCTCCTCCTGTCTCCTTGTGCCCGTGTCACCCTGTCAGGCCGACAGTCGCTGGAACTGGGCCTCGTGCAGCCGCTGATAGGCGGGGCAGCTAGCCAGCAGCTCGGCGTGGGTGCCGACTGCCGCGATCCGGCCGCCGTCCAGCACCACGATGCGGTCGGCCATCTCCAGCGTGTGCAGCCGGTGCGTGATCAGCAACACGGTGCGGCCGCGGGCAAACTCCTTCAGCGCCCGGTGGATCAGTGCCTCGCTCTCGGCGTCGTACTGGCTGGTGAACTCGTCCAGGATGAGGATGCTCGGATCGCGCAGCACCGCCCGGGCCAACGCCAGCCGCTGCTTCTGCCCGCCGGACAGTTTGGCCCCCGCCTCGCCGACCCGTGTCCGGTAGCCGGCGGGAAGGCGGATGATGAAGTCATGGGCGAAGGCCCGGCGGGCGGCCCGTTCAACATCCTCGGCCCGGGCGTGCCGCCGGCCGTAGGCGATGTTGTTGTAGACCGTGTCATCGAACAGGACCGTCTCCTGCGTCACCAGGCCGACCTGCCGCCGCAGGCTCCGCAGGTTCACCCGGCGGAGATCGAAGCCGTCGATCAGGACCGAACCGTGATCCGGGTCGTAGAAGCGCGGCAAGAGGCTGGCCAGCGTCGTCTTGCCGCAACCGTTCTTGCCCACCAGGGCGACCGTCTCGCCGAAGTGAATCGTCAGGTCGATATTGGCCAGGACCGGCCGGCCCGGCTCATAGGAGAAGCAGACGTTGCGGAACTCGATGGTTGAGCGGTGCCGTGGCAGCCGGGGACCGCCGCTGTTGCCGGTCACCCGCGGCCGACGGTCGGCGAAGGCGAAGACCCGGTCCGCTGCGGCGCAACCGGCCTGGATGCGCGTGTAGACCGTCGAGAGTTTGCGCACCGGGTCGGCAATGGCCGCCAAAAGGACATACAGCTGCAACAACGACTCCGGCTCCAGCGGCTGCAAGGCGATCCGCACTCCCAGCAGGTGCGTTCGCCGCTCCAGCACCACATAGGCCCCGACCAGCAGGGCGCCGGCCACCGCCACCATCCCGAGCAGCTCGACCACCGGCCCGCTCAACGCATCGAGCCGCACTACCTGCATCGCCTTGTGGTAGTAGTCGCGGGTGGCGCCGCGGAACCGGCAGCGTTCGTAGGGCTCGCGGGTGAAGGCCTTGACCACCCGGATGCCCTGGAAGGTCTCTTGCAGGATTTTGTAGATGTTCGTGGTCCGTTCCAGTAGCCGCCGCGTCGCCCGCTTCATGGTCCGGCCGACCTTGGTCAGGATGAACAGGGCCACCGGCACCACCACCAAAAACAGCAACGTCAGGCGCCAGCTGACCCAGCAGGCGATCAGGACGCAGCTCAAGGCCCGCAGCGGCTCGGCCACCAGCTTGCCGTACAGCGTCTTCAGCCCGCCGCCGAGTTGGTCCATGTCGCTGGTGAAGCGGGCCATTAGCTCGGGGGTGCCCGGCTCGCCGAAACTCTCCACATCCAGACGGATGACATTTCGGAAGAGACGGTTGCGCAGGTCGAACAGCGACCGGTTGACCACGCCGCCGACCAGCGCTTCCTGGCCGAACTCGAAGATCCCCTTGATCGCCACTCCGAGCACAACCAAGCCGGTCAGGCAAGCCAGCGTCCGGAAGCAGTCGGTGGGCAGGAAGCGGTAGATATACGTTCGCGCCAGCTGGTAGCGGTACAGTTCGGTCCGGGCCGCCTGGAGCTTGCTGTCGAGCCGAGCCAGTGCGCCGGTTAGCTCGCGCTGCTGCTCGTCGCGGCGATGGCTGGGAGGCTCCTCGCTCAGCCGCTTCGCCTGCCGGGCCATCTTCTCCGCCTGGGTCTGCCAGGCGTCGATGAGTTTCTGCGTTTCGGTGATGCGCTCGTCCACCCACTCCTGGAGCGGCTGCTGGTTGCCGAGAACCTTCAAGACCGGGTAGATGGCGGTGAAGTTCAGGCCCCACAGGGCGGCCGCCAGAAGGGCGCAGACGACCGACAGCGCCAGCCGGCGCCGGTAGGGCCACGAGTATCGGAGAACGCGCAGGAAGTTCTTCATGAGCGCGGGGCGGTCCAGGGGGCTTACAGGCGGACGGGCTGCGGCTTCTCAGGGGGCAGGCTGTTGTAGCAAATCGCCCCCTGGGGCACAAGGCGGCTTGCTCAACACGGGAAGCGCCTACCTCCCGAGCCCGGAGCGCTGGCGCCGGGTTCGGCGTTCCCCGTCGCTCACGCTCCGGGCTCGGAAGAGCGCTGGCGCCGGGTTCGGCGTTCCCCGTCGCTCACGCTCCGGGCTCGGAAGAACGTCACCCGTCGCTCACGCTCCGGGCTCGGACAGTTGACGCTCTTCCGGTAGTTGACAGACGGTCCCCCAAGCCCTATCCTCCGCTGAACGAATCGTTGCACCCGCCAACCTTCCACGCCACCTCTTACCCGGAGGCTCCCATGCGAAGGACAAACGCCGCGATGGATTTTTCCCGATCATCCCTATCCCGGCGGCCGAGCCGCCGGCAGTTCCTGGCCGCTGCGGCCCCGGCACTCCTCGCGGCAGGGGCAGCCCCTTCCCTTTCCTCCGCGAGGGAACAGGCGAAGGGGCCAAGCGCGGATGATCCGTTCCTGGAAAGCCAGCGCATGCCGGAGCCGAAGGTTGTCCTGCCGACCAACGGCATCCCCCGTCAGGGACCGCCGAAGCGGATCGCCGCCATCACCACCGCCTACTGGAAGTACTCGCATGCCGACGACATCATCACCAAGTTCATCGAGGGCTACGCGATTGTCGGCCGCATCCATCAGCCCCACTGTCGGGTGGTCAGCCTGTACATCGAGCAATTCCCCGACACCGATATCGGCCGGGGGATGGCGGCCCGCTACAAGGTGCCGCTGTTCAAGACGCCCGGCGAAACCCTGACCCTGGGCGGCCGGGACCTGGCCGTGGACGGCGTGCTCCTGATCGGCGAGCACGGCGACTATCCAATCAACGAGAAGGGGCAGAAGCTCTATCCGCGGCGGCGGCTGTTTGAGGAGATCGTCAAGGTCTTCCGGGCCACCGGCAAGAGCGTGCCGGTCTACAACGACAAGCACTTCTCGTACTCCTGGGAAGATGCGAAGTGGATGTACGACCAGAGCCGGGAGCTTGGCTTTCCGATGATGGCCGGCTCCAGTGTGCCGGTTGCCTGGCGCCGGCCGCCGCTGGAGCTACGGGCCGGCACCCGGCTGGAAGGGGCGCTGGGGGTCGGCTATGGCGGGATCGAGTCGTATGGCTTCCACACGCTGGAGGCGTTGCAGGCCTTCGCGGAACGTCGGCAGGGGGGCGAGACCGGCGTCCGCGCCGTGCAGTGCTTGCAAGGGGAGGCGGCGTGGCAGGCAGCCCGGCAGGGGTTGTGGAGCCGGGAATTACTGGATGTGGCCCTGGCCGCCGTGCCGGTGAAGCATGGCCAGCTGGAGGAGGCCGACCGCGACGCCACGGTCTTCCTGATCGAGTACGCCGACGGCCTGCGCGGGGCCGGCTATATCTCGGCGCGGCATGTGGCCGAGTTCGCCGCCGCGGTCAAGCCGGCGGGCGGTCGGCCGGCCGGAACCTGGTGCTACCTGCCCAAGCCGCAGCGCGACCATTTCAGTTTCCTGTGCAACCACATTGAGAAAATGTTCCTGACCGGCAAGCCGAGCTATCCGGTGGAACGGACCCTGCTGACGACCGGCATGCTCGCCTTCCTGATGGACTCGCGCCACGCCGGCGGCCGCCGTCTGGAAACCCCGGAGCTGAGCAAAATCCGCTACCAGCCGGCCGATGCATGATAGGGGATCAGAAGGCAAGGATCCGAGATCCGGCTGCGCTGTTGAAGTCCTGGAGAGTGTGGCCGGGGGGTCGCTGCGTTCCGCCCCGGCCACCCCGGATGGCACGGCCGGGCCTGGGCGCTGGCATAAGCAATCCGAAAATCAGGATAAAGTTGATCCCTTTCATGGTCCGGCCTCCTCGGGAACATCGTTCCCATCTTATCGACTACCGCGGGTCGGGGCGGTGACGCCGAATCACCGGCCGTACCAGGCGATAAGCCGGCTCAATTCGCCGGTGCGGGCCAGGATGCGGAAGGCCAGCTTCTGCCGCGGCGTCCCCAGGATGCGGTTGAAACCGAAGTGATCATCCACCAAACTGATGGCGTGCAGCAGTCCCTCGATGCCGGGCTGGGCCAGAGCCCGGGTCAGCCAGGCGATCGCCGGATAGGTTGCCGCCAGCATCTCCAACCCGTCCCAGAAGGCGATGCCGAAGTTGGTCGCGCCGGCGAACTGGAGCGAAGCCACCTTGACGCTGTAATAGCGCTCCAGCACCTGCTCGGCTTCCTCGGACCGGGGCGTCGGCGTCGCTTCGACCTGCTCGAAGGTTGTCTCCGGCAGGAAGGCGTTGAGGCGCGGCACGGTCCCCCGACCGCGGGCAAACCGCCAGGCCGCTCCCAGCAAGGTCCATCGTCCCTGGGCCGCCAGGCCGCGGTGCGGGCCCTGGTCCTTGCGGGCGAACAGGGCCAGGATTTGACGGAACAGCACCCGCCCCATCCAGCTCGGCGGCGGCATCGCGGCCGGGTCGGCCGGCACCTCGCCTTCCAGGCTGGCGCTGATCAGGCCGAGGAACTCGGTCAGCTGGCCCCCCTTGACCACATCGAAGCGGGCCTGCCGGCAGAGGCTGGCCAGAGCGAGACATTTCCGCAGGCGGCGCTCGACGCGGTCGGCCGGGTTGCGGACCAGCGCCAGCAGGGCCTGCACAAAGCGCATCAGGTCGGACCACTCGACGCGCTGCCGGCCCTGGAGTGGGGGCGGCGGCAGGTCGGCGGTGCTGGGATTGCCGGGCAACCCCTCGCGGCGGGCGAGTTGGTCCGCGAACTCGGCCAGGTCCTTATCATGGGCGGTGAGCGGCCGGCCCTTGCTGGCCGCGGCTGAGGGGCAGGCGAAGCGCAAGCCGACGCGCCAATGATTGCCCGCGGGCACCAGGATAAAGGGGAAGAGCCGGCACGGCAGCGGCTTGGCCGCGGCGCCGAAGCGCTCATGGATGCGGCAGCGCCCCTGGTCGCTGAGGAAGATGCAACTGCCGTCGGCGCGCCGGCGGAGCTGCCACCGCCGCGCCCACCACGGGCCGCGCCGGCTGAACAGGGGCAGGTCGGCGAACTCCGGCTGCGCCTGCCAACCTTGCGCCTCGATCCGCTGCCGCTCCTCGTCGGTGATCGTGACCTGGTATTCTTTGCAGCAGTTGCCGCACACGTGGCAGTCCCAGTTTTGCAGGACCGGCAGGTGGCGGACGGGGAGAGACATGATTTGTTAGGGGTCAGGGGTCAATTGTGCGGGATCAGACCTTAGATCAGTCTGGATCAAGCTGTGATCATTCTACCAGGAAGGACGTGTGAAACCATCTCAGGATGGCACGTCGGCGACTGGCCCCTGCTCCCTCTGACCCCTGACCCCTGTTTTAGATGGTTGCCAGCCGCTGGCGGTGGACGACCGGGGGGAAGAGCGAACCGCCGAACCAGCCGCCCAGCAACGAGACGGCCAGGGTGGTGGCAGCCGTGTAGACCAGGGTATCGACCGAGGCGGCGCCGTTGTTGAGGCGGATACCGATCATCACCACGGTCGCGCCCAGGCCGACGCACAGCCCCTGCTTCAGCCCGTTGGCCTTGGTCGCCCCCGCCAAGGCACTGCCGACCAGTATGGCCAGCGTGGTGATCTCCCAGGTCACCAGCTGGGCTTGCAGGTGGCTGCTGATGGTCAGCTTGCCCTCGCTGGCCTCCAGGACCATCTCCAGGATGACATTGGCCCAGATGCTCCCGCCGACCGCCACCGCCACGCCGGCCAGGACACGCCCCCAGGCGATTGGCCCGGAGAAAACCGAGGGACCGCGCGGCAACGCCGGTAGCGGCACCGAGGGCCGCGGGATCCCCGGGATGCTCAGCCGGGGGAGCGGCCTCCAGATCAACATGCCGACCAACCCGCCAACCGCCCCGAACGCCATCTGCAAGATCGGCTGGCCGTAGATGGTCACCGCCGTCAGGGTGTTCGACCGGTCCGGCATGACCAGGACCGAGATCACCCCGTTCCAGATGCCGACGATGGCGCCATAGATGATCCCTTGCCGCTTGCCTGCCCCGGCCAGTGCTCCGCCGACCAGTAGCCCCAGCGCCTGTAGCCCCTGGAGGAAGAGCAGGCCGTACAGCGTAGTCCAGACGTTGGGGGCCGATGGGTCCCCGGTCACGAGCAAGCCGGCGGTGCAGAGGTGCCGCAGCCCGTAGTAAAGCCCCTGAGCCAGCAGCAGACCGACCAGGATGCGGCTCCAGGGGGTCTGCTGCCAGCGTCCGTTTTCGTCAGGCGCGCGCCCCGTCCCCGAAGTGTGGCGGTAGATCAGCCGTACCCCGCACGTGGGGCACTGGATGCGCTGGTCGAAGGAGTTGTTGCACCGAGGACAGACCATCGCCATGGTAGGATGTTCCCGCTGTACCAGAAGGTTCTATCTTCGTCGGCGGCACGAGCGCGGCGGCCGCTGCCGAAGGGGATCAATTCGCCGGCCGCCTCTCATTCGCCGAGCCGTCACGTGGTGCGATGGGTGCGAGGCAGCGAGAAGATCGACCGGAGGGCCAATACCTCCAGGACCAAGCTCCGGGCTGCTCCACCTTCTGCCGCCTCGGTTCCAAGGGTTTGCCCGGCCCGCCGGACGGGCTTGGGCACCCTCAGAAATATAGGTCACGTTTCATCAGTGGGCAGGCGCTCTCCGCGCGCTTTCCGAGCCCGGAGCGTCCGCGACGGGATTATCCGAGCCCGGAGCGTTAGCGACGGGTATTGTCCGAGCCCGGAGCGTCCGCGACGGGTATTGTCCGAGCCCGGAGCGTCCGCGACGGGCAAGGTCTGTCCTCAGCGGCCGGCGGTCACGGCGTCGGAGGGGGTCATCCGGCCGAGTGCGGGGTGGCCGAAGAAGAGTGCTGTGCGATCAAAGCCGAAGCGGGCGGCGAAGTGCTCGAGGAGCCGCTCCCGAACCAGCGACGGCCGCAGCGGGCCGCGACGCTCGCGCTCCAGTGAGGTCATCGGCCCATCCTCCGGCCCGCCGCAACGGACCAGCCGGAACGGCCCCAGGTCCGGGTTGACGTTGAGCGCCGCCCCGAAGTAAGTCACCCAGTCGCGCACCGCTACGCCGATGGTGGCGATCGGCCGTGAGCCGACCCAGAGCCCGGCCTGCCCCGGGCGCGTCTGACATGGGATCTGGAAATCGGCAAGCACGTCGGCCAGCACCGCCTCCAGCCGGTCGAGATAGGCGCGCAACCCCAGCCCCAGCCGGTCCAGCGCCAGGATGGGGTAGACGGCCAGCTGGCCGGGCAGGTGCAGCAGACAGCCGCCGCCGCGGTTGACCCAGCGCACTGACCAGCGGCGGGCTTTCAGCTCGTCGGCGTCACAGAGGATGTGGCCCCGGCTCCCCTGCCGACCAACGGTGATCAGGGGAGGATGCTCGCACAGGACCAGGGCGGCGCGGTCACGGTCGCCGGCAACGTGGTAGACCAACAGCCGTTGGAGGGCCAGCGCAGCTTCGAACTCCACCAGGCCCAACAAGTAAACCTGTAGCAAGGGGCCGGCGTCGGCCGTTTCCGCTCGCCGAGGGGGTTGCAGACCCATCGTCGCGCTCAACAAAAAGAGGCTCACGAAGGATTGTCCGTGAGCCTGCCGCTGACTCGTCCGGTGCCTCAATCCTCACCCGAGCGGGGTCGGGAGTTCTGTTAGCTTACCAACGTCCTCCCCCGGGCGACAAGCGAAATCAAACGCTTGAGCCGATGAGCCTGCGGTGGGCGCGGCCGGGCTGCCGCGGGCGGCCTGGCGCCCCTCCCCGCGAAGGACGCTAAGCCGCAAGCGGCAAAAGCGCCCCCCTAATCACGGCTGGCCATGACGATCCGCAGAACATACCAGAACAGCGTCGCCACACAGGCGAACAGGGCCAGGGCCGCCGCCACATGCTGGTCGGTATGGAAATGGTACAGGACGTTCGAGGTGTAATACAGGATGTAGCCGCTGATCAGGGCCACCATCACAAAGGCGAACAACGTCCCCAGGCTGAAGCCGATGAGCAGGCTGGCCACGATGAATCCCAGAGCCAGCAGCGTGCCGACCGACAGGATGGGGCCCAGGTAGGAGAAGTCCTTGCCGGTCACGAACACCGCCAGGGTCAGCCCGCCGAAGACCGCCAGGGTCAGGATGCCCGCCGTCGGGATGACGCTCGCGTCGGTGAAGTACGCGGCAATGTACAGCAAGGGCAGGAAGATGATGGCCTCGGCCACCACGTACAGTGCCAGCCCCAGGTACTGCATGCCGCGCGAGGTGTTGGACTGGGCCCATGTCTGGGCGATCCAGCCGACCACCATGAACAGGCCGAGGACGACCAGCCAGGAAACCCCGCTGCCGATCATCATCGCGACGAGCTGTTCGATGCCGGGCAAGTTGAGCAGGACGGTTTCCAGGGCCATGAACGCCAGGATGGCGCCGGCCAGGTGGCTGTAGGTCCGGCGGATGAACAGAGCCCGCTCGCTCGCCACGGCATGGGCCGCCAGGGGATATTCAAACTCGTAACTCATGATTCGCTCCTGAGTTTCAATGCCTGGGCCGCCAGGGGAGCGCGCCCGGGCTGCTCCCGCTTCGGAAAGGTTTATCGCACCTCCGACCTATTCTAACTTCGCCCCCCAGAGGAAGCAAACTACCCCCGGCGGCCGGCCTTTGCGGGCATGGCCGGCTTCCGGCCTCGGCGGTCAGTCGTCCCTCTCGCCTTCTTCCTCATCCTCGTCGGGCCATTCGTCTAGGCAGACCTTCTCGGGGTCGATACCCAGGTCGAGCAGCTTGGCCTCGGCCTCGCTGGCCGTCCGCAGATAGGGGTGCGACAGCATCACGTCGTACAGCCCCATCTGGGCCTCCCAGCCCGCGGCCGTGAGTTTTTCCAGCAGGTCGGCGGTCTCCTCCAGCCGGGCCCGCAGGTCCTTGCCCAACGCCCGCAGCTCGTCCGGCGTGACCTCGCCACCCTCGTTCAGCTCCTGCCCCGGCTTGCCGAAGAGAAACAGGCTGATGGTGACCATACGTGCCTCCTCCTTTTCGCGCGGCCGGCTCACACGATCGGCCTGATGACCTTGCCGGGAACCAGCGTCAGCCGCTTGCGCCGGCCCAGGGGCGGGAAGCTCCGTTCGTCCGGGTCCAGGCCCTTGTTGGTGAAAGGGTGGCTGTCACAGAAGTAGTACGGCTCCGCGAGAGCGCGACGGCTTCGACGCGATCGCGCTAAGGTTCCAGAGGGTTTCTGGGGAGCAGGCGGTATTCGCGGAGAAACACCACTCGTTGCCCCTCATGCACTGCGTATTCCACCGCAAACACCCAGTACAGCCCACGGCAAATCAGCAGCTTGAGCTGGGGGAAGGAGTAAAGCGGGTCGCCCCATTCCAAGGGTCGGTTCGCCAGCCGCTCTTCAATGACCCGCAAGGCCTCGGCGTACCTTTCGATCAATCCTGCCTGTCGGGCCTTTTCCCCCAACTGTCGTAAGCGTTCGCGGACTGCCTCGGAATAAACCACTCGGTAAGCACCCCCCGACGATGGAGCCATCTTCAGGCGCCTTTCGTGAGGTCCTCGATGTCCTTGAGGATCTGGTCGAAGGTCACGCCGCGTCCCTCCAGTTCGAGCAGTTCTTCTTCCGTAATCGTCATCGGGGGGGGCTTGGGGAGGAGGGCCTGGAGCGACCGCACGTATTGGTCGCGTTCCCACTCCAGGCTGGTTTTTTCCTTCCGCAGCTCCGCAACGAGAACCGCCAGTTCCTCACATTGCCTTCTCACCTCATCCAGGTCGGCTTGAAGCCTCGCCAGTTGCTCGCGCGACCGGGCTCGCTCGGCTCTCATATTCCGGAACTCGTCCAGAGCGCTGCCTAGCTGCTCCTCCAGACGGGCGTCATTCGGCTCGACGCCGGATAACCTCTCGGCAACTTGCCCCAACGACCGGATGGCCTCCTCCAGCGACTCGCCCAGCCTTCGGGTAAGATCCTCCTGCTGCGACATGGTCAGCCCCTTTGTTCAAGCCGAGTTTCTGCCCCGCGGGGTCATTCATTATAAACGTTTCGCCCCACGTCCAGGAACGCATTCAGGAAACATGGGCAAAGCAAACTCCTGGAGCGGTCTGGCTTCCTGTTCCCTGTGTTCATCCGGCGGCCGACCAGTCGAGGATCACCTTGCCCGTGTTGCCGGTCATCATCTGTCGGAAGGCCTCCTGGTATTCCGTGTAGGGGTAGCGGTGGGTGATCACCGGGCGGATGTCCAGGCCGCTCTGCAACATCACCGTCATCTTGTACCAGGTCTCGTACATCTCCCGGCCGTAGATCCCCTTGATGGTCAGCATGTTAAAGATGACCAGGCTCCAGTCGATGGCCATCTCCTTTTCGGGGATGCCGAGCATGGCGATCCGGCCGCCGTGGCACATGTTGGCCAGCATGTCGCGGAAGGCGGCCGGGCTTCCCGACATCTCCAGGCCCACGTCGAAACCCTCCTTCATGCCGAGCTGCTTCTGCACCTCGGCCAGGCTGCCGGTCCGCGCATCGAGGGCGACGGTCACGCCCATCTTCCGGGCCAGCTCCAGGCGGTAGGGGTTGACATCGGTGATGACCACGAAGCGGGCCCCGGCATGCTTGACCACCGCGGCCGCCATGATGCCGATCGGCCCCGCCCCGGTGATCAGCACGTCCTCCCCCAAAACCGGGAACGACAGCGCCGTGTGCACGGCGTTGCCGAACGGATCGAAGATGGCGGCCACGTCGCGGTCGATGGCCGGGTCATGGTGCCAGACGTTGGTCATCGGCAGGGCCAGGTACTCGGCGAAGGCGCCGGGGCGGTTGATGCCGACCCCTTTGGTGTCCTTGCAGAGGTGGCGCCGGCCGGCCAGGCAGTTGCGGCAGCGGCCGCAGACCACGTGCCCCTCGCCACTGACCACCTCGCCGGGGTGGAAGTCGGTCACATTGGCGCCGACCGCCACAATCTCGCCGACGAACTCGTGGCCGATGACCAGCGGCACGGGGATGGTCTTCCGCGCCCACTCGTCCCACTGATAGATGTGCAGGTCGGTGCCGCAGATGCCGGTGCGTTCGACCTTGATCAGCACATCATTGATGCCGATTTCCGGCCGCGGCACATCTTCCAGCCACAGCCCCGGTTCCGCCCTGCTCTTGACCAGCGCCTTCACAGCCGGGACTCCTTCCGCTTGCGGACCGCCCGCCGGGCGAAAACGCCGCGGGTATTTGGTTGATGATCGGGCCCTTGGCCTTCGTCATAGTAGTAAATGTACTGCCGACGGTCTGTGCGAAAGTTGTGCTTTCACCTGCCGGTGCGGCGGATCGCCTTCGGTCCGTGGCGGGTTTACCTGGCGGAAGGAGCCGACCACCGGCTTAGCGGCGCGGCGGACGGTAGCGTTCGACCAACTCCTTCATGTACTGGGTGTAGCGCAGCTCCAGCCGGGCCAGGTCGCCGCCGAAGGCCTGGGTGAAGTCGGCCAGGCGGCGGTCGGGGGTCTGGCGGTTGTGGATCAGGGCCAGGTAGTAGCGGAGTTGGTCGGGCCGCTCCTTCATCAACCAGTGGAACAGGGCCCAACTCTGGGCGTAAACCAGAAGCGGCGACGGCTGGTTGGGCCGCTCCTTTGGCCAGTCGTCGCGCGTGATCAGGTCGTGCAGCGAGATGAAGCGACCCTGGCCGCGCGCCGGCTCGACCAGCGGGCCAAGCCGCTCAGGATTCATCTCGCCGATGCCCTGCCAGGAATTGTTCTGCGTCGGCTCGCAGTAACAGGCCAGCCCCTCTGCCAGCCAGAACGGCACGTCCCCCTCGCGGTTGAGCAGCCCCGAGTTGAACGACAGCTGGTGGGCCACTTCGTGCATCACCGTGGCGATGTTCGCCTCGGTACGGATCTCCTGGGCCTGGCGGTTGGCGGTCTGGATCTGGCGGCGGCGTTCCAGGTCGTTGCCGATCCGCCGGGCTAGCTCCTCGGTGTGCCGCTGCCGGGCCACGAAGGCGGTGTTCTGGCCGTAGTCGTAGACCACCAGCCGATTGCTGCCGAGATGATAGATGCCGGTCACTGTCGTCGGCATCCGTTGCCCCAGATAGGCCTCGAAGCCGTACTGCGAGTCGAAGATGGCGACCATCAACTTCGACCGCGGCTCGCGGAGGTGGAAGCCCTGACGGCGGAAGTAGTCGAAGAACAGGTCGTAGATCAACTCGCAGTTGTTCAGCCGCAGCTCGGTGAACTTGTCGTCGGCATTGCTCAGGGCGATGAAGTGCTTGCTCTCGAAGCGGGCAACCGGCGGCAGGCGGTGCTCCCGGACGAGCCGGAGCATGGTGTCGGCGAACTCCTGGCCGTCGAACTCCTCGGCACCAACGATGCGGAAGCCGCTGGCGAAGATGTGGCAGTTCGGCCGCCGGTCCTGATCCACCAGGATGATCCGCAGGGTTTGGCCGGCGTAGGCGGCGACCGGCCAGATGTACTCGCGCGGCCGGCCATTCTGCGAGGGGAGGAGCCGTGCAACCGGCTTCCAGCCGTCCCGGGTGCGCAGCTGCTTGGGGATGACCCGCCGGCCCGGTGCCATCAGCAGCACATCGAGCTGGTGGTCCGGCTCTTGGTTCTTGCCGCAGACGGCGTGGGCCTGGAAGCGGATGACGCCGGCGTCCTCGGGCACCGTGAACGTCAGGTGCAGCAGGCCGGTGCGTCCCTTCTCGCCGCAGTCGCTGCTGGAAACGCCGAAGCGAAGGCTCGGCCCTTTGCCGGTTCCCGTGGTAAGGTAAAACCCTTCCCCTTCCCAGCCGGCGAGGGTGCCGGTCTTGAAATCGAGGTTGTCCAACGGCGCGGGTGAGGCCGCGGTGCCGAGCAGTAGGGCCAGTGCCAGATTCACCACAACGCTCCTGAGGGAGACAGACGGGGCAGGGTGGGCAGCTACCCCCGAGGAGGCGGCCCGGGAAGTTTCTTCTACTGGAAGTATGGGGTACAAAATCGGTCCCGTCCACCGACCATGGCGGACCTTTTCGCGCGCCGCAGGAATCAGCCTTGGGTGGCCAGGGCGGAGTCATGGGCGTCCCGGTCCATCCCTGCCGGGGTGTCGCGCCGCTCCGCCCCGGCCACCCCTCCGCGTCGGCTCCGCTCCAGCCACGCTTCCGGGGGCAAATCCCGGCCGCGCAGGAACGAAGAAATCCATATACGGCGGCCCATGCCGCCCAAAGGTTTTGACTCCCTTTCGCGCTTCCCTTTATAATTTCAGAGGGAGGTTTTCCGTTCCGTGCTCCCTGGCGGTTTTCGGATGGTGGCACCCTTCTTGTCGGACCAAACGGGCCGGCGACCGCGAGACAGGCCGCAATCCCTCCCGCCCCCGTGTGGGGCGCGTGATCGTGAACCGACTCCAGCCGGTGAGGTGCATCCCATGTTCTGGTCCACACCGCGAAACTGCCCGGCCGCTGCAAGCCGGCGACTCGCCCTCTTGGCGGGGCTGCTGACGGCGGTGTTGACGCCGGCCGCCGGGGCCCAGGAGGTCAGCGACGGGCTGTTCGTCACCGTCCCCAACCCCATCACCAGCGACGTGGCCAACCGCGTCAAGGAGGAGACGACCCGCTTCGTCCAGCGCTTCCAGGCGGCCGAGCAAGCTCGCCCGGTCGCCCAGCGGCGTGTCCCCAAGATCATCCTCGATTTCAATCCCAACGGCAGCCGCAGCGACACCCGCGACTTCGGCCCCTGCCTTGATCTGGCCAAGCACTTGCTCGGTCTGCACGAGGCCCTGACCGTCGCCTTCGTCCACAATGAGGTCAGCCGCCACACGGTGCTGCCGGTGCTGGCGTGCAAGGAAATTGTCATGTCCGAGCGGGCCGCGCTGGGCAACGTGCTCCCCGAAGCGGCCGAGCGCCTGTCCCGCGCCGAGCGGGTTGCCTACGAGGAAGTCACCGAGGCCCGCAACCGTTGCCCGGCGCTGGTGCGGAAGATGCTCGACCCCAACATGGAAGTGAAGAAGGCCAAGCGGCTCAAGGATGAGAGCGTCTGGTACATCGATGCCCGCGAGGAGAAAGCCGAGCGCGAGCGGGGCATCGTGGTGATCGATCCCAACCCGGTGCTGGGGGTCGGACCGCGCAGCACCCTCTACACCGCTGGGCAGTGCCGGGAGTTCGGCCTGTGCCAGCCGTTCTTCCTGGAGACCCGGCAGCAGGTGGCCGAGAAATACCAACTGCCTCCCAGCAGCCTGCGCGGCGACCCGCTCCAGGGCCGCAATCCCGTCGCCTGGCGCATCGAGGTCCGCGGCCCGGTCAACGGCGCCCTCGAAGAGACGCTGCGGCGGCGCATCCGACGGGCGATCGGCCAGGGAGCCAACCTCCTGATCTTGCAGCTGGAATGCAGCGGCGGCGATACCCAGGTGGCCCATGACCTGGCCCGCTGGCTGCGCGATCTCAAGGACGACCGCGACCGGCCAGTCATGACGGTGGCCTACATCCCCCGTCAGGCCCCCGACACCGCCGCCATCCTCGCCCTGGGCTGCACCGAAATGGTGATGCACAAGGGGGCGGTCTTCGGCGACTTCTCCAGCGTCGTTTACGAGAGGCGGAACGGCCGGCTGGAAGAGATCGAGCCGAAGAAGCTGGCCCTGAAGATCCAGGCCCTCGAGGAGCTGGCCGAGCAGCAAGGCTACCCGCCGGTCCTGTTCCGCGGCATGATGGACCGCCGGCTCACCATCTACTCGGTCAAGAGTCGGACCGGGCCGGAATGGCGACTGATTACCCAGGAAGAGCTTGACCACGACATCCAGGAGGCACAAAAAGGCGGTGAGCGCAAGTGGGGCCAGGAGCGTCTCGTCAAGAAGGGGGGCGAGGAGGGCACCCTGCTGACCCTGCGTGCCAGCGATGACGAGAAGGACGACGCCCAGAAACTGGGGATCGCCCGCCATGTTGTCGGCGACCTGCGCGAGCTGTACGCCGCCTACGGCGTGCCGCCGGAGCAGGTCCGCGTCGCCGGGCCCGACTGGCTCGACGAGTTGGCAGCGTTCCTGCGCAGCTCGACCGTGTCGGTCTTCCTGGTCATGCTCGGGATCACCTGCCTGATCCTGGAGCTGAAGCTGCCGGGGGTCGGTCTGCCCGGCGTGGTGGCGGCGTTGTGCTTCGTGCTCTTCTTCTGGGCCCACTCGCAGCTGGCCGGCCAGATCACCATGCTAGCGGTGCTGCTGTTCGTGCTCGGGCTGATCTTGCTGGGGCTGGAGATCTTTGTGCTGCCGGGTTTCGGCGTGGTCGGTCTCAGCGGCGCGGTGCTCTTGGTGGTCAGCCTGGCCCTGGTTACCCTGGAGAAGAAGCCGGAGACCACCGAGGAATGGATCAGTTTCGGGACGAATGTCGCCACCTTCGCCGCCAGTGCCGTCGGAGCGGTGGTGGCGGCGTTGGTGCTGGCCTGGTATCTGCCGAACATTCCCTACGTCAACCGCCTGATCCTGAAACCCGAAGCGGAGCAGGCTGAAGTGGAGGAGGCGGCCCCCGAAGCGATCCAGCCGGAGCTGGCGGCCCTGCTCGGGGCGATCGGCGTGGCTGCCACTCCGCTGCGCCCGGCCGGCAAGGCCCAGTTCGGCGAGGACTTCGTGGACGTGGTCGCGGAAGGCAGTTATGTGCAACCCGGCACGCGCGTCCAGGTGATCGAGATTGAGGGCAACCGGGTCGTGGTCAAGGAAGTGTGATGAAGCGCGGCTTCAATCCCCGGCAAGCGGCTGGGCGTCAGCCGACTGCTCGCCGCACCGGCCGGCTGACGCCGACCACTCGCTTCACTGACCGACTAACGCCCGGCCGCTCGCCGGCAGCCTCCTATCGAAACGGGGCGGCATCCGGTATCATGAGACTGATATGGAGCCAAGCAACCTTGCACTGGCTTACGTCCTGATCGTGGCCGGCTTTCTGCTGCTGGCAGCGGAGTTGTTCATTCCGTCGGGCGGGATACTTTTCGTCCTGGCGGTGGCGGCCATTGCCGGCGGCGTGGCCATGACGTTCTACTACGATGTGTCGGTCGGCACGATCACCCTGATCGGCATCTTCGTGGCGCTGCCGACGCTCGGCAGTCTGCTGTTGCATTACTGGCCGAAGACCCGCTGGGGGAAGCGCTTCTTCCTGACTGCCCCGGAGGAGGATGAAACCCTGGCCTCGACCCCCATTAACCAGGAGTTGGAGCAGCTGCGCGGCCGGCTGGGACGGGCGCTGTCGGCCCTGCGCCCCTCCGGCGTGGTGGACTTCGACGGCCGGCGCGTTGATGTGATCACCGAGGGAATGATGGTCGAACCCGGCCAGTGGGTCCGTTGCATCGACGTCCAGGCGGGCAAGGTTATCGTCCGCCCTGTGGACAAACCCAACCTCGGCGATCTGGAAACGGCTGAATTTTAACCGTCGTCATTGGTCATTGGTCATTCGTCATTGGGTCAAGGAGCGCTTTCCGCCAACGAAATGCGAATGACCAATGACCAATGAGCAAAAGGAAATGGAGCCCCTCATGTCCCCTCTTGTCTTTGCTGCCAATGGCCCGACCAATTTTCCAGAGTGGATCTGGCTCATCCTCGGCGGGATCGCCCTGCTGGTGGTCGTCATCTTCCTGGTGATCTTCTTCAGCTTCCTGCACCTGTGGATTCAATGCCTCTTGACCGGCGCCAAGATCGGCATCATGGACATGGTGCGGATGAAGCTGTGCAAGGTCGATTACGTCACCATCGTCAAGCAAAAGATCGCCCTGGTGCAGGCCGGGGTCAAGGTCGCCACCCAGGAGATGGAATCGCTCTACCTGGCGGCGGTGCGCTCCGATCGGGGCGGGACCGATCCGGGGCGGCTAGCGGTCGAGCGGGTGGCCCTGGCGGTGATTGCCGCCCACAAGGCTGGCATCGATTTGCCCTGGCAGCGGGCCGCCGCCATCCAGTTGGCCGGCCGCGACATTCTCGACGCCGTCCGCACCAGTGTTTATCCCAAGGTGATCGACTGCCCCGATCCGACCAAGGGGCGGCCGACGCTCGACGGCGTTTGTAAGAACGGCATTCAGCTCAAGGCCCGGGCTCGGGTCACGGTGCGGACCAAGCTGGAGCGGCTCGTCGGTGGCGCCACCGAGGAGACCATCATCGCCCGGGTCGGCGAGGGGATCGTCAAGGCGATTGGCTCGGCCGAGCACCATACCGACGTGCTGGCCAACCCCAACCTGATCTCGCAGGCGGTGCTGCGGAACTCGCTCGACTCGCAGACAGCCTTCGAGATTGTCTCCATCGACGTGGCCGAGATCGACGTTGGCGACAACATCGGCGCCATCCTGCAAGCCAACCAGGCCAAGGCCGACTTGCAGGTGGCCCAGGCCCAGGCCGAGAAGCGACGGGCCTTGGCGGTGGCCCGGGAACAGGAGATGCGGGCCCTGGTCGAGGAGAACCGGGCCAAGGTAGTATTGGCCGAGGCCGAGGTGCCGCTGGCCATCGCTCAGGCCTTCCGGGAGGGCCGGCTCGGCGTGATGGACTACTACAACCTGCGAAACCTCCAGGCCGATACCCAGATGCGCAACGCCATCGCCGGCGTCGGGGCGGGCCCGGATCGCGGCGAGCGGGCTAACTCGAACGGGTGAACCATGCAGGGATGGGAAATCTGGCTGGTGCCCTTGATCGCCATGGCGGTGTGGATCCTGGGCAGCCTGCTGCGCGGCGGCCTCGAGGAGCGGCAGCGGGATAACCTTCCTCGCCCTGGTCCGGGCGGCGGGCCGGAGGGGGGCCGGCCGTCGCGGCCGGTCAGCGACCTGGAGCGCTTCCTGGAGGAAGTCCACCGCCGCCGCCAGGCCGCCGCGGAGAAACGCGAGAGAGAATCTCCGCGGGAACCGCCGTCCTCGTCGCCGGAGCGCGTCGAAAGCCGGCCACGGCCCCGATCGGTTCCCGCCCCGGTCCGCCCGCCGCCCCCGCCGCGGCGCCCGCCTCGTCCCGCTCCGCCTCCGGTCGCCAGA
>DATLYH010000368.1:0-16047 GCA_035575035.1 Gemmataceae bacterium
AGCGGCCGGCGTCAGCCGGCCGGTGTAGGCGAGCGGCCTGCAACGGTTGTATCCATCCGGTTGTCCATGCCGCAGTGGGAACTTGCCGGCGCGGCGGGCAAAGGCCGTCGCGGCAGTGGCGTGCCGGCCTCGGCCAGGATACGCTCCACGCGCTCGAATACGGCATCCGCGGTGACCTGCTGCATGCACACATGCTCATGCGGGCAGCAGCGCAGTTTTTTCAAGTAACACGGGGCGCAGGGAACCGCGGCCTGGACCACGGCGTGCGGCCGGCCGTAGGGACCTATCCAGACCGGATCGGTCGGGCCGAAGATACTCACGACCGGCCGGCCCAGCGCCACCGTCAGATGCATCGGGCCGGAATCATTGGTGACCGCCAGCGCAGCCCGGCAGATCAAGGCGGCCAACTCAGTCAGCGTGGTCTGGCCCGACAGGTCCCGCGCCCCAGGACAACTCGCGGCCACTGCCCGGCAGCGCTGACGTTCTCGCGGCGAGCCGGCCAACACGACTCCCAGCCCTGCCTCCAGTAAGCGCCGACCGACCTCGGCAAACCCCTCGGCCCGCCAGTGCTTGGTTTCCCAGATCGTCCCCGGCATCAACACCGCAAACGGCCGCCCCGTCAGTCCCTGCTGCGCCAGCAGTTGATCGACCCGTTCCTGTGCCCGCGCCGGCAGCGGGATGCGGAAGTCGGGCGGTCCATCGTCCAGGCCGAGCAGCTGGCCGACCCATAGGTAGCGGTCCACGGCGTGGACATCAAGGGTAGGAATTGGGATGCGATGGGTGTAGGCCAGCCAGGCCCCTTCCCGCGCCCCTGTCCAGCCATGCCAGCACGCCGACCGGCCCACCCGCCGCAGGTAGTCCCGCTGCGACTCGCGCCGCGGCCGGTCGAAGCCGACCCGCACCGGCGCCCCAGTGGCCAGGGTCAGCAGCGCCGTCCGGAACTGCCCGTGCAGATCGAGGACCAGGTCATAACGGTTCCGCCGCAGCGTGGCAACCAACCGGAACAGGGACAGGGTCGCGTCCCAGTTCCTCCCGACCCGCCCATACTTCTGCCGCTCGAAAAGCAGGACGTTCGACAATGCCGGGTGGTGGCGGATCAGTTCGGCAATTTCCGGGGTCAGCAGCCAGTCGATCCGTGCTGATGGATAGCGGGCGCGGAGCTTGGCCAGGACCGGGACGGTGTGGATGACATCGCCGACGGCGGAGAGCTTGACGATCAGGATGCGCTCAAAGTGCCGGGCGCGCAGCGGGGATGGCTTCACAGCGTTCGCCCCGAAACGGTGCCGGCCGGTCATGCGGCCCGCCGGGCCGGGGAGCGGGGGGCGGGCCGGGCAGGAAGGATCCGCTTGACCCATGCGGAAAGGTGGTGCCGGAACAGTTCGCGGTGCAGCACCCAGCGGCTGGTCACCCAGTTCAACTGGATGACACGCCGCTCGCCGACGAAGGGCTTATGTCCGTGGTACGAGTTGTCGCGGCGACGAAAGGCCAGGAGCAGTCCCTCCTCGGGCGGCACTTCCAGAATGACATCATCAAGGTTATCCGCCGAGCGTAGCAGCCGAAGCCGGCCGCCCGGGTCCTCCCACGGCGGGTTCAGGTAGATGAGCACGGTGATCAGCTTGGTGACGGCGTCGGTGTGGATTCGGCCATCCTTCGGGCCGCACCGGCCGCGGACGGTGATCATCGTCGGCCGGCCCCGCAGGTCGATGCCGAACTTCTCTTCAAAAGCCGCCCGCATTTCCGGTCCTTGCAACTCGTGCAAAAGCGCGGCAAAGGCCGGGCCATACATCAACCCGCGGGTGGGGAAGCTGCCCGGTCGGTCGATGCGGGGATAATCCGCGTGGATAGCCTGGCGAGCCTCGGGCCGGACAAAGTGGGGAACAACAAGGTATTCGAACGGCTCCCGGGTGAGAGGAGTGGCCCGGAAGGCCGCCAGATCAAGTGCGCTCATGAGTCCGCCTCCGCTCCGTTCCCGAACCGGCGCGGGCCGATGCGCCGGCGCTTATCCGTTCGGGGAGCAGGAGGGTAGCGGAAGCCGTGGATTTTTCAAGGGCAAAGTGATCCCGTGAGCAGGGCATTGACCGCCGTCACGATGTCGCTCACCTCAGCCAGGGCACCGACGCCGACGTCGCCGCAGGCCAACCGTTTATTCTGCGGCGGCACCACGCGCAGCTTTGGACAGGTCGCATTGATCCACGCCAGGAGCCCGTCCAGGCCGAGATCCGGCGGCACGACGCCGGCGGCGTCGCCGGCCAACTGCCGCAGGTGCCGGCCGGTCAGCGGGTGTTCCCACATCAGCGTGTTCATCGCCGGGGCCAGGACCACCGGCCGGGACGGGTCCCACGCCCGCCAGACGCAGGTCAGGCAGTTGTCGCAAAGGCCGTTGGCTAGCTTGGCCAGGGTGTTGGCGTCCAGCGGCGCGATCGCCAGCAGCTCGGCCCAGCGGCGCAGCTCGATGTGCAGCACCGGGTCGAGCCGGTGATAACGCCGTCCCGCCTCCCGCCCCGGCCACTCGTCCTCGTCCAGGATCACTACCCAAGGGTTGCGCTCCGGGCGGGCCGGGTCGAGCGGATCAAGGGCGGCCGGGTCGAAGAAGTACAACGACGCCGCCGTGGCCACCACCTTGACCTGGTGTCCGGCCTGTTTCAAGGCCTGGTAGAGGACCGGCGTGCGGATGGCGGCCACGGAGCCGGTTACCCCCAAAAGAACGTTAGCCATGCGCTTGCTCCGCGTGCAGCCGTTCCACGGCGGCGAGCAGCTGCTCGGGCAACGCACGCCGGCTCAGACGCCGGTAGCCCCCTTCCACCGGGCCAAGATAGGCCCAGAGGGCGGCCCCTTCCAGGGTATTGGCCACCACCAGGTCCGCCTGGGATTGGCGGCGCGACCGCTCGGCGACCGCCAGCAGTTGCTCGTCGCTGACATCGACCTCCAGCTTGAACTTGACCAGGATGCCGCGAAACCCCCACTCGGCCCGAACCAGGTCGATCAGCTTGGGCGTGCGGACCAGACGGAGCCAGAGCTCCGGCTCGTCGCTCTTGATCTTGCCGGCGGACCGGTCCTCCAGCCGCGGTGCCGCCCCGCTGCTCTCCCAGCGGCCGTCCGCGCTGAAGCGGGTGCGCTGGTCGGGGGCATAGACACCGGCCGGGCGGTAATCACTGACGGCGGCGCAATGAATGATCGCGTCGAGGCCGCCAGCCCGCACCCGTCCTTTCATCGCCTGGTGCAGGTCTTCGAAAGTGCGGTAATGCTGTACCGCCCAGCGCTCGGTCGGCGGCGCCGCGCCGCCGCGCAGGTCGGCCACGGCTTCGGGATGCGAGGTGAGCAGGGTGACGGTATGGCCTCGCTCCTGGGCGGCAAGCGCAATGGTGGCGCCCGTCCGGCCCGTGAAAATGTTGGTGATAGCGCGGACCCGGTCGATCAGGACCAGGGTATTGCCGGCGGTAACGAGGAGGTTCATAAGCTCAGGATCTTTCGCCAAGGCGCCACGAGAAGAACCACCGACTCGGGGTTTCCCCTTTGGAGTATTGCTTGGGGCGGCGAGAGCAGCCGGGAGCCGCTCCCAAGCGAAGGGCCCTTCCTTGTAATTCTACGGTTCCCCGCCTCGGGGGCCCTACCGGCTTCGCCCCGCCCCAGACGGAACCGCCCGCGGGCTTCCCTTGACCTCGTCTTGTCCGGTTTCTGCATGGTTCTTACAATCCGCAAACGCGATACAATACGAAAAACTGATCGCCCTTTCCCATTTTCTCGAGGCGGAGGACTTTACCGTGTCGTTTCCCCAGCCTTTTCGCGGCAAAATCTACGACGACATCACCCAAACCATCGGGCATACACCATTGGTGCGGCTGCGCCGGGTGGTTGGGCCGGAGTGCCGGGCCACCGTTGCCGCCAAGATGGAGAGCTTCAATCCGATCTGGTCGGTCAAGGACCGCATCGGTGTGGCGATGATCGACGCCGCCGAGCGCGAGGGCAAAATCAACAAGGACACGGTCATCATCGAACCGACCAGCGGTAACACCGGCATCGGGCTGGCCTTCACCTGCGCCGCCCGTGGCTACAAGCTGATGGTGACCATGCCCGAAACCATGAGCCTGGAGCGCCGCCGGCTTCTCAAGGCCTTCGGCGCCGAGATCGTGCTTACCCCGGGCGACAAGGGGATGAGCGGTGCCGTGGCCAAGGCTGAGGAGTTGGTCCGCACCATTCCCAATTCCTTTATGCCGCAGCAGTTCAACAACCCCGCCAACCCGGAGATCCATCGCCGCACCACCGCCGAGGAGATCTGGAACGACACCCAGGGCCGAGTCGATATTCTCGTCTCCGGCGTCGGCACCGGTGGCACGATTACCGGCGTCAGCGAGGTAATCAAGAAGCGCAAGCCGTCGTTCCGAGCCATCGCTGTCGAGCCGGCCAACAGCCCCGTCATCACCCAGAAGATGCATGGCCAGGAGCTTAAGCCGGGTCGCCACCGCATCCAGGGGATCGGCGCCGGCTTCATCCCCGCCGTGCTCAATCTGGATATCATTGACGAGGTGATCCAGGTTAAGGACGACGACGCCCAGGAGATGGCCCGCCGCCTGGTGCGCGAGGAAGGGATGCTGTGCGGCATCAGCTCCGGTGCCGCGGCATGGGCCGCCGTGCAAGTCGCCAACCGTCCCGAGAATGCCGGCAAGTTGATTGTTGTTGTCCTGCCTGACCTCGGTGAGCGCTACCTGAGCACGCCCCTCTATCCCGAGTGAGACCGCGCTGTCATCGGAGCCGCGACCGTAAGGGAGCGGCCCGCGCTGGAGTTATAACCGCGCTGTCGTCGGAGCCGCGACCGTAAGGGAGCGGCCCGCGCTGGCGTTAGAACCGCTCTCTTACGGTCGCGGCTCGGGTTTTTCCGTTAGCGCCACGCAGCAAGCGGTCAGCCTACTTTCCTGGAAGGTAGTCCACCAGCCGCAGTGGAGGGGCCACGCTCTGAATCTTCTTCGGGGGGGGCGGCGGGGGCGGCGGGGGAACGATCTGCCGGGTTGTCATGCGGTTCGCTGTGTACACCATCAAGCCCATGACGACGAAGTAACCGATGCAGCCCAGGGCGAACAGGGTGTTCAGAATCGTGCCGATGATCCCGCAGATCCAGCCGCCCTGAGTCAGCCCCCGGCCCTCGGGGTCCATGAGGTTGGCCTGCATCTTCTTCAGGTCGCGGTGGCCGATCACCCAGGCGGCAATCCCCAACGGCAAGCCGAGGGCCCAGCAGAACAAGAAGAAAAGTCCGGCCGCCACCAGGCTCAGAATTCCCAGGACAAGGACCAGCGTGCCGCGGTGCGGCTCCCAGTCGCGCCGGATGCCATAGCGGCCGTAGTGCTCCCACGGGCGGTCGTCCTCCTCGGGGTGAAGGTCCTCGTTGCAGTAGGGGCAGCGGGTTGCTTTCTGAGTGATCTCCTCTCCGCAGTAGGGGCAATGCCGCCGTTCGCTGTCTGCCGGCTTCGCGGCGGTTTCCTGCGGCTCCTGCTCGGTTGGCTGGGACGGGGGGGCGTCCTCCAGCGATGGCTTGATCGAGACATCGCCCAGCGGCGCCGGTGTGGACGGGGCTTCCCCGGGGTCGGGGGACGGGGATGCGTCGCGCGGGGCGGAAGGTTCGGTCAGTGTCGGCCCGGAGACGGGTGGGGCCGCCTCGCCGCTGGCCGCCGTGAACTGGCTGCCGCAGGTCGGACACTTGACCCGGGCGCCGAGCAGGTCATCCGGCACCCGCAGCCGCCGGCTACAGGATGGGCAGTCAATAACGATCGGCATGATTGGCTCGCCCTAACCCTCTGAGGGTGACGACAACCTCTCGCTTGCCCCGACCGGCTCTTAGACCATTCTGTCACTAGCGGTACGCCGCCGGCAAGTATTCCTGCAACCGTAACGGCGAGCCGCCCTGCTCAAATCGCGACGGCGGGCCTAGCTGCTTCTTCTGCTGCCGTTCGAGGTCCTTGCTCAGGCCGTGCAGGGCGGCCAGACCAAGCAGGCCGAGGAGGATCAAGCCCACACAGCAGAGCATACAGAGACCGTTGAGAATCGTACCGACGATGCCCATGATGTAGCCGGCCATCGTCATGCTCTTCCCTTCGGGGTCCATCCGGCGGGCATTGATCTTGCTCAGGTCGCGTCCACCCATGGCCCAGGAAGGAATGCCTACCCCCAAGCCCGGCAAGAAAAGAATGATGCTGAAGGGGCCGACAAGCAGCGTGGCAATCAAGCCGAGGACAAGGCAAGCGATACTGCCGATCCCCAAGATCAAGATCAGTGTGCCGCGATGCGGTTCGCCACGGGAACGACGACGCCGGCGCATCGGCTGGCGATAGTCGTCTTCCTCCTCGTCTTCATATTCGTCGCGGGGACGACGCGGCGGGCGGTCCTCCTCGTAGCGCTCCTCGGCCTGCGAAGAACGTTCCTGCACGGCCGATCGGCCGGGCGGCTCGTCCCCATCAGCCACCGGCCTCCCACCGTCATCGCCTCGGGCCGTGAACGTGGTGCCGCACTTGGGGCACTTCACCTTCTTCCCCAGCATGTCATCGGGCACCCGCAGCTTGCGCTCGCACGACGGGCAATCAACGATGGTCGGCATGGTGGCCTCGCTTCCGGGACCGAGGAGAATGTCCGGTGTACTCTTGACCACCGACGGTAGCCGAGAGTAATTTGGGGATGATACCTCGGGGTATCCGCACCGGGGTCGCCGCGGCCGGGATACGGCGGGCGGTCCCGGCTCGCTTTTTCTACCACACTGTACCCCCCGCTTCCAGGTCCACGGCACGAGTTTGGCAGGCGCCGAGGTTCCCGTCCGGCGCGGAATTTGCTCCCTTGGCCTGGGCGGCAAGGGGGAACGAGATCATGTCCCCGCGGAGCGGAAGGCTGCTCCGGGTCCTTGAAAGTGAGGGGACGATGCCTGACAAGGTTCGACTCGATCGCCCCTGGCTGGTTGCTGTCTGGCCGGGCATGGGCCATGTCGCCCTCAACGCTGGTGTCTATCTGCTGGCCAAACTGGGGATGAGCCTGATCGCCGAGTTCCAGGCAGGCGATCTGTTCGATGTCGATTACGTTGAGGTGAAGGAGGGGATCATTCAAACGGGACGGCGGCCGCGGAACCGGTTGTTCCTCTGGACCGATCCCAAGCAAAAGCATGATCTGGTGGTCTTCATCGGCGAGGCCCAGCCTCCCATCGGCAAGTATGCCTTTTGCCGTCAGCTTCTGGCCCATGTCCGCCAGCTTGGCGTGGAGCGTGTCTTCACGTTCGCTGCGATGGCCACCCAGATGCACCCCGAGCAGCGCTCGCGGGTCTTCGGCGCGGCAACCGACCGGGAGAGTCTGGAAGAGCTAAGGCGCCTCGAACTGGCAATCCTGGAGGACGGTCAGATCGGCGGTCTGAACGGCGTCTTGCTGGGCGCCGCTGCCGAGCAGGGGCTGCGCGGGGCCTGCCTGCTCGGCGAGATGCCGCACTTCTTCAGCCAGCTCCCGTTCCCCAAGGCATCCCTCGCGATCCTCGAAGTGTTCGCCACCATCGCGGGGATTGACCTTGACCTGACCGAGTTGGCCGAGCAGGCGCGGGCAATGGACAAACAACTGGGAGAACTCCTAGCCCAGATGGAGAAAGCCTACGGGGCGCCGGAGTCGGCAGAGGAAGAGGAATACACCCCGGAGCCTGCTGAACGCGAACGGCTTACCCCGGCCGACAAACGGCGGATCGAGGAGCTTTTCAAACAGGCAGCGAAGGACCGGTCCAAGGCGTTTGAGCTGAAGCAGGAGCTCGACCGACTGGGGGTCTTCAAGGAGTACGAAGACCGTTTCCTGGACCTGTTCAAGAAACCCGGATAGCGCCTCGGTCAGAGCCCGGAGCGTCAGCGCCGGGGTCTTCCGAGCCCGGAGCGTCAGCGACGGGTAACGCCGCTCCCCGTCGCCCGTCGCTGACGCTCCGGGCTCGGACAAAGGCGCTCTCCGAGCCCGGAGCGTCCGCGACGGGTAGCGCTGTTCCCCGTCGCCCCGTCGCTGACGCTCCGGGCTCTGACCAAGGCGCTCCGAGCCCGGAGCGTCAGTGACGGGGTCTGACAAAGGCGCCGGATTGTGAGGAGGAGCGCGTCATGAGGATCGCGCAGGTTGCCCCGCTCTATGAAAGCGTTCCCCCCCAAGGTTACGGGGGGACGGAGCGTGTGGTTTCGTACCTGACCGAGGAACTCGTAAGACAAGGCCACGAGGTAACTCTGTTTGCCAGCGGCGACTCGGTGACCCGGGCCCGCCTGGTCGCCCCCTGCCCGCGGTCGCTGCGGCTGGACAGCGGTTGCATTGATTCGCTGGCCCACCATGTCCTCCTGTTGGAAACGGTTTTCCGCGAGGCCCGGAACTTTGACCTCATCCATTTCCATATCGACTACCTCCATTTCCCGCTGTCGCGGCGATGCGGGTGCTCCCACGTGACCACGCTGCACGGCCGGCTCGACATCCCGGACCTGCGGCCCCTCTACCGGGAGTACCGGGAGATGCCGGTGATCTCCATCTCCGAGGCGCAGCGCCGACCGTTGCCCTGGCTGAACTGGCAGGGGACGGTCCACCATGGCCTGCCGCTCGACCTGCACACCTGCCGGGAAACGCCGGGCAAGTACCTGGCTTTCCTGGGCCGTATCTCCCCCGAGAAGCGCGTCGATCGCGCCATCGCCATCGCCCGGCGGGTCGGCATGGAACTGAAGATCGCCGCCAAGATCGACCGGGCCGATCGCGACTACTTCGACGGGATCAAGCACCTCTTCGATGACCCGCTGGTAGAGTACATCGGCGAGGTCGGCGGCCGTGCCAAGGACGAGTTCCTGGGCAACGCTTACGCGCTACTTTTCCCCATCGACTGGCCGGAGCCCTTCGGCCTGGTCATGATCGAGGCGATGGCCTGCGGTACGCCGGTCATCGCCTGGCGCTGCGGCTCGGTGCCGGAAGTCATCGACGATGGCGTCACCGGGTTCATCGTGGACAGCCTGGAGGAAGCGGTGCGGGCGGTGGACCGGGTGACGGCGCTGAGCCGAAGGCGCTGCCGCGAGGTCTTCGAGCGGCGCTTTAGTGTCGCGCGCATGACCCGCGATTATCTGCTGGTGTACGAACGGCTGCTGGCGGAGAGAGGGCCAAAGCGGAAAGGGCACAAGGTTTTCTTGCCGGCCCCCCTTGTCCCCCTCTCCTCCGGCGAGCGGGACAGAGATGATGGGCCGCTGACCCGCCGCCATGCCGCCCCTGCGGGCACCATGCCCGCCGTCGGCGACTCGTTCATCGGGCCGGACCACGGCCTGCCGATGGGCCAGGAGTAGGCGAATCGCCTTGCCCGGGAGAACCTCCCTGGGTTACCCTTGCAAGTATGCCGCTTGGGGCTACGACGCTTGGGGGTTCCCAACCGGGGTAGCCGCGCCGCGGAGCGGGGCGGTCCTCTCGTAGTCCCAAGCAACGGGCTGGAGCATTTCGGAGGGCCAAGGATGGCACGGAATGGAACGACCGCCCCACGGATTTGGGGCCTCTCCAACGAGTGGTGGCAGCGAATTCGGCCCCTTCTCATGCAGCAAGGAACCCTTCAGCCGGCAAGCCCGAGCCGCAGACCGCAAGACGACGTCCTTGTGGTTGAGGATCCCTACTACATCCTCGCCACCTCGCCGCCGGCAGACGAGTACACCCGCGTCCTCAAGGAAGGGGAAACCTTCGCCGTCTTCGACCACTTCGGCGACATCAAGCCGATCGGCATGCAGGAGGAGGGAATTTACTACGAAGGGACTCGTTTCCTGTCATGCCTGATCCTGCGTCTGGGGCGGGACCGGCCGTTGATGCTCAGCTCCAATGTCAAGCGAGACAATGCCCTGTTGACGGTGGACCTGACCAATCCCGACATCCCGGTCGAAGGGGGCGTCATCCCTCACGGCACCGTGCATCTGTTCCGCTCCAAGTTCCTCTGGCAGGGCTGCTGCTACGAGCGGCTGCGCCTCCACAACCACGGTCTGCGGCCGGTGGCCCTCTCCTTCTCCTTGCAGTTCCAGGCCGACTTCGCCGACATCTTCGAGGTGCGCGGGACCCGGCGGGCGCGCCGCGGGGAACACCTTGAGCCGGTCGTGGCAACGGACGGCGTGATCCTGTCTTACCGGGGCCTCGATGGGGTCATCCGACGGACCCGGATCCGGTTCGCGCCGTCTCCCCGGGAGCTGACCGCTTCCGAGGCGCGGTTCGAGCTGGCGTTGCCGCCGCAGCAGGAAGCCACATTTTTTGTCACCTTTGCCTTCGAAGTGGGCGGGCTGCAAGTAACACCGCTGGCCTACGAGCAGGCCGCCTCCCAGGCCGCCTCCCGCCTCAAGGCGGCCCGGGAGCGGTGCTGCCATGTCTACACCTCGAACGAGCAGTTCAACGACTGGGTCAACCGCAGTCTCTGCGACCTGCACCTGATGATCACCGAGACGCCCCACGGGCCGTACCCGTATGCCGGCGTCCCCTGGTTCAGCACGGCCTTCGGGCGCGACGGGATCATCACCGCCCTGGAGTGTCTGTGGTTGGACCCGTCGATTGCCCGCGGCGTGCTGGCTTTCCTCGCTTCGACCCAGGCGACGGAAGTGATCCCCGAGCAGGATGCCGAGCCGGGCAAGATCCTCCACGAGACCCGCCGCGGCGAGATGGCCGCCCTGGGCGAGATCCCCTTCGGCCGCTACTACGGCAGCGTGGATGCCACGCCCCTGTTTGTCCTCCTGGCCGGCGCCTATTACGAGCGGACCGGCGACCGTGCCCTGGTGGAGCGCATCTGGCCCAACCTGGAACGGGCCCTGGAATGGATCGACACCTACGGCGACCTGGACGGCGACGGCTTCGTCGAGTACGCGCGGCACTCACCGAAGGGCCTGGTGCACCAGGGCTGGAAGGATTCGCAGGATGCAGTCTTCCATGCTGACGGCACGCTGGCGGAGGGGCCGATTGCCCTGTGCGAGGTGCAGGGGTACGTCTACGCTGCCAAGCGGCAAGCGGCGGCACTGGCGGCGGCCCTGGAACAGGGCGAACGGGCCGCCCGTCTCCGGGCCGAGGCCGAGGCCCTGCGGCAGCGCTTCGAGCAAGCCTTCTGGTGCGAGGACCTCTCAACCTACGCGCTGGCCCTGGATGGCAAGAAACGACCGTGCCGGGTGCGCACTTCCAACGCCGGCCAATGCCTCTTTACCGGCATCGTCAGCCCCGAGCGGGCACAGCGAGTGGCCCGCACTCTGATGCGGGAAGACTCCTTCTCCGGCTGGGGCATCCGCACGGTCGCCGCCGCCGAGGCGCGGTACAACCCGATGTCCTACCACAACGGCTCTGTCTGGCCGCACGACAATGCTTTGATTGCCTTCGGGCTGGCCCGCTACCGCCTGAGGGAGGAAGTCCTCCGGGTCCTGACCGGTATGTTTGATGCCAGCCTGTTCGTCGATCTGCACCGCATGCCGGAGCTGTTCTGCGGCTTCCCGCAGCGGCCCGGGGAAGGGCCGACGCTTTACCCGGTCGCCTGCGCCCCGCAGTCGTGGGCGGCGGCCGCGGTCTTCCTGCTCCTGCAAGCATGCCTGGGCCTGCACGTGGATGGGGTCAACCGACGGATCTCGTTCTCTTATCCCGTGCTGCCGGCCTTTTTGAAAAAGGTTCACATCAGCAACCTACAGGTCGGGGATGCCACGGTGGACCTCCGCCTGGAACGACACCGAGCGGACGTCGGCGTCAACGTACTCCGCCGTGAAGGAGAGGTAGAAATCGCGGTGGTGAAATAGCTGATCGCGGTAGGTGAATGACCCCATGTTCTCCGCTACTCGCCCGGGTGCAGTTCCGTCGGTGCGCGTCTGTTCTGGGCGGTTGGGTGGCCGGGGTTTCGCACGGCGCCCGGCCCCGGCGCTGTAGGCCGGGACTGCGACGACACTCCACCCCAACCACCCCGGACGCCCCCAGCGCTGGGGCCCAATGTTCCGCGCGGAACATTCGTCCACGTCAGAGCGCTGGGGCCCAATGTTCCGCGCGGAACATTCGTCCACGTCAGGCGGCAGCAGCAATGTGGGGCGGCTCGATATGACCCCCTCCACGCGCCAACACGACTTGGCGTCGGCAGTTCGGGCGTCTGGACGTGTCGCAGTTCCGCAAGCGCTGGCAGCGGAGGCCGCGCAGGCAGCCGGCCAGCGACGACCTTCCGACCCGGCTGCTTTTCTGCTTGACGGGCCGGGGCCGGGGACCGACGATGACCGATAGGGCCGTCCGGCGTCATCCGGCGGCGATGGCGGTGTGATAGCACGGCGGGGCGCCCGCCATGAGGACATCAACCTGTTTCTTCCTGGTCCGGCTCCTGGCACTTGGGGTGTTGGTGGCGGTCTGTGCTGCCGAGGGGTGGGGCCGTCCCACGGAGCCGCCCCAGGACCCGTTCGCCCAGCCCGGCGCGCCTTCCCCTGAACGGGGGCGGTTTCGATGGTTCCCCAAGGGCCCGCCGGAGTTCGTCGAGCGACGGCCCCACGAGGGCCACCGAGAGACCGAACGGCACCAGGAGCGAGCCGGCCTGCTCCGGCCGGTCGTGCTGCTGGCATGCGTGGGCGGCGCGGTGGCGTGCGGCCAACTCTTCCTCAGCCGGTTCCGGCAAAAGCCGCTGACAGTTCGCCTCGCTGCCGTCCTCCTGATCGTCGGTGCCTGGGTAGGGGCTGGTCTGGCCTTCCTCGTCTGCGTGTAACTGCCCCCTCGCCGGTCAATCCTCAACCTTCACCCCGACCCCCTTCAGCGCCGGCACCTGGCTCGACTTGGCCGCCTCGGAGAGCGGATTGCCCCCCAGATACAGCCGCAGGAACGGGGCGAAGCGCTTGGGCCCTTCGGCGTCCGCCTTGGCTGCTTCTACCAGCGGGGCCAGGTCGGTCACCTTGTTGTTCCGCAAAATCAACAACCGCACCTCCGTCAGCTTTGCCAGGGGTGTGAGGTCTTCGATCTGGTTGTCGCTCAGGTCAAGCGTGGACACACCAGCCAACTTGGCCAGAGGCGCCAGGTCGCGGACCTGATTGCGCGGCACCGATAGCGACGCCAGCCGGGTCAGACCGGCAAGCGGGGTCAGGTCGCTGATCTTATTGCCGCCCAGATAGAGAGCCGACAGACTGGTCAGGCCCGCCAGCGGCTTGAGGTCGCTGATTTGATTGCCCGAAAGCTCCAGATACTGGAGCTTGGTCAGGCCGCTCAGCGGGGCGAGGTCGGTGATCTGATTACCTGCCAGGTCAAGCGACTGCAAGTTCGCCAATCCCTTGAGCGGCGTCAGGTCCTTGACCCGGTTGTTGGTCAACTTGAGCAGCGCCAGGTTGGGGCACTTCTCCAGTCCGGTCAGGTCGGTGATGTTTTTGCCGGGCGCTTCCAAGATGAAGACGTTCTTCAGGTCGGCTTCCTTCAACTCACCCTTGGGGTTCTGCAAAGCGGCGCGGACTGCCTCCTCCAGGTTCTTGTCGGGAAACAGGCCGGAGCCAGCCTGCCCGGCGCGGGCGGGAACCTCGTTGCCAACCAGACAAAGGGCGATCACTAGCGCTGGAAATCGTGCTTTCATTGAGATGTCCTCAGGGTGTGACGGCAGGTCATCAAGGGTTCGATCATAACGCAGCCGGGCGTACTACTCCAGCGGCTCAGGGACCGGCTTCTTCAGGGGTCCCAAACAAATCGGTGCCGCACCGCCCGGGAGAGAGGAGGCGATGCGGCACCGTTTCTCCGAAAGGAACACAAGGCGACCGGGGACGGGACGGAGGGCCGGCATCCCCGGCGGCCGGGGAGCTCATGTCTTGACCTCGATCCGCTTGGGCTGCGTCTCAGGCCGCTTGGCCAACCGCAGCTCCAACACGCCGTTGCGGTAACGGGCCTCGACCTTGTCCGGGTCGGTTCCCTCCGGCAACGTCACACGGCGGTGCAGCCGACGCTCGGCGAAGGAATACCTTTCCTTCCCCTTCTCACCCGCCTCTTGCTTGTGCTCGGCCCGGATGGTCAGGACATTGCCGACGACCTGGACATCAAACTCGTTTGGCTCGAAGCCCGGGGCATCGGCACGGACTACCACCTCGCTGCCGGTGTCCTCCACGTCCAACCCCCACCCCGGTACGTCCCAGCCGACGAAGGGGCTCGGCCAGCGGCCGAAGAAGCGGTCGAACAGGGTGTCAAACTCCTCGCGGATCTGATCCAGGGGGTGCCGCCCCCTCCTCGTCACCAGCCCCCCACCGTTCCGACGGCTAGTCCACGGTATCAGACTAAACATAACGGGGCACCTCCTTTTCACCACATCTTGATCTTCAACAACACACCCTGGGCGGCCCCGTCATTGCAACTTCGGGCGCGAGGCCGCTTCGAAGGCGATTTCGGCGATTCCAAGAATCGCGCTAGCAACGGCCGTGCCAGCGCCACCGCCGCGAACCGTGGTAGATCCCAAGAAATAAATAATTGTCAGAAATAGACTTAGGGAAAAGGAGAGACACCAGGTTGGCGAACCTAGGTGCAAGAATGGTACGGTCGCCGATCCGAGGGACTGCCAATTTGTCAGCATCCCCTGGAAAGGGGACATACAAGCGCGGCCACCCCCTTCATAACTTCAGCGGGCCGACGCGCCAGGTGGTTGGAATGGGAAAGCAAAGACGCCGCATGCAGCCCGGTAAGTGTCAGGCCGCATGCGGCGTCCGGCAGGCCGCCTCCTGCCTCCGCTCGAGATGCCTATGACTTCTTGATTGGATTGGTGTCGCTGGTTGTGACGGTCGTCTTCTGCGTTTGCGACAGCTCGACGGTGGTGGTCTGGCCGCCGATCTCAATGCTCAGTTTCCCCTCCAGCTTGATGTTCATCTCTGACTTGTCCACGCGCCCCTTCTCGGTGTCGAACAGGATGGTGCCGCTGGCATCCTTGCTTTGCAGATCGGCGCTCTTGATCTTGAAGGGAAGGCCGCCGGTCGGCGTCGTCTCGCTGGGCGGGACATACTTGAGGGTGGTATCCACCTTGATCTTCTGCAATTTGCCGTCGGGCCCCTCGTAGGTGTACTTGTAGCTGTTCTCGTAGGTGCCGATCGGGCCCATGTTCAGCTTGGTCTCCCGCGTCCAGGTCTGGCCCTTCGCCACGCTCTCGGCCGGGATGGCGGCGAAGGTTGGGTCGGCCATCTCCTTCAGCGCCTCTTCGCTCAGGATCTGCTCCAGGAGCGGCTTCATCTGCGGGTTGGCCTTAACCAGGTTCTCGACGAACTTGTCGCGCCCCTCGATCTTGGTGACCTTCATGGTCTTGGTGTCCAGGGTAAGGGTGAACTCGGCACCGACCAGCTGCTTGAAGAAATCGCTGAGGGGGTTGGAGGCCGGCTGAGCCGCGGTCGAGTCATAGTTGATCTTGCTGCCGCCGATATCGATGCTCATCTTGACCCCTTCGATTTTCTGGCGGATGGTGACGGTGTCTCCCTCCACCTTGATCGGGGTCCAGCTGAAGTAGAAGGTCTGGTCCTGGTTCTGCACGACTTCGCTGCCCATGACTTTCATGGTCTGCTTGGTCTCGGTCTTCATCTCCTGGTAGAAGGTTTTATCCTTCTCGAATTTCCATTTGAGGGGAGTCCCCTCGATTTTGGCCTTGCCCTGGTCCTTGTCTTGGCCCAGGCTGATGAGGGCGAGACCGAGCAGGACCACGAGGGCCGTCAAGCCGCGCTGTTGGAGCACGTTTCATCCCTCCCGTAAGGGTTTTGATCGAGGTCGTTCCCCATGATCCGCCACGACCGGGGAATCTTTCTTTTTTATCGCATCAGGGGGCGGATACAAGAGAAACCCGCCGTTTTCGATTGTAGGCCCCGATTTTGCCATTGCCAATCCCCGCGTCAGGTCTAAGAATCGCTGCGGGAGGGGGGACGAAGGCGGGTGCTTGGGGAAGTCCCCTACCCGTCGCTGACGCTCCGGGCTCGGATGACCCGTCGCTGACGCTCCGGGCTCGGATGACCCCGGAATGATTCTTTCCGAGCCCGGAGCGTCAGCGACGGGTCCCCGGAATGATTCTTTCCGAGCCCGGAGCGTGAGCGACGGGCCCCGTTGCGGACGCTCCGGGCTTGTTGTAACGTCTGA
>DATLYH010000369.1:0-6354 GCA_035575035.1 Gemmataceae bacterium
TTCGGCACCCGGCTCAATTTCCTCCCCATCGTGTTGGGCGACGGCCGTATTCATCTGGAGGTCGAGCCCGAGGTGAGCAACCTTGACCCCGCCAGTGGAGTCGCCATCCCGGGCGGTGGCTTCGTCCCCGGCCGCTCCACCCAGAGCGTCCGTACCACGGTGGAGCTGGAGACCGGCCAGACTTTCATCATCGGCGGCCTGATCCAGCGGAACGTCCGCGGTACGATTCAGAAGGTGCCGATCCTGGGCGATCTCCCCTTCTTCGGCACCGCCTTCAGCCGGAAGAACTATGAGGAGGTGGAGGAAGAGCTGGTGGTGATGGTGACCCCGTACCTGGTGGATGCGTTGGCCTGCAACCAGGTGCCGAAGTTCCTCCCGGGGCAGGAAACGCGCAGCCCCGACGATTTTGAGCTATTCTTGGAAGGAATCCTCGAGGCCCCCCGCGGTCAGCGCTACGCTTGCCAGGCCGGCCGCTACGTGCCAGCCCACCGCACCGGGCCGACCGCGGAGCTCTTCCCGTGCTTCAACGGCTGCAACGGACCCTACGGGGGCGTGTGCGGTCCGGAGGGATGCGTTCCCGGCACTCCGGCCGGTGCGACGATGGGCGGCGGGACAGCGCCGGCTGCCGCGAGCAGTGGGGCGCGGCCGGTCGCCGACGAGCCGCCGGTTCGCAGCTTGCCCGACCCGGTGACCATCCCGGCGAATCCGTCGGGCGACGGCGAGAGACAGCCTTGACCGCGGCGGCCCGGGAAAGGGCAAGGAAGCAGGCCCCGGGCGGGCGCCCTGACCTCGCGGGCGCGGTTTTCCTTGGCCCTTTCCGGACGTCGGGGACTTCCCCGAGGCCGACGGGACCATTCACAGTGGTGCCCTGATTCGGTGGTGCTCATGAGGGACGTGCAACGCATAGCGATCGTGGACCCGTCGGACTCGACGCGTGAGCCGCTCCGCAACCTGCTGTTGGGGGTGGAGTCGATCTGGCTGGAGGCCGAGTGCTCCCGCTACGAGTTCTTCCAGGATGTCATCCGCCAGTCCGACCCCGACGTGGCCGTGGTCGCCCTCGACGCCGACCACACCAAGGCGCTGCAGTTGATCGGCCAGCTGGCTGCCGACTCGCCGGGACTGCCGATCCTGGCCGTCAGCGCCCGGGGAGACGGCCAGTCGATCCTCCAGGCCCTCCGCGCCGGCGCCAAGGAGTTCCTGACCCAGCCGGTGGTGCTGGAGGATCTTCTCAAGGCGCTGCAGCGGCTCCGCCGCACCCGCGGGGCCGACAGCCACCAGGGCAACGGCGCTGCCAGGGTCGAGTCGCTGGTGCTGGCCGTCCTCGGCTCGCGCGGCGGCGTCGGCTGCACCAGCCTGGCTGTCAATCTCGGCTGCACCCTGGCGCAGGAGCCCGGCTACAACGTCGCCCTGATCGACCTCGATCTGGCCCTGGGGGACGCCGATGTTGCCCTCGACCTGATGCCCGATTACACCCTGGCCGACGTCGCCCTCAACATTGATCGCCTCGACATGACGTTCCTGCGGCGGTCGCTGAGCAAGCATTCCTGCGGGCTGTCGCTGCTGCCTCACCCCGCCCAGATGGAGGACGCCGGCCTGATCCGCGAGGAGCACTTGCAGCGCGTCATCGGGCTGCTGCGGGCCAGCTACACCCACCTGATCCTCGACCTGAGCAAGGGCTTCACTCCCACCGACGTGACCGCCCTGCACATGGCCGATGTCATCCTCCTGGTGGCCCAGCTGGAACTGACCAGCTTGCGCAACGTGGTCCGCATGCTCCTGACATTGGGGAATAACGAGACGCTGAACAACAAGATCAAGATCGTGCTGAACCGGGTCGGCTCCGAGTGCGACATCAGCCTGAAAAAGGCGGAGGAGACGATCGGCCGGCCGATCTACTGGCAGATCCCCAACGACCCCAAGAGCCTGGTCGAATCGCGCAATGCCGGTGTGCCGCTGTTGCAGCACGCCCCCAAGAGCAAGGCGCAGCAGAGCATCGCTGGGTTGGCAATGGCCCTGTGCGGCAAGGAGGGCCAGGCTGCGGCGAAGTCGTCGGGGCTATGGTTCTTTTCCCGGAAATAGTCATTCGTCATTCGTCATTCGTCATTGATGGTTGGCAACGGCAGTCACGCACGAGATAACGAATGACCAATGACCAATGACAACGAACTGAAGAGGCACCATGTCGCGCTTGCAACGTGGCCTGAGCGGCCTGACCCAACAAGGCACTAGTCGCCTGGGAACTTCCCAGGCCGGGGCTGACCACCGGCTCAATAACAAGAGCTTCGAGGAGCTGAAGCGGCTGATCCACAGCAAGCTGGTGGACAAGCTCGATCTGTCGCGCGTCAGCGACCTGGAAGGGGACACGCTCCGCCGGGAGATCCGGCTCGTCGTCGAGCGGCTCTGCGACACCGAGAACCCGCTGTTGAATCGGATGGAGCGGGAGCGGCTGATCGACGAGGTGCTGGATGAGACCTTCGGCTTCGGACCGTTGGAGGTGCTGCTCAAGGATCCGACGATCAGCGACATCCTGGTCAACGGGCCGCACAAGGTTTACGTGGAGCGGCGGGGGAAACTGGAGAAGACCGACGTCAAATTCCGCGACAGCGACCATCTGTTGCAGATCATCGACCGGATCGTGTCCAAGGTCGGTCGGCGCGTGGACGAGACGTCGCCTATGGTGGATGCCCGGTTGCCCGACGGCAGCCGTGTCAATGCCATCATCCCGCCGTTGGCTCTGGACGGGCCGTCGCTGTCGATCCGGCGTTTCGGCAGCAACCCGCTGAAATTGGAGGACCTGCTCAACTACAAGGCATTCACGCCGGAGATGGCGATGCTGATGGAGGCGGCCATCAAGGCGCGGCTGAACATCATCATCAGCGGCGGCACCGGCTGCGGTAAGACGACCCTGCTGAACACCTTGTCGAGCTTCATCCCCAGCGATGAGCGCATCATCACCATCGAGGACGCCGCTGAGCTACAGCTACAGCAAGACCACGTGGTGCGGCTGGAAACCCGGCCGCCGAACATCGAGGGGAAGGGAGCGGTTACCACCCGCGACCTGGTGCGCAACGCCCTGCGGATGCGGCCGGAGCGGATCATCATCGGCGAGTGCCGCGGCGCCGAGGCGCTCGACATGCTCCAGGCGATGAACACCGGCCACGCCGGCTCGATGACCACGCTGCACGCCAACAGTCCGCGCGACGCCCAGGCCCGGCTAGAGACGATGATCATGATGGCCGGCATGGAACTGCCCATCAAGGCGATGCGGCAGCAGATTTCCAGCGCCGTGGACATCATCATCCAGGCCAACCGTCTCCAGGGCGGCCCGCGAAAGGTGACCAGTATCACCGAGGTGATGAACATGGAGCAGGACATCATCATCATGCAGGACATTTTCCGCTATCGGCAACTGGGCATCGACCAGAACGGCCGCGCCTTCGGCCAGTTTGAAGCGACCGGCGTGCGGCCCAGCTTCGTCAGCCGCCTGGAGGCGGCCGGCATCAAACTACCTTCCAACCTGTTCCAGGAGCGCATCCTGCTGCGAGACTAGCCATGACCCCTATGTTCATCTCCCTGATGACCTTCGTCATCGTGGCGGCCGTCGTGGGCCTGTTGGCCTTCGTGCTGCGCGATGCAACACCCAAGGCAGCGACGCGGCTCGACCTCCTGGTGGGCAAACGGCGCAAGGAGGACCCCGGCGCGGACATCCTCCGCAAGACCGCCTTCGAGAGCGACAAGAAGACGCTCCTGGAGCAGTTGACGCCCAACATCCCAAGCCTGCATCGCATCTTCGAGCAGGCCGACTGTCACATCAAGCCGAGCACCCTGTTCGGCATCAGCCTGGGACTGGCAGTCCTGGGGACGACGGGGAGTTGGCTGGCGCGGGTGCCGTGGTTCTTGATGCCGTTGGCCGGGTTGGTGATGTTTGCCATTCCGTGGGCTTGGTTGCTGAACAAGCGCCGCGTCCGTCTCAAAACGTTCGCCGCCCAGCTCCCCGATGCCTTGGAGTTGGTCGCTCGGGCACTGCGGGCCGGCCACAGCCTGGCGGCCGGTATGCATGTGGTCGCCGAGGAAATGCCCTCGCCGATCGCCGATGAGTTCGGCCGGGTTTACGACGAGCAGAACCTGGGCATCAGCATGGAGGAAGCGATGGAAAACATGTGCCAGCGCGTGCCCAACCTCGACCTCCGCTTTTTCGTCACCTCGGTGGCGATCCAGCGGCAGACCGGCGGCGACCTGGCTGAGATCCTCGACAAGATCGGCTACGTCATCCGCGAGCGCTTCCGCATCCTCGGCCAGGTCAAGGCCCTGACGGCCGAAGGCCGGCTCTCGGGAGTTGTGCTCATCGCCTTGCCGTTCGTGCTTTTCCTGGCGGTGCTGCACATCAAGCCTGACTACGTGGCCATGCTCTGGACCGACCCGCGCGGCATCAAGATGAGTGTGTTCGCCCTGATCATGCAGATCGTCGGGGCGCTGGTGATCAAGAAGATTGTGAACATCAAGGTTTAGTCATTTGTCATTTGTCATTCATCAGTGATAGAGAACAACTGATAGAACAGACAACTAATGACAAATGACGAATGACGAATGACTAACGAAGAGGTGCAACGTGTTCGCCGCTATCATCGGCCTGGAAGATGTCATACCGCTGTTGGTGTTTGCCGGCTTCGTGTTCGGAGTCTGGGCGATCTTGTCGATGATCTCGCGGCGGAACAGCCGGGCCCAGGAACGGCTGGCCCGAATCAGCCGGCCGGCCTCGCTGGTGGAGATCGAAGACCCCAAGCTGGCCCGGAAGGAGCGCTTCCAGGGGGTGGTAGAGACGGCCAAGGCACTGTCGGCACCCTTGATGCCGCAGACCGAATTGGAGCAGAACCAGCTCAAGGTGCGGCTGGCCAATGCCGGCTTCCGCAGCGACTCGGCGGTTAGTGTTTACCTGGGTCTGCGGGTGGTTTCGCTGGGCGGCTTTCTGCTGCTGTCCCTGGCCATCTTCTTGCCGAAGTACGGCCTGACCTTCGCCGCCCTGAAGTGGATCGTCGGCCTGACGGGGATCGGCTTCTACCTGCCGACGGTGATCCTGTGGTATCTGCGTACCAAGCGGCAGCAGGAGATCTTCTTGACCTTGCCCGATGTGCTCGATCTCCTCGTGGTGTGCGTCGAGAGTGGGCTCGGTCTGGATGCGGCCATGCGCAAGGTCTGCGACGAAATGAAGGGGCATGCCAGGGTCATCTGCGAGGAGCTGTCGCTGGCCAACTTCCAGTTGCAGATGGGCCGGCCGCGCCGCGAAGTGCTGCACGACCTCGGTGTCCGGACGGGGGTGGACGACGTGCGCAGCTTGGCGGCCATCCTGATCCAGGCCGACCGCTTCGGCTCCAGCATTGCTCAGGCGCTGCGGGTGCAGTCCGACTCCATGCGGACGCGGCGCAAGCAGCTGGCTGAGGAGAAGGCGGCCAAGACGGCCGTGCAGCTGATCTTCCCGTTGGTGCTGTTCATCTTCCCGGGGATCTTTGTGGTTCTGGTTGGACCGGCGGCTATTAGCATCATGGACAAGATGCTCAAGCCGCATTGAAAGGAGTAAGGAGCGATGAAAGGACTCATCACCAGGGCCGCGGCGGCGGTGGGCTGCGCGGCGGCGCTGGCCGGGGCGAGCGGATGCATCGAGACGCTTCATCCGCGCTACCTGTGGGACCCCTGCTGGCCGCAACGCTACAACTATCAGGCCCGAATGGAGGTGCTGGAAGGCTTCGGGGCGCAGGTCAACAATGGCCACGTCCTCGATCAGACGGTCTGGAACTGGCACTTCGTGCCCGGCAGTGACGAGCTGACCCCGGGCGGACTAGAGCACCTGGCCTACCTCGCCCGGCGGCGCCCCTGCCCCGACCCGGTCGTCTACCTCCAGACGGCCCAGGACATCGCCTACGACCCGGCGGCGCCGGAGAAGTATGTCGAGACCCGCTGCGACCTGAATGCCCGGCGAGCGGCAGCTATCCAGAAGTTCCTGACCGCCTACTCGGCCGGCCGGCACATTCACTGGGACGTGGTGGTGCATGACCCGGCCGACGTCGGCATCGCAGCGGTTCCGATGGGCCTGGCGATCCAGGGGATGTATACCGGCTCTCGGGGCACGCTGCCGGGTGCTGCCGGCGCCGGTGCCGGTGCCACTGTCACAGGCGGCCGGTAAGGACGGCGACCGAGGTTGGAATGATTACTGGGCACGCGGGGGGCTGTGGTCCCCCGCGCCGCCCCTTTGCTGTCATTTACAATGCCCCACCCCTGGGCCCGGTGCCCGGGGGTCGGGGTAATTGGATAGAGCACCAGGATTCGCACCCATGAACACCACATCCCATTTACCTGCTA
>DATLYH010000370.1:0-27949 GCA_035575035.1 Gemmataceae bacterium
CTCTTTCGAATAGAACGCATCGTAGATGTAGGCAGCGACCTTCTCGGCATCCTCGCCGACGCATTTCCCCGGATCGTCCACGGGCATGGTCTCGGCGATGAAGCGGGCGAGCTGGGCCACCGAGCGGTTGCCCACGAGCGGGCGCGGATACTCCTTTTTGGTCCCCTCTCCATTCGCCCCGTGACAGCGAGCGCACATCTGCCGATAAATCTGTTCACCCGTGCGGCCGTCAGCGGCGATCGCACCGGCGGCCGGCACCGTCATAAACCCGGCGAGCATCAGCCAGGCCAGGGGACGACGGGGGGAGAACGATTGCAGCGTTGGCATGGCTGGTCCAAAGGCAGGGTCGGTATTTAACCGTGCTCCCACAAGGGTCAGGCAGGGCGGGCGACAGACCCGAGAGGGCGAGTCTTCCTTGATTAGTTTCAGGATTTACTGGCCGAATGTCAAGCCGGCAGACGGGGTTTATCCCGGGAGCGTCAGCGACCGGGAGATCAGAGCCGGGAGTGTCAGCGACCGGGAGATCAGAGCGGGGAGCGTCAGCGACCGGGAGATCAGAGCGGGGAGCGTCAGCGACCGGGAGATCAGAGCCGGGAGCGTCAGCGACCGGGATCTTCTCCTCGTGGATATGGTACAATGCCCCATCGTTCCTGAGCCCTCGGAGGCCGAACGCCAATGGACCCTGCTCCGCGTCTGTTCAGCATTGGACACTCCAACCACGACTTTGCCCACTTTCTCCGGCTCCTGCAAGGGGCAGGGATCACCGCCGTGGCCGACGTGCGCTCGTCTCCTTTCAGTCAGCGGCTGCCGCAGTTCAACCGCCCCGAGCTGGAGCGGACGCTTGGCGAGCAGGATATCGGGTACGCCTTCCTCGGCGACCTGCTCGGCGGTCGGCCCCGGCGGGCGGATGTCTACGATGCAGAAGGCCGGGTCGATTACGAGCGGGTGCGGGCCGCCGCTTGGTTCCACCGCGGGCTCGATCGACTGGTGCAGGCGATGGAAGACTTCACCATCGCCATGTTGTGCGCCGAGGAGGACCCGCTCAACTGCCACCGCGGGCTGCTGATCACGCCGGCGCTGGTTGAACGCGGGATTCATCCGCTCCACCTGCGCGGCGACGGGTCGGTGGAGACGACGGCAGCGCTGGAGGACCGGCTGCTGAAGAAGCACTTCCGCAAGGAGATCGAGAATGTCCTTTTTCCGCTCAGTGCCGAGGAACGCCGGCATCTCCTGGTGGAGGCGTACCGGCGCCAGACTCGCGCCAGGGCATACCGGCCCCGCTCGGGGGACCCGGCCGAGCTGCCGCCGGGCGGCGAAGGGATCGAGTTCGACCTTTAACCATTCGCCGTCTGTCGCGGGCGGAGGGCCAGCACATGGAACTGCTCCCGATCATCATCGTCCTTGTAGTGGGGGTCGTCGGCTTCGGCCTGATGTTGGCCGCTTTCGTGATGGTCATCCTCTGCGGCGGCTGGCAGCCGGCCATGCAAGCGACGCCGGAAGGACAATGGCCCTGGCCCCGACGGCTCATGTTCGCCGGGGCGCTGCTAGGGACCTTGTTCGGCCTGCTGACCGTGGTCCTGGCTCTCATTCCCGGGGCCGTCCCCTGGACAAGGTAATCAGCAACTGTCTGGGGTCTGCGGCTCAGGTGAGGTCGAACTTCAACAGTCGGCAGGGAATCTTCCCGTTGTACAGCGGCACCTGCTCGACCGGCTTCAGCCCGATCTCACGGGCCAGCCGCGCGTTGCCGGTGAACACGTAGGCCAACCAGCCGGCACAGCGCTGGCGAAAGACCTCGCCCAGCGTCCGGTAAAGGGCCTTCAACTCCTTCTCCTCGCCGATCCGTTCGCCGTACGGCGGGTTGCACAGGATCACCCCCCTCACCCCCTTCCCCTCTCCCCCCCCAGGGGGAGAGGGGCGAACGGCTTGCTTCCCCTCTCCCCCTCCAGGGGAAGAGGGGCGAACGGCTTGCTTTCCCTCTCCCCCTCCAGGGGGAGAGGGGTCGGGGGTGAGGGGGCCGGCCGGCGGGCGGAAGTCGCGCACGTCCTTCACCTCGAAATGCAGCAAATGGCCGATGCCGGCGGCGCGGGCATTGGCATTCGCCAAGGCGACGGCATCACGGCGGATGTCGCTGCCGACGATCGGCGCTGCCAGCTTCTTACGCACACCGCGCCGCGCCTCGTCACGCAGGGCGGTCCACAGTTCGATGTCAAAATCCATCCAGCCCATGAAACCGAAGTGCCGGCGCGTCAGCCCCGGCGGCCGACGCAGGGCGATCCAGGCTGCCTCGATCGGCAACGTCCCCGAGCCGCACAACGGGTCGGCGAACGCCGTCTCGCCTCGCCAGCCGGTCAGCAGCACCAACGCCGCCGCCAGCGCCTCATTCAGCGGCGCTTTCGTGAGGATGGGCCGGTAGCCGCGCTTGTGCAGCGACTCGCCCGAGCTGTCCAGACTCAGCACCGCCCGGTTGCGGTAGATGTGCAGGTTCAGGCCAACCATTGGCCGCTCGACATCGACGCTCGGCCGTCGGCCCTGGCGCGCGACGAACTGATCACAAATGGCGTCCTTGGTCCGCAGCGCGGCATATTGTGAGTGCGTGATGGATGAGTCGCGGACGTTGCAGTCCACGGCCAGGGTGTGATCGGGCGTTAGATAGCGCGACCAGTCCACGCTGCGGACCGCATCGTACAGCTCGTCGGGCGAGGTGACGGTAGCTTCAAGGATGGGATACAGGACGCGAATGGCCGTGCGCAGCCAGAGGTTGGCCCGGTAGAGCAGGGCCTTGTCGCCGCGGAAATGAACACCACCCCGGCCCGGCTCGACATCGCGGGCTCCCAGGTCGCGCAACTCGCCCGCAACCACAGGTTCAAGGCCGCGGGCACAGGTGGCGAAATACCGTTCCACGACGCCGACCCGCCAACGCGCAAGGCCGGCCGCTCCCTGACGGTCGCGGCTCATAGAGTCACAACCGCTCCCTGACAGTCGCGGCTCATAGAGTCACAACCGCTCCCTGACGGTCGCGGCTCGGTTTTCCCCTCCAGGTCCATCCTAACTCCTGTCAACCAATTGCCCGGCGATCACCATCCCGGTCACCGTGAAGCGCTCGCCGGTCCAGTCGAACAGCACCAGATCGGCCGGCTGGCCCGGTTCCAGCCGGCGCGGCGGCAGGCCGAGCAGCTCCCGCGGCCGGGCCCCCGCCATGTCCACCGCCTCGCGCAGGCGGACGCCGGCGAACCGGACCACATTGCCGATGCATCGGTCGGTGAAGGCCCACGAGCCGGCCAGGTAGCTGGTGCCGGGCACCACGATCTTCCCCTCCGGCGTCACCTCGAACTGCTGGTCCCACTCCTCATAACGGCCCGGCGGCAGGCCAGCCAGGCTGCTGGCATCGCAGGTCAAGATTGTCCGCGCGGGCGTCTTCACCCGCACGATGCAGCGCACCACCGCCGGGGGCAGGTGATGGCCGTCGCAGATGATGCTCGCCCACAATTCGTCGGCGGCCAGCTGTTCCCAAATGTAGTTGTCGTGCCGCGGCAGCACCGCGTGCGAGCCGTTCCCCAGATGGGTGCTCAGGCGGGCGCCGGCAGCGATGGCATCGCGAATGCGGGCGCCGCTGGCGGCAGTATGGCCCAGCGAGACCACTACCCCCGACGCCGTCAACCGTTCGATGAACGCCAGCGCCCCTTCGTGCTCCGGCGCCAGTGTCACCAGACGGATGAGGCCGCCTGCCGCATCCTGCAAGCGGCGGAATTCATCCCAGTCGGGCGGGCGGACATGCTGCCGGGGATGGGCGCCGCGCGGCCCGTCCTCCGGCGAGATGTACGGCCCTTCCAGATGGATGGCTGGCACCGCCCGCGCCACCTCGGCGTCGGTCTCGCAGGCCCGCCGAATGGTCGCCATTCCGTGGGCCAGGGCGGCGAAACTGTTGGTCACCAGCGTCGGGCAGAGACCGCCGATGCCGTGCTGCCGGCAGACCATCACCACGTGCCGCACCGTCTCGGTCGTCAGCCGTTCCGAGTTGAAACTGTACCCGTCGCAGCCGTTGATCTGGAGGTCGAACAGAGCGGGAGCGACCCACACCGACGGACGGGCGGGCTGAGGGGAGGGGACGATGGAGGCGATGCGGTCCCCCTCGCAGCGAATCTCGACTGGCTCATCGGTGGCGTAATGTCGGGCATGGAGAAGCATGAGGGTGCCTCGAAGCAGGTCCTAGGGTTTGTCGTCCGTCTTGTCGGAAGAAGGAGGATTCTCCCCGGTTTTCACGATCAGGGCCGCGGCCCATCCCAGGAGAATGGCGATAACCGTGCTGGCGATGCCGGCCCCGAACATGAGAAAGTCACGTCGGTTGATGCGGAACCCGGCCGGCGCTGGCCGCGGCACCTGCACGATGGAACCGGCGGGGACCAACTCGATCTGGAGCGGCTCCGCTATCGGCGGTGCGGCCGGTGCGCCGACCGCCCCGGGGGAGTGGCGGCGTTTCGGTTGCCGCGCATGCCGCTTGCCGGAGCGCTTCTTCTTGACCGACTCAGCCGCCGGCAGCGGGGCGACCGGCGGGAGCGGGACCATGGCCGCCGCTGGGGCGCTGGTTGGCAGGGCAGCGGCCTTCTTGCCATCGGTCTCTAACCAGGTCAGGTACGGGCGCATGCCTGGGTCGGCCTCCGGCGAGACCGGCGGTGCGCCGCCGGTGCTCAGGAAGGCCTGCAGCGCCTGCACGGCCCGATCCGGGGTCGGGTAGCGCTGGGCCGGGTCCTTGGCCAGCATCACGCTGACGATCTGCTGCAAGCCATCGGGCACCGCCGGGTTGAGCTGCTTCAGCGGTCGGGGCGGCTCGGTGGCGTGGCGGATCATCTGGCTGAGGACGTTGCTGTCGGGGAAGGGGGGCTGGCCGGTCAGACAGTGGTAGAGCACGCAGCCCAGGCTGTAAATGTCCGAGCGGATGTCGGCCGAGCGCGCGTCGCGGGCCTGCTCCGGTGCCATGTAGTCGGGCGTCCCCAACAAGGCCCCCTCGGTGGTCAGGGTCGGGGCGCTGTCCGGTTCGGTGATCGTCTCGTCAAACAGGGCCCGGCCCAGGCCGATGTCCAGGATCTTGACGGTGCAAGCGAGCGTCGATTCTGCCGGGCCAGGCGCCGGGGCCGGCACCAGCATCAGGTTGGCCGGCTTCAGGTCGCGGTGGACCATCTCCTGTTCATGGATATGCTGGAGGCCCAAAAGCGCTTGATAGAGGAGCCGCACCGCCTCGGCCGGAGGGAGCCGGCCGCGGCGCTTCAGGACCTCGTCAAGGGTCTCGCCTTCCAGGTACTCCATCACCAGGTAATGCAACCCGCCGGTCTCGCCGGTCTGGAAGGTGCGGACAATGTTGGGATGCTTGAGGCGCATGGCCAGCTGGGCCTCGCGCTGGAAGCGGGCCAGCAGCACGGGGTCGGCGGCCTTGGACGGCGGCAACACCTTGATAGCGACGATCTGGCCGAGATGGTGGACCGCCCGGTAGACGCCGGCCATCCGGCCCTTGCCGACGCGCTCCAGAATCTTGTAGTGGTCCAGGAAGAAGCCGTCGGCGTAGCCCCGCGCCAGCAGATGGGCTTGGTACTCGGTGACGTACTGGTTGGCCACCATCCAGCGGGTGAACCGGCTGGCATCGTGGACCGCCTCGCCGGCCTCGTTTTGCCACCGCTGGTACATCGCCTTGGCGTCCTCCAGCGGCAGCAACTTGCTGCGGATGAGCAGGCCGTAAATGTTCTGCACCGAGAGTTCCATGCTCGTCCCTGGTAAGTGGTGGTAAGGGGTAAGTGGTGAAGACCCACCACTCACTCCTCACCCCTCACCAACTAGAATGATACCATGAACCTCGACGAGACTCTCAGCCTGCTGGCGCGGGATAGCTCGGCGCCGGTTGACCTGGCGGCGGTGGCCCTGCACCTGGCCCGGGACGAGTACCCGGACCTCGACGTGGAGGCCTACCTCAGCGAGCTGGCGGCCATGGCCCACGAGGCCCGCTCGTACCTGCGTGGCGACCTGCGGGCGCGCGTCGCCGGGCTGTGCCGCTATCTGTTCCATGAGATGGGCTTCCGCGGCAACACCCAGTCATACTACGACCCGCGCAACAGCTACCTCAACCAGGTCCTCGACCGCCGGACCGGCATCCCGATTACCCTGTCGGTAGTGGCCATGACCGTCGGCACTCGGGCCGGGTTGGCGGTGGACGGCGTGGGGCTGCCGGGACATTTCATCGCCCGGGCGGCCGCCGCGGGGCAGGAAATTTTCTTCGATCCCTTCCACGGGGGCCGGTTCCTGACGCCCGAGCAGTGCGCGATCCTGGTGCAGCAGGTGACGGGCCTGCCGTTCGAGGCCACAGCCGCGCAGCTGCGGCCGGCGCCCGTGGCCCGGATCGTGCTGCGGATGCTGAGCAACCTGAAGAGCATTTATCTCCGGCAGGGCGATTTCCCCCGGGCCATCCGCGTCATCGAACGGGCTCGTCAATTGGCCCCCGACGATCCGGAGCAGCGGCGCGACCTGGGCATCAGCCTGGTCCGGGTGGGCCAACCCGGCCGTGCCCTTGACCATCTGGAAGCCTACCTGGCGGCCATGCCGGCGGCCGCCGATGCCTCCGCCGTCCGCGAGTTCCTCGACCAGGCCCGCAGCGAGGTGGCCCGCTGGAACTGATCCCGGCCACCTACTCTTCCTTCACCAGCAACTCGATGTCCTCCACGACCCAGGACTGCCTCAGAAAGTCGAGGTTGTAGATTTCCCGGATACGGCCGCGGCGGTCCACCAGGAAGACGCGTGACGGGTGATCAAGCTGACCGTTGGCCGCCGGCCGGGCCCACATGCCCCAGTCGGCGACGACCTTTGCCACCCGGTCGCGCGGACCGGTCAGGAAGGTCCAGCAAGCGGGATCGGCGTCGTAGAGCCGCATGTAGTTGCGCAGCACTTCCGGCGTGTCGCGGACCGGATCGAGGGTGATCGACAGCAGCTGGACGCGCCCATCCCGGAGCAGCCCGCGCTCTCGGAGCCCCTGTTGGATGAAGGCCATGCGGTGGGTCGTCGCCGGGCAGCTGCCGCTGCAAGTGGTGAAGATAAAGCTGACCAGCAGCACCTTCCCCTTGAGATCGGACAACCGCAGGGTCTTACCGTCCTGGGTGGTCAGCTCGAACTCCGGCGCCGGCTCAATGATAGCGAGCCGCGAGAAATCGCTTCCACTCTCCGCGGCGACCTGACCCAGCAACACCAAGGCGGCGAGTAGTCCAGGCGCCAGCATCTCATTCCTCCCGGGACCGTTAGGGCCGCTTGCGGTTAGCGGACTCAGGCACTAAACCGCCGACGGCCATCAATATAGCAGCATGTCGTGCCCACGGGCCGGACCGGTCGGCAGCTTGGTCAGATCGACGTTGAAGAAGGGGTCCATCTTCATCCCATCGGGGCCGATGTGCGCCAGCCGCACCCAGAAGTTCGGCGAGCGGTCAAGGGTGCTCAGCAGCGAGTTGGTGATGTACATCCGCTTGCCGTCGCCGGTGATGTGCATCATGTTCGGCTGCACGCCGGGGACAACCGTGCTCACCAACTTGGGCTTCTTCAAATCGCTCACGTCCCACTGTTGAATCTCGTTGGACAAGAAGCAGCTGACGTACAGGTAGCGATCATCGGGCGATTGCCGCAGGTCGGCCGGCAGCTTGCCGGTATTGCACAGCTTGCGGGCGGTGTATCGGCCGCTCGCGTCTCCCTCCCAGACCCAGATCGAATCGTCCAGGGCGCAGTTGGTGAAGCCGTGGTTGGCCCCTTCCTTCAGCGACCAGCGGCACTCCAGCGGTGACAGGCCGACGGTCAGCTTGGCCAGCACCTTGCGCTCGCGGAAGTCCCAGATGAGGACGTCCTTGCCGAAGTTCTTCAGGTCCATCTGGGCCAGCGGCTTCTTGTAGTTGTTCGGCGGCGTGAAGCTGGAAGTGGCCATGCGATTGATGTCCGGCTTGACGGCCACATCGTAGCCGTAAGGTGCGTCGGCCGGCAGGTCGATCCGGCGGATGAATTTGCCGTCGTTGGTATACTCCGCCAGGCCTGCCGGCAGCCCGCCGTCCTTGGCCCCCAGGAAACTGATGAGCATCCGCCCCGGCAGCGCGTAAGGGGAGTGCGGCCCGGTCAAACCCGTCTTCGCCGGCACGTCCTCCAATGTTTTCACCAATTTCGGCCGGGCCGGGTTTGAGGCCACGTCAATCAGGAACAGCCGGCTGGAGAACAGGCTGCACCCCCAGATGTGGGTGCGGTCGTCGGTGAAGCCGAAATGGTGCGTCTCGTTGCCCGCCGAGCCAAGGTCGAGTTGGTAAATGAGCTGGCCGTACTTGGGCGAATCCATGTCTACATCAATGACCGCCAAGAAGTCGTTGTCCTTGGCGTCGGCATCGAGGCAGAAGACATACAGGAACTTCTCGGGCCGGTCGAGGCGCTTGACAAAGGGGGACAGGCAGGTCTCCGCCTCGGCCGGGGCGAGGCAAACCAGGCCGGCGAGCAGCAACAGGCCGGCGACCAGGACACGGGGGCCGCATGCGTGGAACATAGCTTCCTCCGGGACCGGGCGAGAGGGAAGGACGATTGCCTGCTCTTCTCCAGATTAGCGGCCGGGGCAGGAGGGGGCAACCTGCGGCCCTCCAAGCCCGGCACGTCCGCGCCGGGCTCGTAGCAAAGACCCATCGTAGACACTCCAGACTCTGCTTGCTTGCTTGCCCGCCGGAGACATCCCGGCTATAGTTGTGCAGCCACGGGACTCCGCTGTTCGCGAGGAGGCCAATGATGTCCTTCTCTCACCGCCTGGCGCAGGTTCGCCGTCTTGCCCGAGAATTGCTCGTCGCCCACGGGCTGGCCGACTGGCACTTCAGCTTCAACCGCCGCAAGACGGCGATGGGGCTGTGCCTGTTCGACTCCCGGACCATCCTGCTGTCGGTGTACTTTGTCCAGCTCAACGATGACGAGGTCATTCGGGACACCCTGCTGCATGAGATCGCCCACGCCCTGGTTGGGCCCGGCCACGGGCACGATGACGTGTGGAAGCGCAAGTGTTTGGAGATCGGCGCGAAGCCGGAGCGGCTCAGTTACGAGGTGAACATGCCCCCCGGCCGCTGGCGGGCGGTGTGCGGCGGCTGCGGCATGCAGCACCACAAGCACCGCAAGCCCAAGCATATGATCGGCTGGTACTGTCGCAACTGCGGCCGGGAGCGCGGCCGGCTAGTGTGGAGCTGCACCGGCTGAAGCCCGGCGGGCGCCTGGGGGGGATGGCTTACTTCTTGTCCGGTTGGGCGGCCGGCCGGAACCCGAGCCGGCGGGCAAAACGGCGACACCGGCACGAAGCATACCACCGCTGGCGGGCGGCATCCCGGGTCCGGCGACGGCGAGTGGCGTCCATACGTGCCTCCTTTCTATTCCTCCATCTTCTCTCTTCTTCTCTTTAAATCGTAGGTCGGTAGGCCGCTCCGGGTCAATGGGGTCAACGGCCCGGACGTATCGGTCTGCCGGCGTTCAACCGGATTAACTCGGCCAGCTCGCGCTGGGCCGGCGGTACGTGGGCGCCGCGCGTCCAGACAAAGACGTACCGCGCCGCCCCGAACCACCGCCCCAGCGGCCGCACGCCCAGTCCCCGGCAGAGGAAGCCGCGCGGGTTACCCGCCGTGATCCCCACCCCTGCCCCGGCCCGGACGTAGGCAAAGGTCAAGGCGGCACTGTTGGTCTCGACGGCAACCCTCATGGCCCCGAGCAGGCCATGCTGGTAGAGGACCTCTTCGATGCGGCGGCGCGAGTTGGTCCCCGGCGCGCCAAGCACCAGCGGGTAGCGAACGATATCGCGCAACCGCAGACTGCGCCGCGTCAACAGCGGGTGCCGCGGCGGCGCCACCAGCACGAAATCCAGGTCGTAGGCCGGCTCATGGACCACCGTCGGCCGCAGCGGCCGGCCCGGTCCCGGCTCAAGGATCAACCCCAGGTCCGCCTTCCCCTGTTCGACGAGGGACTCGATCTCCCGATCCTCGACATAGAGGAGACGCAGCCGGACATCCGGGTAACGCCGCCGGAAGATTGGGATTGCCTGGCCGATCTCCTCCATCAACATGCGCATCCCCGAGACAATGGTGATGCTCTCGGGCGGTCGGCCGCGCTGCTGACGCAGGACTTCCCGGGTCGATTCCAGCCCGGCCAAAAGCGGCAGGGCCAATTCCAGCAGCCGTCGGCCTTCGGGGGTTGGTTGCACGGCGCCGTCCCGGGTCTCCAGAAGCGGCACCTCGAACTGCCGTTCCAGGCCGCGCATCTGTTCCCAGACGGTCGAGGGAGACAGGCCAAGCTGCCGGGCCGCTCCAGCGTAACTGCCCAGCCGGCAGATCGCGCAGAAGCCGCGGAGCTGCTGTAGACTCAGGTCCTTGTAGGGATGGCGCATGACAGTCCTTTCGATAAAATTGAATGATCTCTTCGACGCTTTTCAATCATAAAAGAGGCGGCGCCCTGTTACAATTCAGGGATGGGGATGCGGTTGCAAAGGACTGGGGTCGGCGTTCTCACCCGAAACAGAAGGCAGGCCAGCGGCCTGTGAACCAGCGGAAAGTCAGGGAGGTGTCGCTCTCTTTTTCCTGGTCTCATCTATCGCGAAAGGGGCAAACCCGTGACACAACTGATTGGTATCCGGCGGCGGGGCGGCTTCACCTTGATCGAACTGTTGGTGGTGATCGCCATCATCGCCATCCTGATCGCCCTCTTACTGCCGGCGGTCCAAAAGGTCCGCGAGGCTGCCAACAACTCGCAGTGCAAGAACAACCTGAAGCAGATCGTCGTCGCCTTCCACAATTACCACAGCGCGCACGGCTAGCTGCCGCCGGCCCGCATCGATGACGGGGCGACTTGGGCTGTCTTTATCCTCCCTTACATTGAGCAGGATAATCTCCACAAGCTCTGGGATTACAACAAGCCCTGGCCCGATCAATCGCCGGCTTGCCTCGCCGCCGCCCAGAGCAACCCAATCAAGATTTACATCTGCCCGAGCCGGCGGGGGCCGATGCTCAGCAGGGAAGGAGATCGAGGAAACGGCATCAGCGGCTGGCTCCCTTACCTCTCGACCACGGGCCAGGATTTTGTGACCAAGCCGGCGAATGTCCCGGGCCCGGTGGGCGACTACGCGGTCTGCTCCAGCCATATTACGAACCCGCCGCCGAGCAACGACTGGAGGTCCAAGGACGGGACAGGCGCTTTCGTCACCATGGACAACCCGGCAGGGTTCCCTCCGAACGACCGCAGCTTGACGAGGTTTGAAAACATCGTCGATGGCACCAGCAACACGATCTTCGTCGGAGAAAAACACGTCCGCCCCGGGCCGCAGTTTCTTGGGGTGGGCAACGGCGGCTCCACGGACAATGACAACTGTATCTTCAACGGCGACCAGCACGGAACCGCGGCCCGACTTGCCGGCCCGGGCGGGCTGATCGCTGCCTTCCCGACCGAGGCATGTAATAACTGCTCCCGCTTCGGCAGCTGGCATCCCGGCATTTGCAACTTCGCAATGGGGGATGGCAGCGTCCGGTCGCTGGCCGTCACCATCGACCCGACTAACCTGGGGGCCTTGGCCACACGGGCGGGCGGAGATATTTACCGAGGCCCCGATTTCTGAGCTGCCTTGCTCATCGAGTGCCGTTTTTCGACCCTGACGAGCGATGTTCCGCGTTTCCTCGCGAGATCCGGTCATGTTAACCCGATGCGCCGGCCGGCAGACCCTGTTCACCCTCCTGACCGCGCTGACCCTGGCAGGCATGGTCGGTTGCGGCTCCAGCAAGTATCCCGTCGAAGGTAAGGTCGTCTGGTCCGACGGGACGCCGGCCCGCGAACTAGCCGGCGGCATGGTGGTCTTTGAGTCCACCGAGACACCGCGCTCCGCCCGCGGCGAGATCAAGGAAGACGGATCCTTCCGGATGGTCACCGAGCGCCCGAACGACGGCGTCGCCCCGGGATCGTACCGCGTGCTGGTGATCCAGCCCGAACCCGATGACAGTATTCGCCCCCGGCCGCCGCTGGCCATGGACACGCGCTACAGCGCCTTCGAAACCTCCGGGCTGACCTACACCGTCCAACCGGGCAAGAATGAGCCGGTGTTCAAGGTCGAGCGCTTCCGCCGGAAGGGCAGGTAGTGAAGACGGCGAGTTAAAGGTTCAACCGAAGGGCGCGGGGCCGGTATCAACCGCCCAACTGAAAGGCGCGCGGCCGGTGCCAACCGGCCGGTTCACACTGGCCGCTCGCCAGCGAGTTAGCGTCTCGGAGCCCCTTGACAGGAGTTCGCATGACAACACGGATGAGGCGGACGGCCCTGGTCCTGGCCGTGCTCGCCGGCGTGTCGGCCGGCACGGGGCCGGCGCGGGGCGCGGAGGCGGGGCGCGGCGCGGTGTTCGCCGTGGTGGAGTTGACCTTTCGCGGCCCGCGGCAGGGCCCCGGTGATGCGCCGGCCCGCGATGTCGATTTCTGGGTCCGCTTCCGTCACGAAAGCGGCGCACCCGAATACAAGGTCCACGGTTTCTGGGACGGCGACGGCCAGGGCGGCGCCGCCGGCGATGTCTTCAAGGTCCGCTTCTGCCCAACCAAGCCCGGCCGCTGGGAGCTGGCCGAGGTCCACTCCAATGCGAAGGAGTTGGCCGGCCAGAAGCAGAGCAACCACGTCACGGCCGTTGCCTCCAAGCACCCCGGTTTCTGGCTGCCCGACCCGGAGAGCCCCGGCCAGCGCTGGTATCGGCGCTCCGACGGCTCGCACCCCTACATCTTCGGCAACACCCACTACAGCTTTCTCTCCGGCTATCGCGACGGCGGCCGGCCCAGCGACAATGACATCGCCGCTGATGTCGCCGCCAATGCGAGGTTCTTCAAGAAACTGCGTTTCGGCCTGCACGGCGACTATTACGTCCACCCCCAGGAGAAGCCGTACCTCGACGACCAGGGCCAGCCGACCGATCAGGGCGACTACTCGCACCGTCCCCATCCCGGCTGGTTTGCGCGGCGGGTGGACCGGGCGGTGCAGACGGCCTACGAGCATGACCTGATCGCCGACCTGATCCTGGCCGGCCCCGACCTGGAAACATCGCGCTCGACCTTGCGGGCCGCCCGCAACGGCGGCGACCCCACCCCGTTCCTGAAGTACATCGCGGCCCGCTACGGCAGCTACCCCAATGTCTGGATTTGCCTGTGCAATGAATACGACATCCGCACGCCGCGGTTCTCGGAGGAGCAGGTCGCCCGGTTCGGCCAGGTCCTTCGCGGCCTCCTCCCCTACCCGACGCCCCTGAGCGTCCATTCATCCGGGCGGCCGGAGCGCGGGGAAAAGACCGGCGACCCGGGCGCGACCTGGGCCTCCCGGTTTGACCGCCTGCCCCCCTGGAACGACCACCAGATCATCCAGCGGAAACTGAGGCAGCTCGCCCCGGCCGCGGACGCCATTCAATTCACCTGGAGGAACCCGAAGGGGAAAGGACCGCGGAACAAGCCGACCATCAACGATGAGCTGAGCTACCAGGGCGACGGCGACAAGCACACCCGCGACGATACCATCGAGTCGCACCTGGGCGCTTTCCTCGGCGGCGGTTACGGCACGACCGGCTACAAGCCGGGGAACAAGACCGGGCAGTATTTCTGGGGCCAGTTCGACCCAGCGGAACACACCGCGGCCGAGCATCTCCGCTGGCTGCGCGAGGTGATCGACACGAACATCACCTTCTGGAAGATGGCCCCCGACGATGGCATTTTCCCCGACCTGGACCCGGCCTTCCGGGCGATGGCCTGGCCGGGCCGGGAGTATGTGCTGGGCACGGACAAGGCGAGCAAGGGGATCGTGGCCGAATTACCGGCCGGCAGTTGGACCGTGACGATGCATGATGTGATCGCTCGTCGATCGGTCGTGTTGAGCAAGGACGCCGCCGGCCGCTTGACCTTTGACTCGCCGGACAGCCGAGCCGTGCTCTTCCATTTCAAGAAGAACAGAGAATGAAGTCGGCCCCTGGCGGCTTGATGGTATCATCCAGGCCAGCCGCTTGATCGCTGCAAGTGTCGCCGAAGTCGCCGCTGCGGCCAGCATCGCATCCCTGCCCGGTTCCTGGCGAGCGGGGGGCGTCAGCCCCCGTAACCTTGACCGCTTGTCGAAAAGCCTCTAAGCTCAACACAGTTGATGCGCACATCTCGCCATGGGAGGATCTCCTCATGCGATCACGGTTTTTGGCACGACTGGCCATCGGCCTGTTGCTCGGCCTGGCCTGGGGATGGCTGTCGCCTCCGGTCAGCGCCCAGCCGGCCAAGCCGGAGCCGGTCTCCTTCAAGACCAAGGATCAGGTCGAAATCCAGGGACGGTTCTATCCCAGCTCCCGCGGCCGGGATGCTCACTGTGTCCTGCTTCTGCACGCCATCCACGGCGACACCAAGCAGAGCGGGTGGGACACCCTGGCCACCGAACTACAAAAAGAAGAGTTCGCGGTGCTCACCTTCGACTTCCGCGGCCACGGCGACAGCAAGACCGTGGGGGTCGGCAGCCCGGCCGGCCTGGGGGTTCCCGCCAAGCCCGGCTTCTGGGACATCCTCATCAACCGTCAGCTGGCAACCCGCCGCTTCAATCCGGCCCAGCCGCCCCGCAGCATCGACGCGCAGGACTTCGACCGCTCTTACTATCCCATGCTGTTTAACGACATCGCCGCTGCCAAGCTCTTCCTCGATGCCCGCAACGACGCCGAGAAGTGCAACTCGTCGCGGCTGATCGTCATCGGCGCCCAGGAGGGGGCCGCTCTGGGAATGATGTGGATGGTCCTGGAATGCCAGCGCTACAAGCTCGTCTCCTCTTTCCCGCCGCGGACCAGCACCGACGCCGAGGGGGAGGGGCTGATCGGCGCGGTCTGGCTAAGCATGACTCCGACCCTGGGCAACCGCCCGCTCCCCGTCTCGCAATGGCTCCAGCTGTTGGGACACAAGAACGGCATCCCGATGGGCTTTCTGTACGGCGAACGGGACCAGACCTCCGCCAACTTTTCCAAGCGCTGTGTGGAGATCCTCAAGTCGAACAAGACCGGCCAGAACACGCTGAACGCCGAGAAGGCCATCAAGGGGACCGACCTGAAAGGACACGGTCTGTTGAACAAGCAGCTGGACACCACCACGTCGATCGTCGAGTACCTCAAGAAGGTCCGGGACGAACGGCGGGGCCCCGCCTGGAAGGCGAAGAAGCCCAACGAGACCGCCTATGTCTGGATGATCGGCGGGCGATACGTGCCGGCCAAGGCCGAAAGGGAAGAGGTAATGGAACTGCTCTTCCCGGAGCAGCTGCTCCGCTGATGTCCGGGGCCGGGGGGCCGCCGGCCCGGCGCCACGCTCAGCCGACGTTTCCGCTGCCGGCCGGGATGCCCTGACTGATGCCGGTGAGCAGTTCTTCCAGTTCCTCAGGCTCCACCGGCTTGATCAGGTGATGGTCAAACCCTGCCTCACGGGAGCGATGGCGGTCCTCGTCGCGGCTATGGCCGGTCAGGGCCACCAGGAGCGCCTGCTGGAGTCCCGGCAGCTGCCGCAGCTGCCGCGCCACTTGATAGCCATCCATCCCCGGCAAGCTGATGTCCAGCAGCACCACCTCGGGCGCGAAGGCGCCGGCAACGGCCAGGGCCTCGGGGCCGCTGTGCGCCTCGCGGACCTCATGTCCCCAGCAGCGCAGCAGCAAGGCCAGGGTGGCGGCTGAGTCAACGTTGTCGTCCACCACGAGCACGCGGCGGCGGGGCGGTGGGGGGGCGGGACCTTCGGCAGAGGCTGTCGCCACTGGCGCCGGCGGCGCCGGCCGCGCCGGCAAACGGACCATGAACTCGCTCCCGCGGCCCGGCCCCTCACTGGCGACCTCGACCCGGCCGCCGTGCATCTCCACCAGCTGCCGCACCAGGGTCAGGCCGATCCCCAGTCCCCCTGGCGCCGCGCCCGACCGCGGCCGATCGATCTGAGCAAACATCTCGAAGATGCGCTCCCGCATCTCGGGGGGAATACCGAAGCCGTTATCCCGCACCCGCAGCACGGCTTCCGGACCTTCCCGGCCGGCGCCGACGAAGACCTGGCCGCCCGGTGCGGTGTACTTGGCCGCGTTGGTCAGCAGGTTAGTCAACACCTGCTCCAGCCGGACCGGGTCGGCCTCCACCCACACTGGTTCATCCGGCAGGCGGACGGTCAGCTGGTGGCGGCGCTCGTCCAACAGCGGCCGGGTGCTCTCGACCGAGCGTGTGACAACCCTGGCCAGTTCGATCGGTTCCTTGCGCAGCTCCAGCTTACCCTGGTTGATGCGCGAGATGTCGAGCAGGTCGTCGATCAGCCGGCTCATCTGGCGCACCTGCCGGTCCATCAACTCCCGCCCCCACTGGACGGCCGCAGTGCCCGCGTCGGGCTGGGCCAGGACCCCCAGGGCATTACGGAGGGGGGCGAGCGAGTTGCGCAGCTCGTGCGCCAGGGTGGCCAGGAAAATGTCCTTGCGGCGATCGACCTCGGCGAGTTGCTCGGCATGCCGGCGGAGTTCGGCCGCCAGCCGCTCCAACTCCCGCCGTTGCTCCTCGACTTGCCGCCGCAGGGTTACTTTTTCGATGGCACCGGCGACGGCGTGGCGCAGGCGGTCGGGGGTGATGGTCCCCTTGACCAGGTAATCCTGGGCCCCTCGCTTCATGGCCTCGACGGCAACCTCCTCGCTCCCCTGGCCGGTAAGCATCACCACCGGCGGAAGGTCTTTCCCCCGTTCCTGGAGCCCGGCCAAGAACTCCAGCCCGTCGAGGTCGGGAAGACGGTAGTCCAACAGGACGCAATCAGGCTTGGAGGCGGCACACAGCCGAAGTCCTTCCTCGCCGAGGTCGGCCTCGGCAATGACGTAGCAGCGCAACGGGGCCCCTTCCAGGAAACGCCGATAGGTCAGGCGATCCTCGGGGCTGTCATCAACGATGAGGATGTGGTAGGGGCGTTCGCTCATCGGCCGTCACTCCCCCCGGGGAAGGATGACGATCTCGAACCAGTATTCCTTCAGGCTGCGGATGGCCCGCAGGAAGCCGTCGAAGTCCACCGGCTTCTGGATATAACTGTTGGCGCCGGCTTCATAGCAGCGCTGCACATCGCGCTCATCGGCCGACGTGGTCAACACGATGACGGGAATGACCTTCAGGCCGTCGCAGCGTTTGACCTCGGCCAGCACCTCTCGACCGTCGGTCCCCGGCAAATTCAGGTCGAGCAGGATGATCATGGGGCGCGGCGCCCGGGCCGGGTCGGCATAGGCGCCGCGGCGGTGGAGAAAGTCGAGGGCCTCGTCGCCGTCGGCGCAGTGATGGATCGGGTTGGCCAGACCCACCTGGCGCAGGGCGCGTACCGTGGTCTGATAATCCTCGGGGCTGTCCTCGATCAACAGGATCGAGTGCTCCGGTCTGATCATCGCCCCCTCACTCTCCCTGAAGTGTGAACGAAAACGTGGTCCCTTCGCCGTAAACCGACTCAACCCAGACACGGCCGCCGTGCCGCTCGACGATCTTCTTGACGATGGTCAGCCCGGCGCCGGTCCCGCCGCCAAACTGGTCCCGACCGTGCAGCCGCTTGAAGATGCGGAAGATGGCATCAAAGTGCTTCTCCCGGATGCCGATGCCGTTGTCGCGGACATAGAAGACCGGCGGGCCGCCCTCCGCCCCCTCCCGGTAGCCGATCTCGACCCATTTCTCCGGCTTGTCATTGTACTTCAGGGCGTTGGTGATCAGGTTACGAAAAACTTCACCGATGCGGGCCCGGTCGCAGCGGACCACGGGAAGCGGCCGTGGGATGCGAACGGCCACGCCGCGCTGCTGCAACGAGATGCGGAGCGAGTCGAGGACCCCCGCCAGCACCTCATTCAGGTCGGTCGGCTGCACTGCCAGGTCTACCCGCCCGACGCGCGAGAACTCCAGCAGGGCGTCGATCAGGTCTTCCAGCCGCCGCGCGAGGCGCTGAAGGGTCTCGAGCTTGGCGCGGCCCTCGTCGTCGAGTTTGTCGGCGTAGTCTTCGAGGAGGAAGCCGGCATAACTGGAGATGCCGCGGAGTGGCTCCTTAAGGTCGTGCGAGGCGACGTAGGCGAACTCGTCGAGCGCCTGGTTGCTGCGTAAGAGATCGGCGTTGCTCTGCTGCAACTCGGCCGCGTAGAAGCGGAGCTGGTCCTCGGCCCGCTTACGCTCGCTGATATCGCGCACGATGCCGGTGAACACCCGGCCGCCGGCCACGTGGACCTCGCTGACGGCCAGGTCGATGGGGAAGGTGGTGCCGTCCTTGCGCCGCCCGACCGCCTCGCGGCCGATGCCGATGATCTTCTTGACGCCGGTGCGCAGATAGTTGGCGAGGTAGGAATCGTGCTCCTCGCGGTAAGGCGAAGGCATCAACAGGTTGACGTTCTGCCCCAGCAGTTCATGCGCCCGGTAGCCGAACATGCGCTCGGCGGCCGGATTGACCGACTGGATCAGGCCGCGCTCGTCGATGGTGAGGATGGCGTCCACGGCCGTTTCGAGGACGGCCCGGGTACGGGCCTCGCTGTCGTGCAGCTGCTGAGAGCGCTGCTCGACCGCCGCGGTGCGCTCCCGGACCCGCTGCTCCAGCATTTCGTTCAGCTCGCGGAGCGTCTGCTCGGCGCGCTTGCTCTCGGTGATGTCATAAGCAATCCCTTGCATGAAAAGCGGCCGGCCGTCGGCGTCGCGTACCACCTGGGCCTCGCCGTGGACCCAGACGACCCGGCCGTCGCGGGCAAGGAAACGATACTCGGAGCGGAAGCGCTCGCCGGTGGCGCAGGTGCGGGCGAACTCCGCATGCCAGCGGTCGCGGTCATCGGGGTGGAGTTGCTCGTACCACAGGACCGGGTTCTCCAGCCATTCCTTCTGGGTGAAGCCGAGCAGCATCTCGATCTGCGGGCTGACATACAACTCGTTGACGCTCTCGTCGAGGGAGGCCATGAAGGTGACGACCGGGATCGACTCGACCAGGGTGCGGAAGCGGGCCTCGGCTTTGCGCAGCCGGGCCTCCATGTGCCGGCGCTCGCGAGCCTCGGCGGCGGACACTTCCTGGACCTGGGCGAGTGCTTCCAGGCGCTGCCGCAGAAGCGGTTCGGGCGCGAGGTCGGCCTGGGCGGCGCGGGCCAGCTGCTGCAAGATGGCCTCGGCCTCCTGATAGGTCAGCCCGTCCGGCGCGGGGAGTTCAGCGGGAGGCCCCTGGTTTAGCGGCGGCGCCAGTTTGTTGGTCATGGCGAAATCCCTTCATCAATCCGGATGTGCAACCCACGGGCCGCTTGCTCACGCAGCCAGCCGTACCACTGCTCCAGGCCGTCGCCGCGGGTCGCCGAGACCTCGAAGACGCGCAGGCCGGCGTTGACCTGTCGCGCCGCATCAAGGCAGCGGCCGACGTCGAAGCGGACGTGGGGCAGCAGGTCGATCTTGTTGAGCAGCAGTACGGTGCTGGCCCGGAACATGTGCGGGTACTTGGCCGGCTTGTCGTCGCCCTCGGCAACCGAGGCGACCAGGACCTTGGCCCGCTCGCCCAGGTCGAACAGCGCCGGACAGACCAGGTTGCCGACATTCTCGATGAATACGACCGAGCCGGCGGGCGGGTCGAGCTGCCGCAAGGCCCGGGCCACCATCTCGGCATCGAGATGGCAGCCGGTGCCGGTGTTGATCTGGATCACGGGGCAGCCGGCGGCCCGGATACGGCGGGCGTCGTGGTCGGTCGCCTGGTCCCCTTCGATGACGTGGAAGGAAAACTCCCCGGCCAGGTCGCGGATGGTGCGCTCCAGCAGCGTGGTCTTCCCCGCCCCCGGCGCGCTGACCAGGTTCACGGCCAGGATGTTCCGCCCCTCCAGCCAGCCGCGGTTCCGCTCCGCCAGCCGGTCATTCTTGGCCAGGACCGCCTGCTCCAGGCGGATGATTGTCCCGTGCGAAGGCGCGCGGTCAGGACCGTGCTCAGGGGAATGGCCGTGCGGCCGGCCCTCGTGGGCGTGCGAATGGCCGAGATCGGGGGCCGTGCCGGAACAGCCGCAGGTCGCACACATCAGGCCACCTCCATTTCCCGGACCCTCAGCTCCTCGCCGGAGAGCCATTCCAGGTCGGTGTTGCCGCAGCCACAGACGCCGAAGGGCTGTTCCAGAATGACCTCGGCCCCGCACGCCCGACAGCGGGCCCGCCCCGGCGTTTCGATGATTTCCAGGACGGCCCCTTCCGCGACGGTCCCTTGGCTGCATAGGTCGAAGCAGAACCGCACCGCGTCGGGCAGCACCGCCGCCAGCTTGCCGATCTCCACCACCACCCGCCGGACCTGCGCCCCACGAGCATGCTCCGCAACGATGGCAATGATCTCCTGGGTGAGGCCTAACTCGTGCATCGGTGCTCCGTGTCCCGGATGAATTCCCCGATCAGCGATTCGATCAGGCCGACCGCCCCGTCCACGGCCGCCTGCACCGGCGGGCTCAATGCCAGCGCCTCTTCTCCGGGCTCGAGGGTCGCGGGCTCGCAGCCGACCAGGCGGAGCCATGCCGGCCGGCCTCCCAGCGCCCGGACCAGGCGGAGCACCTTCACCGGGTCCATGTCGTGCGTCGCCACCAGCGCGTCCGGGCCGGCCGGTTCGCCGCCGTCATGCGGCTCGATCACGTAGAGTGTGCCGGGTTCGCCGCCCCGTGGAACAGCATCGACCAGGATAATCGCATCGTAGCCGTCGAGCATCGCATAGGCCAGGTCGATCCCACGGATGCCGAAGTCGATCACCTGGACACCGTCGGGCAACGGCCGGCCTGCCAGGCGGCGCACCACGGCGACGCCAAACGCATCGTCGCCGAGGAATATGTTCCCGACCCCGGCGACCAGGACCCGTGGCGGCGTCATGGCGGTCCCCCCGCCGCGCCGGCGAGCAGCTCGACCTCGTCGGGCCGAAAGAAGAAGCGATGGCCCGGCTTCCCCTGCTCGCCAAGATCCCGGCCTGGGTCGTCGTCGAGTATGACGGCGAGATGGACCTGACCCTCGTAGTCCTGCTCGACCGATGCAACTGTTGCGGTCTTGCCCGCCAGGATCAGGTCGAAGGCGTCCGCCCGGCCGCGGGGACGCAGCCGCACCCGGTCGCCCGGCCGAAAGCCGATCGGCTGAAGGGCCCGCACCGCCCCATGCAGGTTCAGGAGTGGTCCGCCGGCGAGCGCTTCGGTCCGTTCGAGCAGGGCGCGGGTGCGCTCGTCCAGCGTGCGCATTGCCTGCTTCTCCTGGTCGGTCAGGGTCAGGATGCGCAATGCGAGCAGTTCGTCGATTTCGGTACTGTCGAAGAGATCGCCGGGACTTTCGGGCGCGACCTGCGGGTAATCATAAAGGATGATTGGCGCGGCGAGCATCAGATCGCGCCGGCCCTTCTCGCCGGCCAGGACCGGCCAGGCGCCGACGTTGCGGCAGCCGACCGCTGCCCCGCGGAGTCCTTCGGGCGAGTCGATCAAGGAGACGAACTCGCCCCCCTCCAGGCCGAGGAGCGCATGGGTCGAGACCAGCGATCGCGTCAGCACCTGGTCGCGGCCCATCTGGTTACCGTCTTCCCAAGGTGTCAGGTTATGAATGCGAAGGGTGATTTTAAATACCTGTTCGCCGACCGGCTCAGCCGCCAGCTCCACGGTGCCTTCGACTGGCTGCTGCTCCCGGGTCAACCTGCCGACGATGCCGCCGTCCGGGCCGTGCAAGGACTCCGTCTCTCGCGATGGCGGAAAGGCGAACGGGTGTTTGCGGGATTGTGCCGCCAACTCGCCCAGGGCCGCGGCGACGACGACCTCTCGTTCGACCGCCTCCTGCCAGGTGTGGTAAAGGTCCGGGCCGACTTGTAGCGCTTCGACGGGCCGAAATGCCCCCTCACCCCCCACCCCTCTCCCCCCCTTGGGGGGGAGAGGGGTGGGGGGTGAGGGGGCGGCGCACCATGCCTCCACCATCCGGGCCCGTAGGTGAAGGAACCTTACCTTGATGTGCAAGACGGTGTACGGCCCGCCGACGGCGAGACACTCGGTCTGCATGGCCCACGCCTCGGTCCCTTCCTGCGCCGGGCGGCACGACCGGGGGACCAGCACGCCGAACGTCCAGCGCTGCCGGTTCTTCACCGACGGCCGGTAGGGGTAAAGGGCGTAGCCCTCATAGAGGATGGCATCGGCGACCTTTTGCACGCGCGAGAAATCCATGATCGTTTCGGATGGCCATGATGCTAACGCCCCGACGAGCCCGGAGCGTCAGCGCCGCAGACGACGAGCCCGGAGCGTCAGCGCCGCGGACGACGAGCCCGGAGCGTCAGCGACGGGTTCTGAAAGAAGTCATCCCCAATCGCGTCCCCCTGCTTAGCCCCCGGGCGGGACGATCGGCAGGGCGAACCTTGTTCCGTCCGGCGGTGAGGCTTCCTCAATCGCAAGGGTGGTCACGTCAGGGGCCGCTTCGGTCAGCGCGTCCTCGATCGCTTGCCGCAGCGCCGCGGTGGAAGCGCCGCCTCCCCGCAGCCGGAGTCGGGCCGTTCCTCCATCCAGGGAAATCAGCTCCACCTCGGCCCCATGCGCCCGGAGGCGGCTTCCCACTCGCTCCAGCGCCTGCCGCACCCGGGCTTCCAGGTCCACGGGGTGTAGCCCGTGCAACAGGAGCAGACTGCCGACCAGATCATCCCGCGCCAGGCGGTCGAGGAGCGCCTGCCCGCCGACCCCGGCGACGAGTTCCAGGAGTCGCGCCAGCCCGGCGCTGTGCAGCTCGAGCAGCGCCCGGACCATCTCCCGCGCCGTGTCCCGGGCCGTCGGGTCCGGCAATTCCTCCAGCGCCTGGACCAGCGCTTCGATCCGCTGCATCCGCTTCGGGAACTCCTGATCGGCAGCCATGTCCTTCGTGCCCCTTCCTCAGCACCCGGTGGTTTCATTTCGGCTGCACGCCGTACATCGGCGCATGGCGGACGGTGATCTCCCTGCCGCCGCCCAGGTACATGTGGACGCCGCACGGCAAGCACGGGTCGAAGGAGCGTACCGTCCGCATGATATCGATCCCCTTGAAGGTGTCGGGACCGTTCTCCTCGAAGATCGGCGTGTTCTGGATCGCGTCCTCGTAGGGGCCGGGCACGCCATCCGGGTCGCGCGGGCTGGCGTTCCAGGGCGTTGGCGGATAGGGATGGTAGTTGGCGATCTTCCCCTGACGGATGACCAGATGGTGCGAGAGCAGACCGCGCACCGCTTCGTGGAAGCCGCAGCCGATCGCCTCGTCGGGCACCTGGAAGTCGGTGACGGTCCGCGTCCGGCCGGCGTACACTTCGCGCAGCGCCTGCTCCACAAAGTAGAGAGCGGCAGCCGCGGCGTAAGCCTGGAAGTAGGTCCGGGCCCGGTCGCGCTCCAGGGTGTTGCTCCAGCGCGGGATCTTCCACTCCAGCTCGATCTCCGGCAGCGATGCCGTCTTCGGCAGGTAAATCTTGACACTTTGGCCGGTCGCCTTGATGTAGCCGATGTCCACCAGCCCGGCCAGGGCCGTGACCCAGAAGCGGGCCAGGGGGCCGCCGCCGCTGTCCAGCGCCAGCAGCCGGCCAGTCCGCCGGTCGTACCAGCGCGGCGCCATGACCCAGGTATAGCGGCCGCGGAAATCGCGCTTCTGCGGTCGGGGGATGGTGGTCTGGTTCCACGGGTGCCGCTGGTCCACCGGATTGCCGAGCGGATCGGCCCGGACAAAGGTCTCGCCGTCCTGCCAGTCATCATAGTAAGACGAGCCGACCAGGACGCGGATGCCGAGGTTAATGTCCACCAGGTCGGTGGTGATCAACTCGCCGTCTACCACCACGCCGGGGGTGACGTACATGGCCCGGCCCCACTCGGCCATGCGCCGGTAGGTGTAGTCGCAGACGGCGGGGTTGTTGAACGCGCCCCAGCAACCCAGGAGCACCCGCCGCCGGCCGACCTCCTCGTAGCCGGGCAGCGCCTCGTAAAAGAAGTCAAACAGGTCGTCGTGCAGCGGAACGACCCGCTTCATGAACTCGACATACTTCATCAACCGGACAAGGTACTCGGTGAACAGCTGCACGCTCGGGACGGTGCCGACGCCGCCGGGGTAGAGGGTCGAGGGGTGGACATGCCGGCCCTCCATCAGGCAAAACATCTCGCGGGTCAGCCGGCTCATCTGCAGCGCCTCACGGTAGAAGGCGCCGGTGAACGGATTGAGCGCCCGCATGATGTCGGCGATGGTGCGATAGCCGTGCAGGCTAGCGTGCGGGGCCGCGGTGCGCTCGGCCCGGTCCAGCACCCCGGGGTTGGTCTCCCGGACCATCTGCTCGCAGAAGTCCACGCCGACCAGGTTGTCCTGGAACAGGTTGTGGTCGAACATGTACTCGGCCGCCTCGCCAAGGTTGATGATCCATTCGGCAATCGCCGGCGGGTTGCAGCCGAAGGCCATATTCTGGGCGTAGACGGCGCAGGTGGCGTGGTTGTCGCCGCAGATGCCGCAGATACGGCTGGTGATGAAGTGGGCGTCGCGCGGGTCCTTCCCGCGCAAAAAGACGCTGTAGCCGCGGAAGATCGACGACGTGCTATGGCACTGCACCACTCGCCGATTGGCGAAGTCGATCGTGGTGTAGATCCCGAGACTTCCCACGATGCGCGTGATCGGGTCCCACGCCATCTCAACCAGGTGGGGCGGCTGGGGAGAGGGGCCTGATACTGTCATGGTGCGATCCGCAATAGGGGGAAACGTCCCGGTCTCCGAACCACGGCCGAGGGCCTCAACGATGCCGCCATTCCGGTTCCTTGTTCATCGATGCCTGGGTGAACCGCCGCAGGGCGCGGACGGTCCGGCCGTACATCTGCACGGCCGCGGAGGAAAGCTGAGCGCCGGGGGGCATGTCCATGAAAGGCATGAACTTGTCGGGGAAGCCGGGCATGGTGCAGCCGATGCAGATGCCGCCAACGTTGGGGCAGCCGCCCAGGCCGCTCATCCAGCCGCGCTTGCCGACGTTGCAGTTGACCACCGGCCCCCAACAGCCGATCTTGACGATGCACTTGCGTGAGCCGTACTCCTCGGCGAAGTCGGCCTGCTCGTAGTAGCCGGCCCGGTCGCACCCCTCGTGGACGGTATCGCCGAACAGCCAGGTCGGCCGCAGCTGCTCGTCGAGCGGGATCATCGGCGCTCGCCCCGCCGCCTGGTTGAGCAGGTAGAGCAGCGTCTCCATGAAGTTGTCCGGCTGAATCGGGCAGCCGGGCACGTTGACAATCGGGATGCCCGCCTTCGACCGCCACGACCAGCCGAGGTAGTCGGCCAGGCCCATGCAGCCGGTCGGGTTGCCGGCCATTGCGTGGACGCCGCCGTAGGCCGAGCAGGTCCCGGCCGTCACCACCGCCCACGCCTTCGGGGCCAGCCGGTCGATCCAGTCGCAGGTGAGGATCGGCTGCCCGGTCGCCGGGTCGGTTCCCATCGCCGCCCAGTAACCTTCGCGCTTGATCTTCTCATTAGGGATCGAGCCTTCCACGACCAGGATGAAGGGGTCGAGCTTGCCCTCGTCAGCCAGGCGGAAGTGCCTAAGGAAGTCGTCGCCGACCTCGTAGGCCAGCACTGGGTTGTGCAGCCGGACCTGGGGGATGCCGGGGATGTTGCCCAGGATCAGGTCCTCGATACTGGGCTGGGTGGCGGCGGTCATGGCGATGGTGTCGCCGTCGCAGCCCAGGCCGGCCGTGATCCACAGGATGTGCATCTCGGCCACGGCGGGCGGCGGCTGGGTCTTCCGGCCGTAGGGGATGGTCGATTCGGTCATGAGCGGGTTCCGTTCTCGCCGCTTGTGGCTTAGCGCCCTTACGGCTTGCGAAGCCGCAAGCGGCAAGTCTCACCTTAGCAAATTCGCGGCAGCTGCTCGCCGGCCAGCATGCTCACCACGCGCTCGCCGCCCACCAGCGACCGCATCGTGACGATGCCCGGATGCTCGGCCACCACCTCGCCGATGATCGCGGCATCCCGGCCCAGCGGGTGGGATTGCATCACCGCCAGGAGCCGGTCGGCGTCCGCCGCGGGGACAACGGCGATCAGCCGGCCTTCGCTGGCGACGTAAAGCGGGTCGAATCCCAGCATCTCGCAGGCAGCCCGTACCTCCGGGCGCACCGGAATGGCTGCCTCCGTCAACTTAATGCCCACGCCTGATGCCGCTGCCAGCTCGTTCAGCGCGCTGGACAGTCCGCCGCGGGTCGGATCGCGCATGCAGCGGATGGTTGGGCAGGCTTGCAGCATGGCGCGGGTCAGACCGATGAGGGGGGCCGTGTCGCTCTCCAGCGCCGTCTCGAACTCGATCCCCTCCCGGACCGACATGATGGCGATCCCGTGGTCGCCGATGGTGCCCGAGACCAGGATACGGTCGCCCGGTCGGGCCGAGCGAATCGACAGTGACCGGTCCTCCGGCACCAGGCCGACGCCCGCGGTGGTGAGGAACACGCCGTCTCCCTTGCCACGGTCCACCACCTTGGTGTCGCCGGCGACCAGAACGACGCCTGCCGCAGCGCAGGCCTCGCGCATCGAGGCAACGATGCGCCGCAGGTCGGCTAGCGGCAGGCCCTCCTCAAGGATGAACGCGGCCGACAGGAACAGCGGCTCGGCGCCGCCGACGGCCAGGTCGTTCACCGTCCCATGTACCGCCAGCCGGCCGATGTCGCCGCCCGGGAAGAAGAGCGGCCGGACCACGAACGCGTCGGTGGTGAAGGCCAGCCGCGGTCCTCCCGTCCCCGGCGGGAAAGAGACGGTCGCCTGATCCTCCAGGGCGGCGAGCACTTCGTTGCCGAATGCCGGCACGAACAGCTGGCGGATAAGGTCGGCAGTGAGCCGGCCGCCGCTGCCGTGGCCGAGCAGGACATGCTCGTAGCCGGTGAAGGGCAGCGGGCAGGTCAATTGCTCAAAGTGAACCCCCTCAGACACGCGAACCATCCCCTCCGGTGGCCGGAACAGCGGACGCAGGCGGCCTCAGCCGCCCGTAATGATAGTAGGCCGCACACGCCCCCTCCGCGGAAACCATGGTCGCTCCCAGTGGGTTCTCCGGCGTGCAGCGCGTTCCGAAGGCTGGGCACTCGTGCGGCTTCTTCCGCCCTTGCAGGATCAGACCGCTGATGCACACACCCGATTCCGTGACGGCCAGGTCCTCCACCGCAAAGCGCCGCTCAGCATCGAAGTCGGCGTACACGGGCCGGAGCCGATAGCCGCTTTGCGGAAGGGTGCCGAGGCCTCGCCACTTGCGGTCGGCGACCTCGAACACCTCCTCGATCAAGCGGCGGGCGTGGAGGTTCCCCTCGCGGCGGACAGCCCGAGCGTACTGGTTCTCGACGCCGACGCGCCCCGCTTCCAGCATGCGGACGCAGCGGTAGACCCCTTCAAGCAGGTCGAGCGGCTCGAAGCCGGTGACCACGATCGGCACCCGGAAGCGCTCGGCCAGCGGCTCATACTCCTCATAGCCCATGATGGTGCAAACATGGCCGGCTGCCAGGAAACCCTGCACGCGATTGCCGGGCGATGACAGGATGGCGGTCATCGCCGGCGGCACCAGCACCTGCGACACCAGGACAGCGAAATTGTCCAACCCGCGCCGCCGGGCCTGGGAGACCGCCATCGCGTTGGCCGGTGCCGTCGTCTCGAAGCCGACCGCGAAGAAAACCACCGTCCGGTCGGGGTGGCGCTCGGCCAGGCGCAGGCAGTCGAGCGGCGAGTAGACGATGCGCACATCGCCGCCGGCCGCCTTGACCGCGAACAGGTCGCACCGGCTGCCCGGCACCCGCAGCATGTCGCCGAAGGAGCAGAAGATCACCCCCGGCCGGGAGGCGATGGCGATGGCCTTGTCGATCAGCTCCAGCGGGGTCACGCAAACAGGGCAGCCCGGTCCGTGTACCAGGGTGATCGCCGGCGGCAGCAGCTCGTCGATGCCGTACTTGACGATGCTGTGCGTCTGCCCGCCGCAGATCTCCATCAGGGTCCAGGGGCGG
>DATLYH010000371.1:0-24516 GCA_035575035.1 Gemmataceae bacterium
ATCGGCTCCGCGAGAAGCCATTCGACCACCACATCGGCGTCCGTGGCCCCGATCTGCCGAGCGATTTCATCGGCTTCGAGCCAGTCCTCCGGGTCGGCTGGGGCCAGCCGCGCGAGTTTACCTTTGCCGCCCTGGGCGTCTGTCAGAATGTGCCAGCGGGCGGTCCCATCGGGCCGGACCGCGAAGATGGCCAGCGGCGTCTCCGGCTCCACGACCGTCAGCGCTTCGCGAACCGATAGCTGCCGCGTGAGGATCTGCAATCCCAGGCTTTCCGCCGCCTGAGTGACTCGCCGGCGTGAGGCCCGCGGCACGGTGGGCGCTATATCCCTCTCAGCCTGACGGAGCGCCTGAGCGGCCTTGGTCGGGTCGAAGAGCAAGCCGGCCGCCTCGGTCAATCGCTTGAGCACCGCCAGGCTTTCCGACAGGAAGACGGAAGGCGCTGAGCGCGTATCCTCGCCGTCCAGAATCGCCCCGTCGCTTTGGGAATGCATCTCAGTCATAAGGTCCGTTCATCTCGGTCAGCCTGATTGGGGGTTCCCCAACAGCACCTCGTCGGCGTGATCAGGCTAGTGGATCGTCAGGATCGCTCTCCTCTCTGTCACGAGAGATTGTAGCGTATTCGTGATAGCACACCAGATAGAACTGCCGCATCATTCAAGACAGCAATGACGACGAGCAACTCGATCGGTGAACGCAGACCGCTGGCTCGGGGTGTGCCAATGGAACATGAGAAACCGAACCTGCGCAGCAGGAGAGACGAGGCAGCGTAAAGCCGCTCGCTCGACTTTTCCTGCGGGGACAAGTTCTTGCTTGCCCCGGCCCTTCCGATCGATTAAAACAGAAACTGAATACGTGTGAACTTGCTGCCGTACCACTAACCAACCTCCGCCCTCCTTGATCTCTACATTGGTCTATTTCGGAGATTGCAGCAATGCGCTTCTGGGTCTGCCTGGCGATCCTTGGCGCAGGGTTCACGGGGTCTGGCCTGCGGGCGCTGGCGGCCGATGCCGGCGCTCCGGGAAGACCATCGCCCAGGGGCGAGGCTGCCCCCTGGGCCTTCACGCCGCCGCGGAAGGTTCCGCTGCCGGAGGTCAAGAACAAGGACTGGGTCGCCAATCCGATCGACGCCTTTATCCTGGCCCGGCTGGAAGCTGACGGGTTGACCCCCAGTGCCCGGGCCGACAAGCTGACCCTGCTGCGGCGGGTAACGTTCGACCTGACCGGTCTGCCCCCCACCCCCGAGGAGCAGGCGGCCTTCCTGGCCGACAACGCACCGGACGCTTATCTCCGGGTGGTTGACCGGCTGCTCGCCTCGCCCCGTTATGGCGAGCGCTGGGCGCAACACTGGCTCGACCTGGTCCGTTATGCCGAGACGGACGGCTTCAAGGCGGACGATCTGCGGCCCAACGCCTACCGCTACCGCGATTACGTGATCCGGGCGTTGAACCAGGACCTGCCCTATGACCGGTTCGTCCGCCAGCAGTTGGCCGGCGACGAGCTGGAACCGGACAACCCCGAGGCGTTGACAGCTGCCGGCCTGAACCGGCTCTGGCCCGACGAGTACAACGCCGCCAACCTCGAGCAGCGCCGTCAGGAAATCCTCGATGATGTCACCGAAACCACGGCCCTGGTCTTCCTCGGACTGACGTTCGGTTGCGCCCGCTGCCACGACCACAAGTTTGACCCCATCCTCCAGACCGACTACTACCGCCTGCAAGCGTTCTTCGCCCCGCTGCTGCCGAGCGACGATCGGCCGGCCCTCGACCCCGCCCAGGAGCAGGAATACCGCCGCCGCCTGGCCGCCTGGGAAGAGGCCACCCGGCCGATACGTCAAGAGATGGAAGCGCTGCTGGCCGGCAAGCGGGAGGAGATGGGCAAGTATGCCTTGACCAAGTTCCGTCCCGAGATCCAGCAGGCGTACCTGACCCCTGAAGAGCAGCGTACCCCGTATCAGAAGCAGATCGCTTACATGGCGGGGCTGCAAGTGCGGCGGGCCGAGCAGGAAGCGCCCACCAAGATGACGGGGGAGAAAAAGCAGCGCTACCAGGAATTGGAGAAGAAGCTGGCGGCCATGACGCCGGGCCGGCCCGAGCCGCTGCCGACCTTGATGACCGTGACCGACGTCGGCCGCGAAGCCCCACCGACACATGTGCTCGACGGCGGTGACTGGCGCAAGCCCCGTCAGGAGGTGCAGCCCGGCTTCCCGGATTTCCTCGGTGGCGGGACGCCCGATACCCGCCTGGACGGCGACCGCCCCAGCACCGGCCGCCGCGCCGCCCTGGCTCGCTGGCTGACCCGGCCCGACCACCCGCTGACCGCTCGGGTGATCGTCAATCGTCTCTGGCAGCATCACTTCGGCCGGGGCATTGTCGCCACCCCCAACGACTTCGGCAGCCAGGGCGAACCGCCAACCCATCCCGAATTGCTCGACTGGCTGGCGGTCGAGTTGGTCGAGAATGGTTGGAGTTTGAAGCACCTGCATCGACTAATGGTGACCTCGTCGGCGTACTGCCAGACTTCCCTGCTGGATCCAAACAATCCCGCCCAGGCCCGCGCTCAGGAGATTGACCCGGGGAACGCGCTGCTCTGGCGGGCACGACGGTGGCGGCTGGAAGGGGAGGCAATCCGCGATGCCATGCTGAGCGTCGCCGGCGATCTGAACCTGCGGATGCATGGCCCCAGCGCCCGGCCTCCTCTGCCCGAGGGGATCAGCAAGTATGCCTGGAAACCCGATCCTCGTCCGGAAGACTACAACCGCCGCTCGGTCTATGTCCTGGTCAAGCGCAACCTGCGCTACCCGCTGTTCGACACCTTTGACCAGCCCGACTTGCACAACAGCTGCGCCTGCCGGCCGACCACCACCAGCGCCCCGCAGGCCCTGCTGTTGCTCAACGGCGAGTTCACCCTGGAGCGGGCCCGGCAATGGGCAGCGCGGCTGCTGGCCCGGTTCCCCCGCGATGAGCGCAGCCTGGTCGCTTACGCTTACCAGGCCGCCTGGGGGCGAGTGCCGAGCGACGACGAGATTCGCCTGGGACTCCGGTTCATCGAGGAGCAGGCCGGGCGGGCGGCCGATGACATGGTGCCCTCGGCCGGGCTGCCCGAAGGCGTTGACCGGCGCCGGGCGGCCGCCGTGGCCGACTTCTGCCATGCCGTCCTGAATGCGAACGAATTCCTTTATGTGGACTGACATGAACAACCCCCGCCTCTTCCCGCCGGTGCCGCACCACGAGCCTGCCCTGTCCCGCCGCGACTTCCTGGCGCGGGCCGGCGGCGGTTGCGGCCTGTTGGCATTCTTTGCCCTCCTGGAGCAAGAAGCCGCCCGGGCGGCGTCGGCCGTCGCGCCGGTCGCCAATCCCTTGGCACCCCGGCCGGCCCACTTCAAGCCGACGGCCCGAAGTGTCATCTGGGTGTTCCTCGACGGTGGGGCCAGCCACATCGACCTGTTCGATCCGAAGCCGGAGCTAAACAAGCTCGACGGCCAACCCCTGCCGTCCACTTTCAAACGGCCGGTGACGGCGATGGGCCGGACCGCCTACACGCCGTTGCTTGCCTCCCGGCGTACCTTCAAACAACACGGCCAATCGGGCATCTGGGTCAGCGACTGGTACCCGGAGATCGCCACCTGTGTCGATGACATCGCGGTGATCCGCAGCTGCCACGCCGACGGATTGAACCATGTCGGCAGCGTCTGCCAGATGAACACCGGTAGCGTGCTCGGCGGCCGGCCGTGTCTCGGTTCGTGGGCGCTGTACGGCCTGGGGAGCGTTAACGACAATCTCCCCGGCTATGTGGTGTTGCAGGATTACCCGGAGGATCCGCCCGGCGGCAGCCGCAACTGGGGCACCGGTTTCATGCCGGCCACTTACCAGGGGACGCGGTTCCGCGACGGCAAGAGCCCCATCCTCTACCTGGAGCCGGCCGGCGGCGCGGCGCAGCGGGCCAAGCTCGACTTTCTCCAGGAGTTGAATCGCCGCCACCGTCAGCGCCGCCCCGAGGACGATCAGTTGGAGGCCCGCATCGCCGCCTACGAGTTGGCCTACCGAATGCAGGCGGCCGCTCCCGAGGCGGTGGACCTGGCCCAGGAGACCGAAGAGACCCGCCGGCTCTACGGCCTCGACCGGAAGCAGACCGAGCGGATGGGACGCAATTGCCTCCTGGCCCGGCGGTTGGTGGAGCGCGGCGTCCGCTTCGTGCAGATCTACTGCGGCTCGGGGAGCAAGTGGGATGCGCACTCTAACGTCGAGGCCAACCACAGCCGCTACTGCGCCGAGAGCGACAAGCCGATCGCCGGTCTGCTCAAGGACCTGAAGCGGCGCGGCCTGCTCGACTCGACGCTGGTTGTCTGGGCGGGCGAGTTCGGCCGGACACCGATGAGCGAGAGCGGCAACGGCCGCGACCACAACCCGTGGGGCTTCACTGTCTGGCTGGCCGGCGGCGGCATCAAGGGGGGTATCACCTACGGAGCGACCGACGAAATCGGCCTGTACGCCGTCGAGAACCCCGTCCATGTCCATGACCTGCATGCCACCATCCTGCATTGTCTCGGCCTGGACCACACCAAACTTACGCTGCTGCACAACGGCCGGGACGAACGCCCCACCATCAACGGCGGCAAGGTCATCCGCGAGATCCTGGCCTGACAGGCTGGTTTGAGAAATTGCGCAACCGGGACCCCCTCGCGTCCTGCTCCCCTTCGGTCCTCTCTGTGTCCCTGGGGTTCGTTCTTTACTCAAGGCAACTCGCGGTTGATCATCACTCGAACGCGCTGGCCGATGCGCAGCGGCGGCTGGCCGGAATCGAGAGCGATCAGGCATTCGACTGTGCGCACATCGTTGAGCGGCGAGGTTTCCTGAAGGACGGCCCGCCGCTGGGTGTACCAGTCGGAGATGCGCATTACCTGGCCGCGCCAGGTGGCGGCGGAGCCGCCGTCATCCTCGATCAGGGCGGGCTGGCCGACCGCCAGCCGGCCGGCAAATTCCTGTTCCACTTCGGCGCGGATCAGGCGCGGCCCGTCCGGGCAAAAGAGCACCGCCGCCTTGCCGGGTTGGCCGCCCAGCACGTCCCCTGGCGCGGCCAACACCCGCAGCACCGTCCCCGCACTGGGGGCCTTCAAGACGCATTCGTCCAGCGCTTGCCGGGCCTGGGCCAACCGGACCTGCGCCCCGGCCGCCTCCGCCTCGGCCCGTGCCAGCTCCACCGCCGGGTCGATCGCTTGCAACTCGGTCAGCTTTTGCGCCGCTGCCCGCTCCAGCGCCTCCAACTCCTTCACCTGCTCCTCGGCCGCGGCCACCTCCTCGGCGGTGATCTGATTGACCTTGTAGAGCTGCTGCTTGCGGGCCAGGACGTGCCGTGCGCCCGTCAGCCGATGCCGGGCCGCCTCGGCCGATTCGCGTTGCTGGGCCAGCTGGGCCTGGTGCTGTCCGGGCAGCTGCCGCGCCTGGGCCAGTTGCGTCCGGGCCGCGGCCAACGCCGCCTCGGCCTCCGCGACGCGCAGCCGGGCCGCACGGTCTTCCAGCCGCAGCAAGGGCGCGCCGGCCGGCACGTGGTCGGTTTCGCGGACCAGCACCTCGGCCACGCGGCCCGGCTGTAACGGGGCCAGCGACGCCACGCCGTGCTCTACATCGACATAACCGAAGCAGACGACACCCCGCCCGCCGGGCTGGTGCGGCGCCGATGCTCGGTCTGGATCGGGGACGGCCCGGTCCGCGGGAAGGGAATGGTTCAACAAGTAGGCAGGGCCGGCAGCACTGCCAACCAGCAGGACCACGACCGCAAACCAAAGCAGCCGGCGGGAGTGATGTTTCCAGTTCATGAGGCACTCAGCAAAGGAGCTTGATCCGTCGAACGCGATGTTACCAGGCAGCCGTCTTCAAGGTGGAAGACCTGATCGGCGTAAGGGACAACCCGGGCGTCGTGCGACACCATCAGGACGGTGGCCCCGCGGTCGTGGGCGGCGCAGCGGAGCAGCTCGACCACCTGTTCGCCGTGGGCCCAATCCAGGGCACTGGTCGGCTCGTCAGCGAAGAGGAGCACCGGGTCCTTGACCAGCGCCCGGCCGACGGCCACGCGCTGCTTTTCGCCGCCGGAGAGTTGATTGGGGTAGAGGTGCCGCTTCTTGCCCAGCCCCAGCAGGCTCATCATCGCGGCCGCCCTGGGTCGGGCTTGCCGGGCCGACATCCCCTCGCCCCAGCGGAGCACGATCTCCAGCTGCTGTTGCGCCGTCAGCGCGGGGAACAGGTTGTATCCCTGGAAAATGAAGCCGCAATGCCGCAGCCGGAACCGCTCGCGCTCGACATCGGAGAGCTGCCAGAGGTCCTCGCCCAGGGCGATCACCTGCCCGCTGTTGGGCCGCAACAAGCCGGAGAGCACCGCCAACAGTGTGGACTTGCCGCTGCCCGATGGGCCCATCAGTACCGTCACCTGCCCGGCGAACAGGTCAAGCGAGACATCGCGCAGAGCGACCGCCGCGGTTTCGCCTTCGCCGAAGGAGCGGGTCAGATGGCGGGCCTGGAGGATCGGGTTGTCGTTGACCATTACGGAAACCTACCTCAGCGCAAGAGATCGACCGGCTCCATCCGGCGGAGCGATCGCAGGGAGATCAGCCCGGAGCAAACGGCCATTGCCAGGGTCAGCGCCGCGGCCGCCGCCAGAATCCAGCCCGGCAGCAGCACGTGGACACCCAGTCGGCCGAGCAGTTCCGCCATGCCGAAGGCGGCAGGGAGGGCCAGCAGCACGCCCGCGCCGCCGACCCAGAACGCCTGGGCCAGGACCGCCCCCGCGATACGTCGCCGCGGCACCCCCAGCGCCCGCAGCACGGCGTATTCGCGCCGTGAGGCCATCGTGGCGGCGTAAAGCGTCTGGCTGGTGATGACCGCGCCGACGATCAGTCCCAGCACCACGGTCCAGCCGCCCGCGATGCCGGCCTTGGTCCTCAGCAGCCAGTGCAGGCGGGTCCGCGTGGAGAACTCGCCGCTGGTAAACGCGGCCACGTCGTAGTCGGCCCGCAGGCGCTCGGCCAGCGCCGCCGCCTCATCCGCCGAGCGGCAGCGGGCCAGCACATAGACCGTCTGATGCCCGGGCAGCCCTTCGCACAGCAGCCGGGCCGTCCGCAGCGAGCAGAATAGATACGGCGCCGCCAGACTTTTCAATCCCTGGACCACACCGACCAGCCGGACGCGATGGCCGAACACCTCGGCCACATCGCCAACGCCACTCAGGCCGAGCCGCCCCAATTCCGACTCGTCCACCACAATGGCCCCCGGCTCGGCCAGCCGCTCGCGCAGCGCCGGCGTCAGTTGCCGGACCGCCCCAAGCGCGTCGTCGTCCAGCCGCGTGCCGATGACGGTGCACAGCTCGGAGCCGCCGTCCGGCTTCCGCAGCACTGCGAACGCTTGCAGGTAGGCTTCCGAGCGGGTCACTTCCGGCTCCATGGCCACGCGGTTGACCCACCGCTCCGAAATGGGCCGCCCCAGCTCCAGGCTGCCGGCCGTGGGATGGCCCACCCAGACGTCGGCGCCGGCGTGGTCGATCGGCGTCGAGGTCAGCGAGAAGAGTCCGAGCAACAGGCCGCTCTGGAGCATGATCAACAGCCCGCTGAAGGCGACGGCCAGGACGCCGGGGAGGAAGCGGTTCCGGTCGTGCCAGAGGGTGGCCAGCGAATAGACCATCAGCCCGGTCCTGCATACGAACAAGGCGGCCTGCACCGCGCGGATCACCAAAGGGAGGCGGACCGGGGTGTGACGGTGGGAGCCCGAAGGCCAGTAGATCTCTTCCGTGGAAAGGTGGTTAGTATCCGTACCGGCATGTCGTCAGGACCAGTCCTTCGCCTCTATAATCATTCTTATCATATGATATGAAACGCCGGCGCGAAAAAGATGATTTTCGCGCCATTTTTTTCTGGGGCAGCCTCGCCGCCCCTTTTCACATCCCCACCTGGAAAGAATCGGCCCGCGTCGCCGCAGCGTCAGCGGGAGGTCCGGTAGGGGTCGGCTGCCGCCAGCCGAACGGCGATCTGGGCGGCCAGGCGGGCGTTGGCGACGATCAGGGCCCGGTTGATCTGGAGTGTCTTCCCCTCGGTGACGTCGTGCAGGCGGGCCAGCAGGAAGGGGGTCAGCTCCTTGCCGCGGATGCCGGCGTCGCTGGCCTCGCTTTCGGCCTGGGCCAGGGCGTTCTCCAGCTCGGCCGACTCCAGTACCACCTCGGTGGTCACCGGCTGAGCCACGACCACGCCGGCTCCCTGAAGGGCCCAGTGAGTGCGGAGCAGGACCGCTGCCTCTTCCAGGGTGTCCACGCGGGCACTGACCGGATTGCCGCTGGACGGCAGGTAGAAGGCGGGGAACTCGTCGGTGCGGTAGCCGATGACCGGCACCCCGTAGGTTTCCAGGATCTCCAGGGTGCGCGGCAGGTCAAGGACGCTTTTGGCCCCGGCGCAGACGACGGCCACCGGGGTGCGGGCCAGCTCGATCAGGTCGGCGGAGATGTCCCAGGTGTGCTCACCGCGGTGGGCGCCGCCAATGCCGCCAGTAGCGAAGACGCGGACGCCGGCCTGGTGGGCGAGGAAGATGGTGCCGGCCACCGTGGTTGCCGCCGTCCGCTTCTGGGCCACGGCCGCAGCCAAATCGCGACGGCTGGCCTTGAGTACGTCCTTGCCCCGGGCCAACTCCTCCAACTCGGCATCGCTGACACCGACGGTCGGGCAGCCGTGCAGGACAGCGATGGTGGCGGGCACGGCCCCTTCCTCGCGCACGGCTGCCTCGGCAGCCCGGGCCGTCTCCAGGTTGCAGGGCCACGGCAACCCGTGGGCAATCAGGGTCGATTCCAGGGCCACCACCGGCCGACCCTCCCGGAGCGCCTCAGCGGGCTCCGGGCGCACGGCAATCAGGGAAGAGGTGTTCATGGTGACGCCCCTCCTTGTCGATGCGCGGCAGGTTCAGCGACACCGTCTCCGGATACTTCTGGGCCGCCCCCGTGTTGAAGACCACCACCTCCTCATCCGGCCGGATCTGCCCCGCCGCCAGCAGCTGTTCCAGGCAATCGAAGCAAACCGCCGTCTCGGGGCAGATGCCGATCCCCTCCCGCCCCGCCACGCGCTGCATCCAGCCCGGGATCGACTCCTCGCGTCCGGCAACGGCGCAACCGCCGCTGGCCCGGACGGCATCGAGGATCATGAAGTCGCCCACCGCGGCCGGCACCCGCAAGCCGCTGGCGATGGTGTGGGCCTCGGGGAACGGCTCGGCGAAGCGCTGCCCTGCCTCGAAGGCCCGCACGATCGGGGCGCAGCCGTCGCTCTGGCACGCCACCAGCCGCGGCAGCCGGTCGGAGCGCAGCCAGCCCAGCTCGCGGAGCTCGCCGAACGCCTTCCACATGCCGATCAAGCCCGTGCCGCCGCCGGTCGGGTAGAGAATCACATCGGGCAAACGCCAACCCATCTGCTCGGCTAGCTCCAGGCCCATCGTCTTCTTCCCCTCCAGACGGTACGGCTCCTTGAGGGTGGACATGTCGAACCAGCCGGCCCGCGCCGCCCCGTCGCGGACGATCCGGCCGCAGTCTGTGATCAGGCCATTGACCAGGAAGACGCGGGCGCCGGCCAGGTACGCCTCGACCTGGTTGATGAGCGGCGTGTCCTCCGGCATGAACACGTAAACTTCCATGCCGGCGCGGGCGCCGTAGGCGGCCAGGGCGCCGCCGGCGTTGCCGGCTGTGGGAATGGCCAGCCGCTTCAGGCCGAAGTGCCGGGCCATGCTCACCGCGGCGGTCATGCCCCGGCTCTTGAAGCTGCCGGTGGGGAGTTGCGACTCGTCCTTGACCCAGAGCCGAGCCAGCCCCATCTCCCGGCCCAGGCGGGGGCAGGGCAAAAGCGGCGTCATCCCCTCGCCGAGGGTGACCGGCTCCTCGCCGGCGGGCAGCGGAAGCAGCTCGCGGTAACGCCACAAGGAGGGCGGCCGGCGGGCGAAGTCGTCGGGTCGGACCGCGGCCCGCACCGCCGCCAGGTCGTAGCGCACCCAGAGGGGCCGCCCTTGATGGACCGTGTGAACCTGGCCGGCGTTGAAACGGGTGCCGTCCAGAGCGCTTTCCAGGTGCGTGACGTGCATGAGTTTTCATCCCTGCTGCGGGGCCTGCATTCGTAGCATAAGGGACGGCTCCGGTCTTGGCTACCTGGAGGGTCCAATTGCTGACTTGACGCCATCCCCCTGGTCGGGTTAATATCCTCGTTGTTGCAGCTGAGAGATACACCTTGGGTAGAAGGGCCAGCCTCTCTGTCTGGCCCGTACCCGCAGAAAAGGACTTTCACGGGTATGAAAAACTCCTCGACCGCCACCCAGGGATGGGGTTCTCCCCTCTTTCGCCCCGGCCCCCATGCTCAGTGAACGTCGCGCAGACGGCGTAGTAGTGTGGGCGCCGGCCAAGGTGAATCTCTTCCTGGAAGTGCTGGGTAAACGAGCGGACGGCTATCACGAGATCGCCACCTTGATGGTAGCCGTCAGCCTTTACGACACCCTGGAGTTCAAGGAGGAAGCCTCTCCTCACATTCTTCTGCGATGCGATCACCCCGATCTATCTCCTGGGCCCGATAACCTGGTCTACCGTGCTGCCGACTTGCTCCGGCGGCGCGGCGGCGTGGAGCGCGGCGTCCGCATCAGCTTGCGGAAGCGCATCCCGATGGCGGCCGGGTTGGCGGGCGGATCGGCAGATGCGGCCGCCACACTCTGGGGATTAAACCTGCTGTGGCGGCTGGGCCGAACCCGCGGCGAGTTGGCCGCGCTGGGGGCCGAGCTGGGCAGCGACGTGCCCTTCTTCTTCTGGTCCCCGGCGGCCTGGTGCACCGGGCGCGGCGAGCGCGTGGCCCCTGTGGCGCTGGGCCGGCCGCTCGACCTGGTGCTGGTTTGCCCGGAGGTCGGGTTGTCCACCGCGGCGGTCTACGGCGGCGTGACGGTGCCGGAGCGGCCGCAGAGCGGCGAGGAAATCCGGGCCGCGGCCGCTGCGGGGGACGTGGTAGAAATCGGTCGGCGGCTGCACAACCGCTTGCAGCCGGTGGCCGAGCGCCTCTGCCCGGAGGTGGCCGAGCTGCACCGCTTGTTGGCGGCGCTGGGGCCGGCCGGGCAGCTGATGAGCGGTAGTGGAACGAGCCTGTTCGCCCTGTGTCGTAACGGGAGCGAGGCCCAGCGGGTCGCCCGGGCGCTTCGCCGCGGGGCGGGGGAAGGGACTTCCCCCGGCGAGACGGCCGGGGACGGAGCGAGACGAGCGAAACGGTTCGTGGTTCGGAGTTGCTTTTGAGGGGGCCACAGAAAAAAGGAGAACCGCTGTGGTTATCACCGAAGTCCGCATTAAGCTCATGGAGGACAACAGCGAGAACGAGCGCCTCCAGGCCTTCTGCTCGGTCACGTTCGACGATGCCTTCGTCGTCCGCGACTTGAAGATCATCGAAGGGACCAAGGGCTCGTTCGTGGCAATGCCGAGTCGGAAGCTGACCGACCGCTGCCCGCACTGCGGCTGCAAGAACCACCTCCGCGCCCGCTACTGCAACCAGTGCGGCCAGAAGCTCGACGAGAATCGGGCCACCCGCGATGCCGACGGCCGGGTCAAGCTCCACGCCGATATCGCCCACCCGATCAACTCGGCCTGCCGCGAGGTGATCCAGGCCGCCGTCCTCAAGGCTTACCAGGAGGAGAAGGAGCGAGCCAAGCGGCCGGGCTACGTCTGCACCTACGACGACTACGACGCCGACTACGATGACAGCTACACCCAGCTGGTCAGCGAGCTGAACACGCCGAGCCGGGGCAACGGCGGCTACCGTGGCCACGGTTCGCACGGTCCGCAGGGCACGCACGGCAACAGCCCCGGCACCGTCAGCGCCCGCGACGATGACCGCTCTCAGGGATTTGGGGCCGGCATCCTGTGACCAGGAGATGGCGCTTGCGGCCTGGCGCTCCTCCTCCACTACAGAGCGCTAAGCCGCAAGCGGCCCCATCCGTCTTGGCAAGCGGCCCCATCCGTCTTAGCGCTTCTTGCCTTCGCCGGCACGCAGGAGCTTGGCGGCCTTGTCGGCATCGGCGGCATTGTCGAAACCGAGGAACGCCACAAACCGGGTGCCGACCGTCCCCGCCGACAGGCCGCGCAGGTTGATCCCCGCGTCCGCCAACTGCCGGCAGATCTGGTACACCGCGCCCGGTTTGTCGGTCCCCTCGACACGCAGGGCGACCACATCGGTTGCCTCGGCCAGTCCCACATCGGCGGCCGCCTTCTTCTGCTTGGCGCCCGATACGGGTCCGAGGAACACCACCCCCTTGCCCGGCAGATGCGGCTGCCGCCGGGCAATCACGAAATCAAAGTCGGCGCCGGCGTCGGCCAGCGGCCCCAGCTTCGCCGCCAGCCCGCCCGCGCGGTCCTCGATCTCCCCTGTCCACACCGCCACCTTGTCCACCTTCAGGGCCATGACTGCCACCTCCGAACAGGAAAAGAGATGCTAGGCTGTGCCTTGACAAACCCTCTTCCCTAGTCCCGGTAGAGCGCGTCCAGCTCCTTTTTGTACTTTTCGAAGACCACGCTGCGGCGCAGCTTGAGGCTGACGGTCAGCTCGTCAGCCGCCACGGTGAACGGCCGCGGCAGAACGATGAACTTCTTGACCTGCTCATAGCTGGCCACATCGGCCAAGGCCCGCTCGATCCGCCGCTTCAGGAACGCCTGCACCGCTGGGTGCCGGGCCAGCGATTCCTCCAATTCGCTGTCCAGCGACATTCCCTCGGCCCGCAGCGCTCGCCGCAGGTTCTCCCAATTGGGCACCACCAGCGCGGTCAGGAAGTTCCGCCCCTCGCCATAGACCACACACTGGTCCAGGCACTCATCGGCCAGCAGCAGCCCCTCGATGTAGGTCGGCACCACCTTCTTACCGTTGGACAGGACCAGTAGCTCTTTCTTCCGGCCGGTGATTTTCAGGAAGCCGTCCTCATCGAGCGCACCAAGGTCGCCGGTGTACAGCCAGCCGTCCTGGATGGCCGCCGCGGTCGCCTCGGGGTTGTTCCAGTAGCCTTTCATGATGTTTGGTCCGCGCGCCAGCACCTCGCCGTCCGGCGCGATCCGGACCTCGACGCCGGGAATCGGTGGGCCGACGGTGCCCGGCTTATTCCGGTCCTTGCGGTTGAAGGAGATGACCGGGGCGCTCTCGGTCAGGCCGTAGCCCGGCAGGATCGGCAGGCCGGCGGCACGAAGCACCTCCTCGACCGCCAACGGCAGCGGCGCCCCGCCGGAACCCAGCCATTCCATCCGCGGCCCGAAGATGGCGCGGAGCCGACGGCCCGTCTCCTCCGGATCGGACGTGCCGACCGCGGCCAGCAGCTTCTCGTAGAAGCGCGGCACGCACGAGAGGTGCGTCGGCTGGAGTTCGGCCAGGTTCTCCACCACCGTCTCGGCTGACTCGGCCAGGGCCAGGGTGACTCCCGCGGCCAGGGACTTGTAGTAATCGACGGTCCGGGCATAGATGTGGCTCAAAGGGAGCCAGCAAAGCACCAGATCGTTCGGCTTGACCGGCGCCACCTGGAGGCATGCCTCGATGTTGCTAATGAGGTTGCCATGTGTCAGCATCACTCCCTTGGGGTTGCCGGTGGTGCCGGAGGTATACATGATCGTGGCCAGGTCGTCACGTCCCAGCGCCGCCTCGCGTCGGTTCAGTTCCTCGGCCAGCCGCCCCAGCGCCTGCCGGCCGCGCTGCAAGAACCCCTCCCAGCTCAGCGCGTCGGCACCGGCGGCCTGCCGATCGAAAACGACCACCCCTTCCAGGGCGGGCAACTCGCGGCGGATTTGCCGCACCTTGTCAAGCTGCCCGGCGGTCGAGACGAACATCCAGCGGACCTGGGCGTCGGCCATCTGGAAATGGACTTGCCGGGCGGTCAAGGGGGCATGCGGCGGGACGTTGATGGCCGCGGCCGTCAGGATGCCCAGGTCGGCGACCAGCCATTCGACCCGGTTCTCCGCCAGCAGCCCGACCCGGTCGCCGGGCTGGATGCCGGCGTCGGCCAGGGCGGCAGCGCAGGCCAAGGCGTCGGCCCGGTATTGCTGCCAGCTCAGGTCGTGGTACACCCCGTAGCGCTTGAAGCGCACAGCGGGCCGCGGCCCGAGACGCTCGGCCTGACGGCGATGAATCTCGGCGAGGTTGCGGGAACTCATGGCTCGGTACTCGCTCAGGGGCGATGAGACGGGACCATGGCGGCGGCGTGGGCCAACCTCGGCCTTATTCTAACGCGGCGACCGTTCCGACTAAATCGGGAAAGTGGTCCGGCGGGAAAGGAGAAGTCCCTTGAAGATCCGAGGCAAAGGGAGGGAGCAACCAGGTCGTAGCCAAACTGGTCCGATGTTCCTCTTCCGCCTTCCAGCCGCTTGGTGCACGGGAGAAGCGGACGAGCGCAAGCCCCGGCGCGTATGTCCCCGCGGCCTGTGCAGGGATCACGCGGGCGGAGGATTTGCCCTCCCCGCCCGTGGAACACCGCCACAACGAGCGGCGGTGCCGCGGGCTCCCCGTGGAGCCACTCCGGCCGACCTTCCCACGTGCCTTGGCGAGGGGTAGCCGCGCCCCGCCCGGCCCGAGAGGGCGTCAGCGGATTTCGTAGACGATCTTCCCGTGCCTCTGCGACCGCGAGATCCGGTCGCTGGCGTACAGCCCGGCCAGGACGAATTCGACGCACGAGGCCCGCACCGCTTCGTTGGTGCTGGGGTTGACCTCGAACGCCTTCTCCCACGCCTTCGGCACCCGCCGCAGCCGCTCCGCGTAATAGGACGACGGCAGCATGTCGCCCACCTCGATCTTCACCCCCTTGGCGAAGACGTCGGCGATCTCCTGTAGGCCGTGCTTGTCCACGTACTCCTCGAAAACTATCTTGATTGCCTCAGCCTGGATCGCTTCGAGGACCTGCCGCTCCGACATCTGATGGCTGCCCATCAGGTCCAGCTCCAGCTTGCCCAGCGACGACGAGTACAGGTGCCCCAGGTCGCTGATCCGCGGCACGGCCGGCTTCTCGCCCAGCCGCACCGCCCGCTGCCGGGCGCTGGCCACCATCGTCCGGTAGTTGGCGATGGAGAAACGGGCGCTGACGCCGGAGCGCTGATCGACATACTTCGACTTGCGGGCGCAGATACTGATCTGTTCGATGATCTCCTTCATGAAGTAGGGCACCAGCACCGGGTAGTCGCCGTCGAGCGGCACGCCCGCCTCCTGCTCCATGATCTCGATGCCGGTGGCCCGGTCGAGCGGGTAGTGCGTCTGGATCAACGAGCCGATCCGGTCCTTCAACTGCGGGATGACCTTGCCCGAGCGGTTGTACGTCGCCGGGTTGGCCGAGAAGAGGATCAACACGTCGATGTCAAACTGCACCGGGTAGCCGCGGATCTGCACGTCGCGCTCTTCGAGGATGTTGAACAGCCCCACCTGGACCAATTCGTCCAGTTCGGGGATCTCGTTCATGGCGAAGATGCCGCGGTGCATCCGCGGGATCAAGCCGAAGTGCAGCGCCTCCTCGGCTGCCATGCTGGTGCCGCTGGCCAACTTGGCCGGGTCGATCTCGCCGATGATGTCGGCAAACTTGGTGCCCGGTGCCAGCCGCTCGGCGTAGCGTTGCTGCCGCGGCCACCAGGCGATCGGAATTTTCTCCTCGGGCAGCTCGGCCAGGAGTTGCTTCCCTTGGCGGGTGATCGGCCGATAGGGGTCTTCATGGACAGGGCAGCCGGGGATGTCGAGGTAGGGGGTCTCCTCGTCGAGGAACCGCACCAGCGAGCGCATCAGCCGGCTCTTGGCCTGTCCCTTCTCACCGAGGAAGAGCATGTCATGGCCGGCGATCAGAGCGAGGTTGATTTCCGGGATGACGGTATCGTCGTAGCCGATGATGCCGGGGAATAGCTCCTCGCCGTCGCGCAGCATCCGCAGGAAGTTGTCGCGGACCTCCTGCTTGACGGTCTTCGAGACCCAGCCGCTGTCGCGCAGCTCCTTGAGGTTGCTTGGTCGGACCCTTGCTGTCATCTCGCCACTGCCTCCTCCGCTACCTGGCGACCGGCTTCGCCGGCCCTCGTTACCTTCTTGGCACTCGCCTTTCATTGTAGATTGTAGGGGGCAAGGCGCGGGGAATGCCAGCAGGGGCGGCACCGGCCCGCCTGCAACCTGGACGGAAGCGCGACGTGGGGTCAGCCATCACTCGCCGGTCAGTCCGTGCCAGGTTGCGGGCAGGGGGGCGGTGACGGTGATCGGCTCGTAGCGGATGGGGTGCAAGAAGGTGAGGCTGCGGGCATGCAGGGCAATGACGCGGTCGCGCGGCAACTCGGCCGGTGGGCCGAAGGGACGCCGTGCGCCGTAAAGCACATCGCCGAGGATCGGCCAGCCGCGGCCGGCCGCCTGGACGCGGATTTGGTGCATCCGGCCGGTTTCCGGCTCGATTTCCAGCAAGGTCCAGTCCGGGCCGCCGCGCAGCCGACGGTAGCGCAGCACCGCGTGCCGCGCCCCGGGCGTCGCCGAAGCGACCCGCTCGGTCCGCGCCTCCTCGGGGAGCTTGCGCAACCAGTCCTCCCATCGGCCCTCGGCAGGCTGAACGTCCCCCTCGACAGCGGCCCAGTAGACCTTGCGCACCTGGTGCTTCTGGAACTGCTCGGCCAGCCGCCGCGCCGCCTTGGTACTGCGGGCAAACAGGACCACGCCGGAAACCGGCCGATCCAGCCGATGGGGGATGCCGAGGTAGACGTTGCCCGGCTTGGCGTAGCGCTCCTTGAGATAAGCCTTGGCCATCGCCTCCAGAGTCGGAATGCCGGGCGGCACCCCCTGGGTCAATAGCGGCGCCGGCTTGGCCACGGCCAGGCAGTGATTATCCTCGTAAAGGACGACGAGCGGCTCGGTCATCTCGGACTCTAAACCAACTCGCCCAGCCTTTCCACCAGGTCCCGCGCGCTGAACACCAGGTCCCGCACGCTTGCCCTTGTCCCCGGTCGGGATTGCTGCCCCAGGCCGCCGCCCGCATGGGTCAATGGATGGGACTCCTCCTTGGGGTCGTCCCGGTCGCCCGGAATCGGGTTGACGGCCGGCGGGACGGCACCGGGCAGCTCCTCCGGCACCTCGTCGGTAACGCCGGAGCTGGCGGCCGCGAGGGATTGCGCGAGGATCGCGTCGGGCGCCGAGGCCGTTGCGGCGACGGAGGGCAAGGGCCGGTGGCCGCCTCCTCGCAGTGGGCGCAGGAAGTTGTTGAACGTGTAGTCCGCGATGGCGTTGCCGGTCCGGATTCCCTCGGTCTTGTCGAAGCTCCAGTGGATGCCGAGGTAGATCCGGCTTTGGCCGTTCTCCTCCGCCGCCTGGCTGAAGCTGGTGAAGGTGCGCGGCCACAGCGGGCGGATCGAACCGTCCTGGTCGCGGGTCACGCCGTTAAGCTCATCGGAGATGAAGGTGAAGCGGATGTCGTCGCGATGGTAGAAATTGGCCAGGATGCGGAAGGAGGCTGCCCCGAAGGTGGCATGGCCCGACGTGTAGGCCGGGAACGGCGGCGTGAAGTTGGTCTCGCCTGGGGCGTTGCTGCGCGGGGCCCCCAGCGGCGCCCAGTTTGCCATCTGTTGGGTGAAGGGGTTGCCGTCGATGTCGGCGTTCCGGATGGCGACGATCGGCCGCCAGAAGTCATGGTCGTACTTGGCGTCCCAGCAGACGATACCGCCGTCGGCCATGGCGACATTCAGCAAGGCGAACAGGCGGGCATTCTCGGCGACGGTGTTGCCCTGCTGGTCGGCGACGACGCGGGCGATCTGATTGTACAGCCGCGGCGGCACGCCGATGCCCGGGCTGCCGTCGTAGCCCCAGTACAGCCCGATCAGCGTCTGCTCCCGGGTGCGGAAGGTCGGTGTGGTCACGCCGTCGCCCCCCATTGCGGCAACCTCCGTGAAGGCCATCGCATAGGCCATGCTGTCCATCGGCGGCGGCGGCAATGGCCGGAAGCGCGGGTCCTCGACGCTGGGGATGGCGAACGGCGTCACCCGGCCCCACTTGGGCGACAGGTAGCCCTGGCCGGGGTGCAGCGGGTCTTCCTGGTGATGGCCGGGGCCAGGGATCGGCGTATGGGGGATATTCAAGTCCGAGTTATCATTGGCGCGGGCATGCAGGATGGCATCGGCCACGAATCGGCCCACCATGACGCCCCGGTCCTCAGGCCGGCCGTCGGGAACCCGGGCCAGGGTGACATCCAGCGCCGCGTCGAACATCGCCGTCTGTTGAGGGAAAAGAGCGACTAGGGTGTCGTGGGCTGCCTGGGCCACCGCTGCTTGGCGGGAGGCGCCGTGGGTCCTGCGAGCCTGGATCAGATAGGGAGTGAACTTGGGCGTGACCGAATTAAGGGCGTCGAACATGGCCAGATGAACGATTGCCAGGGCCCGCGACGCCGCCGTCGGCCCCCCCTGGTCTGGCACATGCCCGAGGGCGTAATCATTCCGGACGGCCTCCAAGGCAATGCCGTTCCATTCGAGAATGGGATCGACAGCCGGTACACAGCGATCTTCGAGTTGCTCCAACTGGGGGAGGCTGCTCCGCCTCCGGGATGAGGGACACCGGCCCCGGAGGGAAGGGAACAGAAAACCTTTCAACATATCAACGACCCTTGCAGCGATTGCTCCGGGCCATCATCGGCCCGATGCTCCGGGCACGCCCTCAGGACCCGGACAGATGAAGCGGCACAGGCCGTGGACTCGATTACGGCCCGTGCGAGGGAACGAAACCCCGACCTGTGTCTAGGGGCGTTGCAGGCCGGCTAACCAGACACGGAGACCGAAACGCCTTCCGTGTCTCCCAGTCTCCCTCCCGCGCCTGAGGCGACCGGGGGAGGCGGAGGCGCGTCATTGAGCCCCGCATGGAAAAAATGCGACTACCTTCCTCAGTTCCGAGGGTGCTGGGTGAGAGGTAGCGCAAAGAAAACGGCACCTTCTCCATAGGAGCCTGGCACCGCAGGAATCATCTTGAGCACTCGCCGATCGAATTGCAACAAAAAAATCCCCCGGACCCGGGGCCGCGCCGGTCCTGTCCGCCGGACGAAACCGTACGACCACCCGGGGCGGACGTCCTCCTGGATTTCGGTCGGTCGGTTGAGCCGACAGGGACGCGGCGCTGCACCGGCCGGCAAATCCGCCTTGACCACGGGGCTAAAGTCGCAAGACTGAGAACAGGGCGGCATGGCCGGCCGCCGGTCTGTAAAGTCGAGGGAGGGTATGGTGTGGAGTGCGCGCTGGCGGCTGGCTTGCCTCTGGGTCTCTCAGGTGGCCCGCGCTTTGGCCGACTGGGGCCTGCGGATGTTCGTCATCCTGGAGTTGGCCCGCGGCCCAACCGACGCGAAGGACTTCGCCTGGCACCTGGTCACTGCCGTCTTCATCGCTCCCTTCATCGTGCTGGCCCCTTTCAACGGAGCGATCAGCAACGGCCTGCCCCGGCGCTGGGTCCTGGTCGGCGCGGCCGGGTTCTGTACGGCCGTGACCGCCGCTTTTGGCGTGCTGATGCGGCCGGATGACGCCGGCTGGCTGTGGTGCGTCTGCCTGGGGCTGACCGCGTTGGGAGCAGCCGTTTACAGTCCGACGCGCTATGCCCTGCTCCCCGCCGCCGCCCGCGACACCGCCATGCCCCTGGCACGGGTCAACGGCTGGATCGAGTTGGGCGGCTCGGCAGCCGTCCTCGGCGGCATGATCCTCGGCCTGCACCTGGACGATGTCTACCGTGCCGAGCCGTCGCCTCTCCGCCTGACACTGGTGCTGGCGGTCCCCACAGGACTCAACCTGCTCGCCCTGCTGACGGCCTTGCCGGTGCGTTTCCCTTCCGACGTGTGGCGGCCCGAGCCGCCGGGGCGGGCGGTGATCGGCTTCTTCCGCGACGGCGCCCGTATCTGGCGCACTCGCGAGGCGCGGGGGGCGCTGGCGGGGCTGGCCGGCTTCCTCGGTCTGGTGACGGCAGGCTCGGGGGCGATCGTGGCGCACGTGCTCGAGACCACACCGGCCGCGGACTACGGCCCGCTGCTGCAAGCGCTGGTCCAGGTCAGCGTGGGGGCGGCCTTGGGCTGCGGGCTGGCCGGGCTTCAAGGCCATCCGCGCCGCTCGCTGGGATTGGTCCCGTCGGCCGCCGCCGGGCTGTTGGCGGTGCTGGCGTGGGCAACCGTCCGCGGCGACCTGCACTGGCTCCCCTGCCTGCTGCTGGGCGTTCTGGGCGGGCTGGCCAACGTGCCGCTGCGGGCCGCCTACCAGGCCGCGGTGCCGGCCGATGCTCGGGGCAACGGCATGGCGGTGATGAACATGGCAATCTACATGACGACCACGGCCCTGGCGGTGCTGATGACCGTCCTGGCCGGCTCTGGGGTGCTGCCGACGCCGATGGCCCAGATCGGGTTCCTGGCGGTGCTGGCGGGCGCGGGCGCCCTGGTGAGCTGGTATCTCCTTTTCGCCCCATGCCTGGAACTGATCCTTGAAATCCTCCTTGTGCCGATCTACCGGGTCCGGGCCCACGGCCCGGGGCGTCAGGGTTTCCCGCTCCGCGGCCCGCTGCTGGTGATCGCCAACCACACCGCCTGGATGGATCCAATCTGGTTGATGAAGGTGTTGCCGCGCCGGCTGACGCCGATGATGACCAGCGCCTTCTACGACAAGCCCGGACTGCACTGGCTGATGAAGCATGTGGCCGGGGCCATCCGGGTACCGGACGCCGGTTTCCGCCGCGAGGCCCCGGAGCTGGACGAGGCGGTCGCCGTCCTGGACCGGGGCGGCTGCGTGTTGATCTTCCCCGAGGGCCGGCTCAAACGCCGGGAAGAGGAGCTGCTGCATTACTTCGGGCAAGGGGTTTGGCACATCCTGCGCCGCCGCCCTGAGACGCCGGTGGTCGCTTGCTGGATCGAGGGGGGATGGGGATCGTTTACCTCGTACCAAGGGGGACCGCCGATGGTCAACAAGCGCCCGGACTGGTGGCGGCGAATCGACATCGCCGTCCGCGAGCCGGAAGTACTCGATCCGTCGGTGCTGGCCGATCATCGTGCCACGCGCCGGCATCTGATGAATGCCTGCCTGGAGGCTCGCGCCTTGCTCGGTCTGCCGACGCCGGAGCCGTTCGAGGAAGAGCCGGGGGCGCTGGCCGGGTCGGAGCCTGGAACGTGAGCGATGGGGGACCTTGCTACAAGCCCGGAGCGTCAGCGACAGGATGAGGTTTATTGCCCGCGGCGCTTCCGGCTTTCTCTCGCCTTTGGTCCGCCGCCGCTCTATAATCCAAAGGATCAAGCCGTCGGTACAACGTGGTGCCGACCATCTCAACCAGGGGGGATTCAATCATGTTGCGCATCACCGCAAACGACCGCCACCGTTACTGCGACGGGCTCAGCCGCCGCAGCTTCCTCAAGGCGGGCTTCCTCGGCGTCGCCGGGCTGGCGCTGCCCGACTGGCTGCGCCTCCGGTCGCACGCCGCAGAACAAGGCCAGCCTGTGCGCGACACCGCCGTCATCCTCATCTGGCTCGACGGCGGGCCGACGCACATGGACACGTACGATGTCAAGACCGGCGCCCCGGCCGAGTACCGCGGTGCGATGCAGACCACCTCGACCAACGTCCCAGGCATCGCGATCTGCGACTTGATGCCGCGGCAGGCCCGGGTCATGGATCGGCTGGCCATCGTCCGCTCGCTGCACCATACTACCGGCGACCACTTCGCCGGCGCCCACTGGATGCTGACCGGCTACCACGGCTCGACGGCGGCCAACCTCGACCCGATGTACCCGTCGGCCGGCTCCATCACCGCCCGGCTCCGCGGCGCCAACCGTCCCGGCCTGCCCGCCTATGTGGCCGTGCCGTTCGCCGCCTCGGTCGGCCTGAACCCTGGCTACAACGGCGCTGCCTACCTTGGGCCGGCCTACAACCCGTTCCAGACCGGCGGCGATCCGAACGCCCCGAACTTCTCGGTCCGCAACCTCACCCTGCCCGGCGGCATGACGTTCGCGCAGCTCGAAGACCGTCGCGCTCTGCTGCGGAGCTTCGACACGCTGCGCCGTGACATCGACCGCACCGGCGCCCTGGAGAGCATCGACCGCTTCCAGCAAGAGGCCTATGAGTTGATCTCCGGCCCAGCCGCCCGGCAGGCCTTCGACATCGGCAAGGAAGACGTTCGCCTGCGCGACCGCTACGGCCGGCATCCCTGGGGCCAAAGCTGCCTGCTGGCCCGCCGGCTGGTTGAGGCGGGCGTCACCTTTGTCACAGTGCACATGGGAGGCTGGGACCATCACGCCGCCATCGAACCGGCGATGAAAAACGTCCTGCCGATCTTTGACCGGGCGGTGGCCAGCCTGGTGGAGGACCTGAGCGACCGCGGCCTGTACGAGCGGGTGGCGATCTGCATCTGCGGCGAGTTCGGCCGAACGCCGCGCGTCAACAAGGACGCCGGCCGCGACCACTGGGGCCAGGCGGGCTTCGTCGTGCTCGGCGGCGGCGGACTGAAGACCGGACTGGTGGTCGGCTCGACGACGGACAAAGGCGAGTACCCCAAAGACCGGCCGGTTACCCCCGAGGACATGCTGGCGACGCTCTACCATGTACTCGGCATCGACCCCAAGGTGACGTTCATCGACAAGTCGGGCCGGCCGCACCCGGTGCTGAGCCGGGGCGAGCCGATCGCCGAGCTGATTTGAGAGGGGCCGTCCCGCCCCCGTCGCGGCGGCGCCGGTCCTCTGAATGGGACAGCGCAGCAGCAAGGGGGCTGCTGCGCGGGGGCTGGACATGGACCGCGCACCACCCACCACGTACCCTTCCTCTCTCGTCCCGGTGCTGTACCATTTCTGCCGGCTGCAGCTGCCAGAGGTGGCGCTGCCGCCGGCAGCGTTTGAACGGCACCTCCAGCGCTCATTCGCGCTGTACCGGGCCAAGCGCGAGCGGGCCGGCGAGTCGGTCTCGTGGGAAAACTTCCTCGACAACCTGCACGCGGTGGACTGGTTCCTCTGCTGTGCCTGTCTGGAGGGAAGCCCGCGAGCCTGGGATGCACTGTTCGCCGCTCGGGCCAGCCGGACCGACTGTCTGCTGGTGGACGCGCTCCGCGCCCGGGCCGTGCGGTTGTTTCCACGCGACGAGGAACGCCAGGACAGCGCCGTGGCCGACTTCTGGGGCTACCTCCTGGCCGGCGAGCGGCCCGGCGCCGTCCCCATCCTTGCCCGCTACGACGGCCAGCGGCCGCTCGTCCCCTGGCTGATCCGCGTCTTCCAAAATAAGCACATCTCCGAGCTACGCCAGGCCCGAGGGCTCCAGCAACTGCCGGAGGACGACGACCTGACCGTCCCTGACCTCCTGCCCGCCGATGCGGACCAAGGGCGCTGGCACGAGGAGTTCCGCCTGGCGGCGCGGGAGTGGCTGGGGGGCCTGGGCGAAAGCGATTTGCTGCTCCTGGGACTGCGGCTGCGCTACCGCCTGAGCCAGCGGCAGGTGGCGAGCGTTCTCGGTATCCACGAGGGCAACGTCTCGCGGCAGATTGCCCGCCTCCGCGATCACTGCCTGGAGCAGATCGGCCGACGCCTGGCAGAGGCCGGCTGGACCGGCGACGACCTGAGCGAGTTCGTGCGGAAGGAAATGGAGAGCCTGCTGCTGGACGAACCGCGCCTGGCAGCGGACCGCCTCGCCGCCCTGCTGGCCGCCCGCGGCAAGGCACGGAGACACGGAGACAAGGAGACCAGCAGGTGACGTTCCTCCTCCGAGCCCGGAGCGTCCGCGCGGGTATTGTCCGAGCCCGGAGCGTGAGCGACGGGTATTGTCCGAGCCCGGAGCGTGAGCGACGGGTAATCCAGTGTCAGCGACGGGTAGCGCCATGCTACGCGCCGGGCGCCCTTGTAGATAGGAGACGGGGGCCCGATAATATTACGGCTTGCGGGCGGCGCTTGGAGCAGGTAAAGAAAAGGGACCTTGTGCGGTCCGGTGTTTGAGCCTTTCACCTGCCGCTGTCCCCCCTGCCGGAGCCGCTGCCGGGGTTTGCCCCCAGAAGAGGGACCGTGAACCAGCACCCGATGGATCTGTTCCTGAGCGCCTGCGGGCTGGCTGGCCCGCTGCAGCTGCACGTCAGCAGCCCGGCCGGCCAGGAGGCTGTCCACCTCACCCTGGCCCAGCCCTTCGCCGTAGTCGGCAGCAACGCCGGCAATGACCTGGCGCTGAACCATGTCCAGATCAGCCGCCGCCATGCTTACTTGCAGGCCCTCGCCGGCCGCATCTTCTGCCTCGACCTGAAGAGCCGCACCGGCATCCGCTGGGAAGGCCGGCCCGCCCGCTACGGCTGGATCGATCCCGGCCAGGCCGTCGGCATTGGGCCGTATCAGGTGCGGGTCGAGTTCACCCCCTCACCCCAACCCCTCTCCCCCTGGGAGGGGGAGAGGGGAAAAGAATACCCTCCCCAAGGAGAGAGGGGAAAAGAATACCCTCCCCAAGGAGAGAGGGGAAAAGAATACCCTCCCCAAGGAGAGAGGGGAAAAGAGCACCCTTCCCTTGGAGAGAGGGGAACGTATTCTTTTCCCCTCTCCCCCCGTG